>CAYMLQ010000050.1:0-23852 GCA_964390795.1 uncultured Lentisphaeraceae bacterium
GATGCCAATCATGGGAATCGGCATGTCGCCGGCCAAGCCTATGGGATGCTAGTGTCTATGACAATATTGTGGAGTCAGGAAACAGTGGCACCGGTGATTATTGTTCTTGGCCGAACCATTGTTTCATCCCAACTTCAAGTTCACTGGGGCTAAGCATGGCCTATTGCAACTATGCTTTGAACAATTATCCAAGCATGAAAGCCTTGAGCCCCTTTGACGAGATTCACTACGCCTATGGCAACGAGCCCCACATCGACATGAACTACAACAACAAACGGTGGTTCATGCGTGCCATTCTTGAAGGCTATGACACCGACGGCGACGGGTTGGACGACTACAAGGAATACCTCATCGGCTCAGACTACGCTTCTGCCGCGAGCAAACTTGAAGGCGCGACGATGGAGACCCAGTTGAACGAGCCCGGCTATCTCGCCCTTTCGTGGAACTGGACGCCAAACGTGAAGTACAAAGTCTACTATACGGAGAACCTTGCCCGCGAATGGACACTCGTGGATACTACATACTGGATTTGGACTTATACTTCATCAGCCGGGTGCACATTGCCCATGACGACGAAAATGGGCTTCTACAAGATCGTCGCCGACATTAAAGACCCGGTCACTGACTGACGCCGCTCATTTCAACCCTTCCCAACGCAGCCGACACCAACACGGCTCTCTTTAAACGCAAGGGTGTGGCGGAGAATCGCCCCCCCTTGCGCTTGCGTCCTTGCGAGAAATCCAGCCCTCGGTTTTCAGCGCAAGGGCGCAACGGCGCAAGTAAAACTGCGGAGGCGATTTGCGGGTTATTGCGGGTTATTGGAATCTCGCCCCTTGATAGAGCCTCAGCGAGTGTGCTATTGTTTGATTCTCATGATTGGAGGGCTGCGCCGGAGGCATCCGGAAATCGCGACGGGGAACTCCGATCAGTCTGCGAGGAGGAGATGTCATGCGCCGTCTATGTGGTCTGCTCGTATCCGTAATGGCTCCCTTGTTGCTTGGCGCCGCCGCGCCAGCCGCGCTGAAGCTCAGCGACAACAACCGCTTTCTGCTCGACGCCGAAGGCAAGCCGTTCTTCTATCTGGCCGACACCGCGTGGGAACTCTTTCACCGGCTCGACGAGAAAGACGCCGCCTTCTATCTAAGCCGGCGCGCGCAGCAGGGCTTCACCGTCATCCAGTGCGTTATCCTCGCCGAGTTCGACGGGCTGCGCGTCCCCAACGCCAACGGCGACCTGCCGCTGCTCGACAACGATCCAGCCAAACCCAACGAGGCCTACTTCAAGCACGTGGATCGCGTCGTGGATCTGATGCAGGCGAACGGCCTCGTGGCGGGACTGCTGCCGACCTGGGGCGACAAGTGGAATCAGCTGTGGGGAAATGGCCCGGTCATCTTCACCCCTGATAACGCCCGTGCGTATGGCGAGTTTCTCGGCCGCCGTTACCGCGACAAGCCGGTGATCTGGATCCTCGGCGGAGACCGTCCCGTCAAGGACGACACTCACCGCGCCATCATCGCCAACATGGCCGACGGCCTGCGCGCGGGCGACGGCGGCAGGCACCTCATCACGTTTCACCCCTGCGGCCAGCAGCAGTCTTCGCAGTACTTTCACGATGCGCCCTGGCTGAGCTTCAACATGTCGCAGACCGGCCACGCGCGTAACGCCAAAAACTTCGAGTTCATCGCCCGCGACTACGCGCGCACGCCAGCCAAGCCCTGCCTCGACGGCGAACCCGGCTACGAGGACCACCCCAACGGGTTCAAGGCCGAAAACGGCTGGCTCGGCCAGCACGACGCGCGGCGCAGCGCCTACTGGTCCGTGTTCTCGGGCGCCTGCGGCCACACCTACGGCTGCCACGCGATCTGGCAGTTCTGGCAGCCGGGACGCGAACCCAAAAACTATCCGCTCACGTCCTGGCGCGAAGCGCTCGACCTCCCCGGTGCGAACCAGATGCGCCACCTGCGCGCGCTCGTCGAGTCCAAGCCCTTCCTGACACGCATCCCAGACCAGGCGTTGCTGAAGCAAGGCCCCAAAGAAGAGTGGCGGCACATCGCGGTCACCAGCGACCGCACGCCGGGCCAGAAGAACGCCACCTTCATCATGGCCTACTTCCCTCACAACGCCGAAGCGATCTTAGACACCTCGGCGCTCGACAAACCGAAGCTGCGCGCGGCGTGGTTCGACCCGCGCACCGGCAAGACCCACGACCACGGACTGCAAGACAACACCGGCGAGCTGAAGATCGCCCCACCCGGACAGCTCCATCCGATCGACTGGGTGCTGGTGCTTTCGGGAGAATGATAAGATGAACGCTCAACGCTCAACGTTTAACGCTCAACGCTCAAGTTTAGGGGCGCTCCTCGCACTCGCGCTCACCGCCGCCTCCGCTCGCGCCGCGCTGGCCGACGTGATCTTCGCCATCGGCAAGGATGACCAGAGCCCCGCCGAGTTCGCACTCGCCGAAGGCGCGGGCTGGCAAAAATACAAGGACGCCGTCAAAAGCCCGGTCTGCTACACCGTCGGCAAGTCAAAGCCAGAGGCGGACTGGCCGTACATCCACCCCAACAGCCACGACAAATGGGCCGGCGGAAAGACGCATCCCTTTACGATCCGCTTCGCATTAACCGAAACACCCACCCAGGCGCTCACGCTGGTGATCGGCCAGATCAACGCCCTTGAAAGCCCGACTCTCTGCCTCGACGTCAACGGCAAGACCGTCGAGCGGCGCCCCGCGCCCGACGGCTCGGGCGACTCTTCGGGTCGCGCCGACGGGCGGACCAAACCCGACCGCACGCTCTTCACCGTCCCGGCCGACCGCTTCAAGGCGGGCGATAACGAGATCGTCCTCACCCTCGAAAAGGGCAGTTGGATCATCTATGACGTTGTCCTGCTCTGCGCCAGGATCCCCAAGGCTTATGAGCCGCCGAACATCACGCCGCGCGCCGCAGCGCTCCGCTCGGGCGAGTACGGGCTGTTCAACGAGATCATCTTCGCCACGCGCAACCATGTGAAGGACGGCCACTGGTACGCCAACTTCGGCTACTACTGCACCTCGCCCGAGCGGACGACCTACGGCACGCAGGGCCGCCTCGCCGCCTGGAACCTCCACACCGGCGCGCTGCGCCTGCTTGTCGACGATCCCGAAGGCGGCGTCCGCGACCCGTGCCTCAGCTATGACGCCAAGACGATTCTCTTCTCTTACCGCAAGGCCGGCGCGCCCCACTACCACCTTTACGAGATCGGGGCGGACGGCGGAGGCCTGCGGCAGCTCACCGACGGCGGCTACGACGATATCGAGCCGTGCTACCTGCCCGACGGCGGCATTGTCTTCGTTTCGGGCCGCGCCCAGCGCTGGGTCAACTGCTGGCTGACGCAAGTCGCCACGGTCCACCGCTGTGACGCGGACGGACGCAACATCCGCATGCTCTCCGCCAACATCGAGCACGACAACACGCCGTGGCCTCTGCCCGACGGTCGTCTCATCTACATGCGCTGGGAGTACGTGGATCGCAGCCAGGTGAACTACCACCACCTCTGGACCATGAACCCGGACGGCACCCAGCACAGCATCTTCTTCGGCAACCTGCACCCCGGCGGCCTCTTCATCGACGCCAAGCCCATCCCCCGCAGCACCGACGTGCTCTTCATCGACTCGCCCGGCCACGGCAGCGTCGAACACAAAGGCTTCGTCGCGCGCGTCTCCGCCAAGCAGGGCCCGGACGTGAAGCAGAACCTGCGCCGCATCAGCAAAACCAGCGACTTCCGCGACCCGTGGCCTGTGAGCGACGACCTCTATCTCGCCGCCCGCGACCGCGACCTTGTGCTGCTGGACGACTGCGGCACGGAGAAAATCCTCTTCACCCTGCCCGAGTCGTTCAAAGACTGCGACCTGCACGAGCCGCGCCCCATCTTCCCTCGCGTTCGGGAGCCGCTGATCGCGGACAAAACCGACCTCTCTGAATCCAACGGCGTTTTCTTCCTCGAGAATGTCTACGAGGGCCGCCAGATGGTCGATGTAGAGAAGGGCACGGTCAAGCGTCTGATGATAGTGGAGTCGCTGCCCAAGCCCATCAACTTCACCGGCGGCATGGACCCCCTGAGCTACGTCGGCACCTTCACCCTGCCGCGCGTGCTGGGCACCGTTCCGGTCGAGCCCGACGGCTCCGCGCACTTCTCCGCGCCTGCCCTGCGCCCGCTCTTCTTTGTCGCCCTCGACGCGAACGGCCGCTGCGTCAAGCGCATGCAGAGCTTTACCCAGCTCATGCCCGGCGAGCGCCAGGGCTGCACCGGCTGCCACGAGGAGCGCGCCAGCGCCCCGCGCCCCTACGCCTCCGCCGGCGCTGTCAGCGCGTCGCGCCGCAAGCCGTCGCCGATCGACGCCTCCGACCGCGCCTTTGACGTGCCCGACTTCCCGCGCCACGTCCAGCCCGTGCTCGACCGCCACTGCGTGCGCTGCCACAACCCCGACGACCGCAAGGGCGGCGTGGACCTCTGCGGCGACCGCGGCCCGATGTTCTCCATGGGCTACTACACGCTCGCGGCGTGGGCGCAGATCACCGACGGCCGCAACTTCGCCAAGAGCAACTACGCGCCCTACGCGCTCGGCAGCGGCGGCAGCCCGCTCATGAAGAAACTCGACGGCACGCACCACGAGGTCAGGCCCTCGCCTCAAGAGGTCGCCACGGTCGCGCTCTGGCTCGACGCCAGCGCGCCTTATCCAGGCACCTACGCCGCGCTCGCCTGCGGCATGATCGGCGGGTACGAGCAGAACAACCAGACTTTGGAAAACGACAAGGAGTGGCCCGCCACGCGAGCTGCCCAACCGGTGTTCAAGGCGCGCTGCGCGAGCTGCCACACCAAGGATCAAACGCCCTTGCCCAGTTTTCTGAGCGATGAGAACGGCCTCAGCTTCTGGACGCCGGACATGAAGGATCCCCGCCTGCGCAACAGCCGACACGCGGTCTTCAACCTCTCGCGTCCGGAGAAGTCCCTCTTCCTGCGCGCGCCGCTCTCCAAGGCCGCCGGAGGCCTCGGTCTCTGCAAAAGCACCAACGATGTCAACGCCATCGTCTTCGCCTCAGCCGAAGACCCCGCTTACCGCGCGCTGCTGGCCATGATCGAGGCGGGGCGCAAACGCCTGGAGGAGATCAAACGCTTCGACATGCCCGGCTTCAAGCCGCGTCCCGAGTATCTCCGCGAAATGAAGCGCTACGGCGTGCTCCCCGCCGCGTTTGATCCGGACAAAGACGCCGTCGATATCTATGCGCTCGACCGGCTCTACTGGGACTCGTTCATCTATCGCCCGGCCAAGCCAGCTCTTTGACCCAACACTGTTGATCTGAAACGTCGGTTTACAAAAAGGGGAGTCATCGCTCGTATGAAAACGTATGCTGCCGGTTATCTCGGTGCGGTTCTTGGCCTCAACCTGTTGTTCGCAACCCCATGCGCCCGCGCGGAGATCGAGGTCGAACACCTGCGCTGCGAATACCGGAACAATCCGCAAGGCATCGACGAGACGCTGCCGCGGCTGAGCTGGCAGCTCGATGCGGATGACGCGCGCGGCGTCAGGCAGACGGCCTATCACGTCCTCGTCGCGAGCAGTGCGGCGCTGCTCAAGAAGGACACGGGCGACCTGTGGGACTCGGGCAAGGTCGGCTCCGACCGAAGCATCCAGATCGCCTATGCGGGCAAGCCGCTCGCCTCGCGACAGGCCTGCTTCTGGAAAGTGCGCATCTACGACCAGGACGGCGAGGCGTCGGACTGGAGCGACTCTGCCTCGTGGACCATGGGCCTGCTCCAGCCCGGCGACTGGAAGGGCCAGTGGATCGGCAAGGACGAGACCGCCCAAGAGTCTTTTCTCGAAGGCTGCTCCTGGATCGGCTACCCCGAAGGCCTGCAGGGAAGCCAGGCCGCGCCCGGCCTGCGCTTCTACCGCCGCGTGTTTGAGCTGCCGGCCGGCCGTGCCATACGCAAGGCCGAGTTGAGCCTCGCGGGTGACAACCACTTTTCTTGCTCGATCAACGGCGAACACGCCTTGGCAGGTGGCAGCTTCAACGCCGCCACTGTGAAGAACGTTGCGGCGTTCCTGCGGCCCGGCCGCAACGTGATTGCCGTGCAGGTCAACAACCTCGGCGACACGCCCAACCCGGCGGGCGCGGTCGGCAAGCTGACCGTCGCTTTCGAGACCGGCGATCCGGTGGTGATCGCCACCGACGGGCTGTGGAAGTCGCACGACCAGGAACTCAAGCAGTGGCACCTGCCGGCGTTCGATGACGTGGCCTGGAAACCCGCCGCCGTGCAGGGGCCGGTCGGCATGCAACCCTGGGGCGCTGTGCACGGCCCCGAGGACCGCACCCTCGCCGCACGGATGCTGCGCAAAGAGTTCACCGCAGCGAAGAAGGTCGCGCGCGCCACAGTCTATTTCAGCGGCCTCGGCCTGTCCGAACTCTCTCTCAACGGCGAGAAGGTCGGCGACGCCGTGCTCTCGCCGGGCCTCACGCATTATGACGCGCGGGCCTTCTATGTGACGTACGATGTGACGCAGCAGCTCCGGCGCGGCGCCAACGCGCTCGGCGTGTGGCTCGGCAACGGACGCTACTATGCGCCCCGCGTGACAGCGCCCACGAAGACCCTCACGTACGGCTACCCCAAGCTGCTGCTGCAGCTCGAGGTCGACTACGCGGACGGCACGCGCGACACCGTGGTCAGCGACGGCACGTGGCGCCTCACCTGCGACGGGCCGATTCGGGCGAACAACGAGTACGACGGCGAGGCGTACGACGCCCGCCGCGAAAGGCCGGGCTGGGCCAAGGTCGGCTTCGACGACGCGGCGTGGCAAGCTGCGCAGCCCGTCGCCGCGCCCGGCGGCACGCTCTCCTCGCAGATGGCCGAGCCGATCCGCGTGACCGGCATCCTTAAGCCCGTTGCGCTCACCGAGCCGAAGCCCGGCGTGTTCATTTACGATCTGGGGCAGAACCTGGTCGGCTGGTGCCGCCTCAGCGTGCGCGGCCCCGAGGGTGCCACGATCAAGCTGCGCCATGCCGAGACGCTGCTGCCCGACGGCACGCTCTACCTCGACAATATCCGCGGCGCCAAGGTGACCGACACCTATACGCTCAAAGGCAGCGGCAAGGAGACCTACGAGCCGCGCTTCACCTACCACGGCTTCCGCTACGTCGAGATGACCGGCTTCCCGGGCAAGCCGACGCTCCGTTCGCTCGAAGGCCGCGTGGTGAACGACGACGTCGCCAGCGCGGGCGACTTCGCCTGCTCGAGCCCGACCGTCAACGGCATCTACGCGATCTCCCGCTGGGGCACGCGCGGCAACTACCGCAGCATGCCGACCGACTGCCCGCAGCGCGACGAGCGCCAGGGCTGGCTGGGCGACCGCTCTTCGGAGTCCAAGGGCGAATCCTATTTCTTCGACATCGCGGCGCTCTACACCAAGTGGCTGCACGACATGGCCGACGCGCAGAAGGAGAACGGCAGCATTCCGGACGTCTGCCCGCCCTACTGGCCGCTCTACAACGACAGCGTGACGTGGCCCTGCAGCGCGGTGATCATCCCCGGCGCGCTGGTCGACCAGTACGGCGACACGCGCATCGTCGAGCGCCACTACCCCGCCATGCAGAAGTGGATCGCGCACATGAGCGGGTTCGTCAAGGACGGACTCATTGAGAAGGACAGCTACGGAGACTGGTGCGTGCCGCCCGAAGACCCGAAGCTGATCCACTCCAAAGACCCGGCCCGCAAGACCGCGCCCGCGCTGCTCGCCACGACCTACTTCTACCACAGCCTCACGCTGATGGCCCGCTACGCAACGCTGCTCGACCGGCCCGCAGACGCCCAGCGCTATCTCGCGCAGGCCGAGACGCTCAAAGCCGCGCTGAACGCGAAGTATTACAAGTCAGACCTCGGGCATTATGACAACGGCACGCAGACCGCCTGCGTGCTGCCGCTTGCGTTTGGCATGGTGCCGCCGGCCGAACGCGGGCGCGTGTTCAGCCATCTCGTAAAGAAAATCACGGAAGAGACCAAGGGCCACATCGGCACGGGTCTTGTGGGAGGCCAGTGGCTCAACCGCGTGCTGACCGAAGGCGGCCGCGCCGACCTCTCGTACGGCTTCGCGACGCACACCAACTATCCGAGCTGGGGCTACATGATCGCCAAGGGGGCGACCACGGTGTGGGAACTCTGGAACGGCGACACCGCTGATCCCGCGATGAACTCCGGCAACCACGTGATGCTCGTCGGCGACCTGATTATCTGGTTCTACGAGTCGCTGGCGGGCATCGCGCCCGACCCGGCTCAGCCGGGCTTCAAGCGCATCGTCATGCGCCCGCGCCCGGTCGGCGACCTCTCCTTCGTCAAGGCCGCTCACCGCTCGCCCTATGGCACGATCCGTAGCGAGTGGACGCGTAAGGACGGGACGTTCGACTGGCAGATCGAGGTGCCCGCCAACGCGACCGCCACGGTGTACGTGCCCGCCGCCAGTGCCGAGTCCGTGACCGAGGGCGGCAAGCCGCTCGCGAAGGCCAAGGGCGTGAAGCTGCTCCGCGCCGAGGGCGGCGCGGTGGTGCTGGAGGTCGGCTCGGGTTGTTACAGCTTCACCACACACTGACTTCGCTGACGCTCGTTAACGGGGGAAACGCATGAAGAACCCGATGGACAGGCAGCTCGAAAAACGTCTCTCGGACCGGGCCGTCGCCATCGGACGCGAGGGCGAAGTCTCCGCTTTCGGCGAACTGCTCGAGTTGCTGCGCTCGTCGTCGGACAATGCCCGGAGACTCTCCGCGTCCGCGCTCGGCAAGCTGGCCTGGCTGGGCGTGGATCGGGCGGCGGCCGTGGCCGCTCTCGCGCCGGTCGCACGGCACGATCCGCATCCGCAGACGAAGCAGTACGCGATCAAGGCGCTCAAGGCGTACGGTGCGGTCTCGCAGACCTGCCTGCACGACCTGCGCGACCTCGCACGCAATCCAGCCGAGAAGGACTACGTCCGGCACGACGCCCAGGCGGCGGCCGACTTCATCGAAGAGGCCGTGCGCATCGCGGCGGCGCATGCCGTGCATTGCTGCCAGCGCTGTAGCGAGCGCGTCACGGCGGACGCGTTCGCCCGCTCGCAGCAAGCGTTTCAGCGAGTCTTTTGTGACCGCTGCTTCGATGAGGTCTTTCTGGAACGCCGCAACTTCGAGACGCAGGTGGAACTCAACAAGACCATCGAAGCGCAGGACGGCACCGTCGTGCAGTCGCAGGGCGAGCGCCGCATCGCGGAATGGCTCACTGCGCACGGACTCGCCTACCGTTACGACGCCAAGTTCCGGATCATCGGCGAGTTCCAGATCAGGCCCGACTTCTATCTGCCGGAACTCGACCTCTACATCGAATACTGGGGGCTCGACACGCCGCAGTACAAGATGAGCATGTACAAGAAGCAGATGCTCTACCAGCAGGAGGGCAAGCGGCTTGTCTCGGTGTACCCACGAGACCTGCCCAGCCTCGCCGCGCTCCTCACCTCCAAGTTTCGTCTCTTTGGCTACACCGTTGTCCGCGTTGACGAGCGGAGCGAAGTCAGCCACCCCACCCGGAACTCACCCCTATGACAACAGTTCTCCCGCTCCTTGCAGCCCTCGGCCTGCGCCTCATCGAAGTTCCGGCCGGCGAGTTCCAGATGGGCGCCGACGCCGACCGCTTCAACCGCGACTTGTGCTTCAACGAACCCCCCGCGCACGCAGTGCGGCTCACTCAGCCTTTCCGCATATCGGCCACCGAGATCACGCTGGAGCAGTATCGGCATTTCAGGCCGGACTTTGCCGGCACCACCAACTGCGCACCCTATGCCGCGGGCATGAGCTGGCACGATGCCGTCGCCTTCTGCGACTGGCTGAGCAAAAAGGAAGGCAAGCCCTATCGCCTGCCGACCGAGGCCGAGTGGGAGTACGTCTGTCTCCAGGCTGACAAGCTCGGCGTGCAGCGCCTCTTCGCCGAGCCGCTGGAGTGGTGCGCGGACTGGTTCGGCGACTATCCCTCTCAGGCGCAGTCGGATCCGGTCGGACCGGACTGCGGGCTCGCGCGCGTCGTGCGCGGCGGCTGCCTCGACGAGAAAGCCAAGGCCGAGGACTACGCGCACGCGTCGCACCGCGCAGGCATCGCCCCCGCCTTCGGCACATACCCCGGCGCGCCTGCGGGCCTAGGTCAGAGCCGCATCGGCTTCCGCATCGTGCAAGCGCCCCCGCCCCCCGCTAAACCGTGGCCCGCCACACTCAGCTTCGTCCAGCAAGGCGTCAAGGATACGGTCAAGCAGGCCGCGCAAGGCCCTGATCCGGCCAAGCCGTATTTCAGAAAGCGCCACCTGCTCCCCGTGCCGCCCGACAACGCGCCGGCCGAAGCGATCGACGCGGCCGGACTGCCGCCCTCTTTCCGGCGGCATAACCATAGCCCTGCGCTGACCGTGTGCCCCAACGGCGACGTGCTGATGGTGATCTACACGTCATACCGCGAGTATGAGCCTGAGGTGTCGCTGATCGCCAGCCGCCTGCGCTTCGGCGCGGACGAGTGGGACATGCCCGTGCCGTTCGTGGATTTCCCCGGTGCCAACGACCACGCGCCGCTGCTGTTCACCGACGGCGGCGCGGTGCGCCTCTTCTGGGGCAGCCCGCATCTGCCCGGCGCGTTCCCGTTCCAGTGGGTCGAATCGCGGGACAGCGGCGCCACCTGGAGCGAGGCGCATTTCCCGCATTTCCAGAGCGCGCCGGGCCCGCACTCGCGCCAGCCGGTCAACAGCGCGTTCTGCGACGCACGCGGCACGCTCTATGTGGCCAGCGACGCCGCCGGCTCCAGCTCCGTGCTGTGGGCCAGCGACGACGCGGGCAAGACCTGGCGCGACACCGGAGGCCGCAGCGCAGGGAGGCACACGACCTACTGCTTGCTCAAAGATGGCGGCATCCTTGGAATGGGCGGCAAAAACAGCCATCTCGACGGGTTCATGCCGTGCGTGGTTTCACACGACGGCGGCAAGACGTGGGAGAAGAGCAAGACGGTCTTCCCCGCCCTCGCCAACAACCAGCGCCCGAGCCTGCTGCGCCTGCAGAGCGGACGGCTGTTCTTCGCGGGTGACTTTCAGGATATCCGCGGGCAGCAGCCGTCAGGCGTCACCCGGCGTGGCTCCTATGTGGCGCTCTCGGAGGACGACGGCAATAACTGGCGCGTGAAACGGCTGATCGGCACCCAGCCCCACGAAACGCTGGGGGCTCTCAACGGCGCCGACACGCTGGGCTATTCCGCCGCCAGCCAAGCTCCCAACGGCATGATCCACCTCATCACCTCCATGAACCAGCCCTGCCTCCACTTTGAACTCAATGAAGCCTGGATTCTGGCTCCGGATGCGCCTCGCCCCGGCGACACGGTGCTGATGAAGTCCGCCGCCACCCAAGTCGCCGCCGCCAAAGAAATAAGGGAGCTGTATTCCCGCGGTAAACCGCGCGCCGTCTGGGCCGGCGGCGTTGCGGACGACGGGCGCTTTCTGCTGCACGGCAAGGAGACGCGCTTCTACCCTGACGGGCAGAAGCAGTACGAGGCCGCCTATCAACTCGGGCGCAAAACCGGAACCGAGACGCTGTGGCGTGAGGACCGCACCGTGGAGTGGCAGTGGCAGTACGCAAGCGGCGGCACGAACGCGTGGACGTGCTACTGGCCCAGCGGCATCAAGAAATCCGAAGCGCACTGGCGCGGCAAGATCGCAGACGGTCTGGCGACCTGCTGGGATCCGGCTGGCAACGAAGTGAGCCGTGTGCGTTTCGCGGCCGGCCAAGTGAAAGTGGAGCCGCGTGACGCGGCAGCCGCGTCTGCGGGACATTACATGCGCGAGCCGGGCGGAGCGAAAGACGGCGCTCCGTGCTATGTGGACCGCGACTACCGCATCGTGTCACTGCCTTCGGAACTGGCAGGCGGCGACCTCGTGCGCACGGCCAACGACGACGACTACTCGGCCGGCGACGATTACCTTGCGCTCGAACTGGCCGCCGACTCGGCCGTCTACGTGTGCTACTGGGCCGAGGCGACGGATCTGCCGAAATGGCTGAAGCAAGAGGGCTGGACTCGCGCGTCGGGCCAGGCCCGCGTCCAAATCGGGGGCGAGTACAAAGTCTATAACGTCTTCGCCCGCAGCGCGCCGAAAGGCCGCCTGACGCTGGGAGGGAACTCACGCGCCCGCACCGGCGCCGTCAGCATGTATTTTGTGGTCATCCAAGCGGCGAGTCCGAACGGATGACACAGCAACAAGCAGGACAGGCGAAGCTCAAGCATGCACTTCTCTGCGCGTTCGGTGCGGCGGCCCTCGCGGCTTCGGCCGCCACGGACGGGGCTCCAACCCAGGCGCAGCTCCCACTCCTTTTTTCAGATCAGCGGGACCTCACCAACACGTGGGGCAAGATCCACTTCGGCACCACGCCGCTACAGCGTCTCCGCGACTGCGAGAGCCCGGGCTTCGAACTCAGCTACTGCCAGCCGCTGAGTAACGGCGTATGGGAGGTCTATGGACTGACGTTCAAGGAAGTGGCCAAACACAACGACCAAGTCCGCGTCACGAACGCGTGGTCGGTGATCCGCGCGACGACGCGAGACGGCGCGAAGTTTGAGAACGTCGAGACCGTGTACGTGGCCGAGCCAGGGCCGTGGACGTTCAACCACGCCTTGGCCTACAACCCGGAGGCCAACGAATTCATGTTGCTGAAACTGAAGATGGACAACTCCGGTTTCCGTTACACCGCCTTCTTCAGCCCCGACGGGCGGAACTGGAAGGAGCATCCCGGCGGCACGCTCTTTTATGACGGCGACGCCATCAGCCTGTTCTGGAGCCCGGCGCTCCACCGGTTCGTGCTGGTCTCCAAGAGCCTTCAGCCGGTGCCGGGCGGTAGCAAGCGCATCGCCGACCACGGCGGCAAGAACCGGCGCGTGATCGCCTTCCGCACCAGCCCGGACGGCCGCGTCTGGGAGCCTTCTGATTCCATGGAGGATGTCTGGAACCGCGGCGGCCGCTGGCGGCCGCGGCCCGACGCCGTGCTGACCGTGCCCGACGCGCTCGACCCGCCCGATCTGGAGTTCTACAGCGGCAACGGCTTCTGGTACCGCGACCGCTGCTACCTGATGGTGCTGAACTACGCCGCGAGCCCGCTGAGCGTCCGCAAGCACGCGCCGCAGATGGACACCGAGTGGTGGGCAGGCCGCGACGGGCTCCGCTGGGAGCGCCCCGGCCGCAGCGTCAATGCGCTCGGGGACACGTTTCCGGGCAACGCGCGCGTCACCCACAATCCCCTGCTCATCAACGGCCAGCTTCTCTTCCGCTTCGGCGGCTGCCTCGTCGGCATGAAGCAAGACCGCCTCAGCTTCGTCGGCGCGCGTGCCAACGCGGAGTTCTCGACCGTGCCCTTCACGATGCCCGCGGGCGACCTGCTGCTGAACGCCGCCTGTCCCTCGCCCGACCGCCCCTTCGCCACGCAGCAGGCCTACCTCATGGCCGCCGTGCTCGACGCGACGGGCGCCGTTGTGCCCGGCTTTGAGGCGGACAAGTGCGTCCTCAATAAAGCCGACGCCATCGACTTGCCGCTGCTCTGGAGTGGCAAGTCGGCCCGCGAGCTGGCCGGGCAGAAAATCCGTCTGCGCTTCTACCTGCGCAGCGCGAACATCTACGCCGTGAGCGTGAAGGAGTGACTGAAGGGGTTGCATGTCAGCGGAGCTGAGGCCGCTCGCTCTGCACTGGGCCGGCTGAAGCCGGGACAACATACCTTGGTAGCGCAGGCCTGTTCAACCTAGGCAAGTTGTACCGGCCCAGTGCATGGCAAGCGGCCTCAGATCTGCTGACATGCACCCACTCAATACACCCCCCGCGAGTTTTCATTGGGAAACGTATTGCGGCATGCCAGGCTCTGTGGCTCAATAGAAGTACAAGGAGATTTTGTTATGCCAACCGCTGCCCTATTTTCGGATGACCTCTCTCCACGCGTTCTGATACACTGATGTCATTATGAACACGACGTTGGTTCGCTGGATAGCGGCATGGGGGATGGCGCTGTCCGTCATCATAGCTTCGGCGGGCGAGGGTGATTCACCCTATCCCGCGGCGCTCCGGTGGATCTGGTTTCCTGAAGGCAAGCCCGCGCGCAGCGCGCCCGTGGGCATCCGCTATTTCCGCTCGGCGGTCACGCTTCCCGCCGACGCCGCCATAACGGCCGCGCAATTCATCGTCAACGCCGATGACTCCTGTACGGCGTTCGTCAACGGCCAACGGCTCCCGAAGAAGACCGACGGCTGGCTCGATTTCGAGACCTACGACGTGACGCGCCTGCTGCGGCCAGGCCGCAACGTGCTGGCGATCGAGGCGGAGAACGGTGCCTCGGCCGCAGGCGCGATCGCCTGGCTCGCCATCCGCACCGGCAAGGAGAAGCGCGTCGTGGCCGTGACCGACCGCAGTTGGAAAGCGTCGGACAACGGCGTCCCCGGCTGGGAACGGCCCGCCTACGACGACGCGGCGTGGCCCGCCGCCATGGAGCTGGGGCCGGCCGTCATGGAGCCCTGGGCTGGCCGCTTGCGCTGCAGCCGCACGCCCATGATGACGCTCGCCAAGCGCTCGGGCGACAAGCCGGTCACGCCCGACCAGGCGCAGGCTCTGATCGAGGAGGACTGGATCTACCAGGCCAGCGACTGCGCGACCGCAGCCCGGGCACTGTGCGAGATCGGCTGGGCCCGCGAACTCGCCGCACGGCTATCGGCGCGCTCGCGCGATCTGGATTTCACCGCAGATCTGGCCGCACTCTCCGCACTTGAAGCCCGGCTCAGGCTCCTGCCGCCCGCGCAAGACGACGACGCCACGCATGACCTCTATCTGGCCGTGCGCCGCGTCAAGCGTGCGCTGATGCTCCGTAACCCGCTCCTGAACTTTGACCGCGTTCTGCTTGCGGACACGCCCTCTTATGCCGGAAGGCATGAGTCCGCGCATCGCAACGGCTATTCCTACGGCGCAGCCTCGGGCAGCCGGCTGCTGGTGCTGGAAGGGCTGCGCCCGGACGGCGTCGAACGCGAGCTGGTGCCGGGCGCTGAGGGCTATATCATGCGCATGGACCTCTCGTTCGACGCCGCAAAGGTCGTTTTCAGCCTCAGGCCCAAAAGCGAGTCCAGCTTCCACCTCTACGAGATCGGCACCGACGGCAAGGGCCGCCGCCAGCTCACGGGAAGTCTCTACGACGACATGGATCCGCTCTATCTTCCCGACGGCCACATCCTCTTCTCCACGTCGCGCGGCAACTCCTACGTCCGCTGCCTGCCGCAGTCGGCCTCCACCGTGCTCGCGCGCTGCGACGCCGACGGCCGCGATATCACGATCATCTCGCGCAACAACGAGCCCGACTACACGCCCGCGCTGCTGCCCGACGGCCGCGTGCTCTACACGCGCTGGGAATATACCGAGCGCCCCCTGTGGCGCTTGCAGAAGCTCTGGACGATCAATCCGGACGGCACAGGCGAGTCTGTCTTCTGGGGCAACGGCAGCGCCTACCCCGACATGCTCTGGGAGGCCCGCCCCGTGCCGGGCGGCAAGCAGGTGATGTTCGTAGGCGTCGGCCACCACAACGTCCTGACCGGCTGTCTCGGGCTGCTCGATGTCAGCCGCGGCCTACAGTGGCCCGATGGCATCACGAAAGTCACCCAGGAGCTGCAATGGCCCGAAGTCGGCGAGCCTGAAGGCGGCAGCCCCGCCGCCTCGCCGCGCTACCACACCAGCGGCTCATTGTGGTCCGTTCGCAGTCCATATCCGCTCGGGCCGGAAGACTTCCTGATCTCGGCCGCACGCACGGCCGGCAGCGACTTCGCGCTCTTCCTGATGGACATCCACGGCAACCGCGAGCTGCTCTATGCCGGACGCAATACGGTGTGGTACGCGCAGCCGCTCAGGCCGCGCGCACTGCCGCCTTCGCTCCCCGACCGCGTGGCGTGGCCGATCGCAGGCGGACCGACACAGCACGGCGTGCTGTTCAGCCCCAACGTCTATTCCGGCGTCGAAGGCCTGCCGCCCGGCACCGCGAAGTTCCTGCGCGTGATCGAGATGGACGCCAAGACATACAGCATGGGGTTCAAATCTTGGCGCCATTCCGGCCCGGCCATCTCGGTCATCCAGGAGGACGGCGTCAAGCGTATCCTCGGCACAGTGCCGATCCGGCCCGACGGCTCGGTCGCCTTCAAGGTGCCCGCGGGCCGGGCGCTGCATTTCCAGCTCCTGGACGAGCGCCAGCGCTGCGTGCAGATCATGCGCTCCTTTTCCGGCGTCATGCCGGGCGAGACGCGCGGCTGCCAAGGCTGCCACGCCCTTCACACCGCCACGCCGGATGTGCGCTACAACGCTCTCGCGCTCCGCGAGCCGCCCGCCGATCTCACGCCGCCGCCGTGGGGTGCCGACACCAGCATCAGCTACGAGCGCTTCTGCCAGCCCGTCCTTGACCGCCACTGCGGCGTATGCCATCAGGGCAACGGCAAGGCCCGCGCCAAACTGGATCTGACCCTGCGTGGCGGCGTCGCGGAAAAAGGCATCGACGATCCCAAGCTCTGGCCTTTCAAGGAACCCTATCTCACGCTCGTCGGCCAGGCGTGGAGCGGCCCCAAGCCCGAAGGTGTCGGCGCGGGTCTCGGACTGGCGGGCTGCCTCAACGTGGAGGCGGCCCACCACTATGAGCCCATCAAACCCATGTCGATGCTCTCTTCAACGAGCCGTCTGATCGAACTGGTGACGAGCGGCAAACACCACAACGTCAAGGTCGGTGGCGAGGACGTGCAGCGCCTGATCGCCTGGGTGGACTGCAACTGCGTCTACCGCGGCGACGAGGAGGTCCGCCAGATTCCCGACCCGCCGCCCGATATCGCCAAGCGCTTCCCCGTGGCGGTCACCACTCGTACAGCGCCCAGGATCGCGCGCCTTCAGCCAGTAACCGACGCCCTTGTCAAAGGAGGCAAGTGATGCTGAACATCGTCTATTCCCCTCTGCTCTCCGCCGCCGTGACAGCCGCCCTTCAGGCAAAGGAGCGCTTTGTCCTCGCGGCGCTCAAAGCGCTCCCCGCCGAGGGCGCGTTCCGCTGGACCACCTGGACGACACCTGGCGCGCCCGACTGCTATGTGCTCCGGCCCGCCGACGACAACGACCGCTGCGTGGTTTGGTTCTCGCTGGCCGAGATCCAGCGCCAGCTCACGGAAGCCCGCATCGCGTCAGCCATCGGCGAGCAGAAGCGCACGACCCCGGGCGGGTGTGTGTCAGAAAAGTGACGGATTAAGGGAAAAGATAAGGGTGAAAGATGAGTGGCGTCTTGCCTTTAATCGATCTCCTTCATCTTTCACCCTATTCACCCCGGGCCAAGAGTAGGCTTTGCGGTTGCGTTATCCCACTGTTTTTGGCTTAATACCCGTCGCCGGAAAATGGGCAAACGGCCCTAGTAGTCTGTACAGCCACAAAATTCGGTATTTTTTGGCCAGGATTACATGATTTACAAGATTGAATTCATTGGCTATTAATCATGTGAATCCTGTAATCATGGCCGAATTTTCATGTTGTACTGTGTACTAGCGGTGCTCCGATTTCCAGCCGAACGGTCTAAACCGCTAAACGCCTTTTCGAACCTTCCCAAGGAAAGTACACTCCCCATGGCAGAACTGATTGTCGCTCTCGATGTCTCCACCACCGCCGATGTCATACAGGTCGTCGACCGCCTCGGCGACTCCGTGTCGTTCTACAAGATCGGCCTGGAACTCTTCAGCGCCGAGGGACCGTCCGTGGTCAAGGCGGTCAAGAGCCGCGGCAAAAAGGTCTTCCTCGACCTCAAGCTGCACGACATCCCCCGTACCGTGGAACGCGCGGTCATCGCCGGCGCGGCGCTGGGCGTGGACCTGATGACCATCCACGCGGTCGGCGGCAAGGCCATGATCCGCGCGGCCAAGGACGCAGCCCTCTCCTGCGGCGCGAGCGCGCCCAAGATTCTGGCCGTCACGGTTCTGACCAGCCTCGACCAAACGGATCTCGCGGATATCGGGGTGTCCCGCGAAATGAAGGCGCAGGTGGCGTCGCTCGGCCTGCTCGCCTGCGAGAACGGCGCGGACGGCATCGTCTGCTCCCCCAAAGAAGTCTCCAATATGCGTGCCGCGCTCGGCCCGCAGGCCTTGCTGGTGACCCCGGGCGTGCGCCCGGCCGGCGCGGACGTCGGCGACCAGAAGCGCGTGGCGACGCCCGCGCAAGCGGTCAGGGACGGCTCCACGCACCTCGTGGTGGGACGCCCGATCCTCGAAGCCGCCGACCCCTGCGCCGCCGCCCGCGCCATCGCCGCCGAGATGGCCGGCGCGTGAGAGAGCGCCGGGGTTCAGTGTTCAGATCTCCCACCCTTTGCGGTACTCGCGCGTCAGATACTTATCGGCCTCGGGCCGGTTTGTGATCTTCATGTTTGCCGCGTCCCACAGCAGCCGCTTGCCGCCGAGCCGCAGCGAGACCGCCGCCAGATTCATCGCGTCGGAGATCGGCCCCGCTTTCAGGAAGTCGCCGCAGGTGGCCGTGCCGCCCCGGAACGCCTGGACCCAATCGGTATTGACCGGCGTCGGCGCGGGGAGCTGCCCCGCCTTCTCGCCCGAGAGAAGGCGGGGCTTGTCGCCGTGGAACCCGGCCAATATCTTGCCTTTCTCTCCAACGAACAGCATGCCTTCCGGCGCCAGTTCGCCGTTCTCCCGCTCAACCTCTTCGGGCGTGCGCGGCCGCATCCCGCCGTCGTACCAGAAGAGGTCCAGCGCCGGGCGCTCCCCCTTTGCCGCGAATTTGAAGCGCACCGTTGACGCCGCCGGGAATGCGTAGTCGTTGGCGACCTTGACGCTCACGCGGTCGCGCAGCGTGCACACGTGGCTCGGCGTTGTCTCCACCAGCACCGGCGCGTCGAGGCCGAATTCGGCGAACACGCGGCAGAGGCTGTAGTGCCCCATGTCCGCGATCGCTCCGCCGCCGAACTCGTACCAGCCGCGGAAGACCATGTGCGTGTAGTTCGGATGGTACGGCCGGTCCAGCGACGGCCCCAGCCACAGGTTCCAGATGAAGTCCTTCGGCGCCGGCGGCGTGTCGGTCGGCAGCGTCGCGTACTGCGGCCACACCGGACGGCTCGACCAGTTGTGGATCTCCAGCAGCTTGCCGATCACGCCAGCGCGGACGAGCTGAGCCGAGGTCGAGACGTCGCCGCCCGACGTCGCCGGAATGAAGTGCGTGGCCACGCCGGTCTGGCGCGCGGTCTCGATCACCTTCCGCGCCTCCGCCAGCCGGTTCGCGAGCGGCTTGTGCAGGATCACCCGCTTGCCGGCCTTCATCGCGGCGATGGCCACCGTCGCGTGCAGGTGGTCTGGCGTCATGACCTTGACCGCGTCGAGCCCCTTCTCCTTTTCGAGCAGCTCCCGGAAATCCGCGTATTTCGCGCACGCCTTGAAAGCGTCAGCTGCGCGCTGGTTCGCGTAGAACAAGTCGACCGCTTCTGCCGCAGCGTCGCGGCCGCCCGGGATCGGCCGGCCTTCGCGCCACTCGGGCTTGCCGATGGCCTTGGCAAGACCCTTGCGCAAACCGTCGCGCGACCAGTCCAGATAGTCGTCGCCGTCCCGGTTCGGGTCGCACACCGCGACGACCTGCAGCTCGGGCGTGGAAAGCAGCCCCGGCAACTCGCGAAGCCCCTGCGAGCCGCAGCCGATCAGCGCGATCGTCAGCTTGCTGTTCGGCGCAACGCGTCCCGACTGGCCCAGCACATGACTGGGAACAATGTTGAAGGCGGCGGCCGAGACCCCGGCCGCTTTCAGAAACGCCCGTCGATTCATGATATGCCCCCCATCAGTTCGAACCCCTTGCGGTAGGCCTTGCGGATGAGCGCCTCGGCCTCGGGCGCATTCTTCGCCCGCATCGCGGCCGCGTCCCACTCGATCCGCTTGCCGAGCCGCATGGCGGCCAGCGAGATCGGCGCGTGCCAGTGGTCCGGCGTCGCGACCATTACCGCGTCGAGACCCTTCTCCTTCTCGAGCATCACGCGGTAGTCCTTGTAGATCGGCCGCCCAGGGTATTGCTTGAACGTATGCGCCGCATGCGCCTCATCCACGTCGCACAGCGCGGCGATGTTGACGTTCGCGAAGGAGGCCAGCTCTTTGGTCACGCCCGCGCCCTGACCGCCGACGCCGATGCAGCCGATACTCAGACGTCCCGACGGCGGAGTCACCCCCGGCGCGCCGAGCACGTGGCGCGGCAGAATCGAAAAACTGAACGCGGCTGCGGCGCCTGCCGCAGCAAACTGGCGACGTGAGACGGTCGTGGATGGCATGGCAAACCCTTTCTTTGCTGAACCCCCCTTGCGCAGCGCGCGCCCCGTCAGACCCCCAAGAGGCTGCACACGATGCGAATGAACGTTATGCGGAGAAGAATGGCACAGATTGCCTTCCCAATCAAGGGAAGACTCAACCAGTGTCGGATGTGCACCCGGAGGCCTTTACAGCGCGCCGCCCCGGTGCTGACGCCAGCGCTCGCGCAGCCGCGCCTGCTTGTCCGCGCGCGAGAGACCCTCCGTGGCGCCAACCATTTCCGAAATTGAAAAAAGGTCGGCTGAAACGACCGGTGCGGGCGAGGGTTTCGGAGGCGCTGGCTCCAGCATGGGCGCGCAACAGGCAGGGCGTCCCAAATCCGGATACGACGCGTGGATGAGCGCCCAAATGTCGGACTCTGTCGGCAGCGTCACAGCCGCGCCATGCACTGCGCACAGGCGTCCGGCCAGCAGCTTCAGCATCACGGTATCGGCCGCGCAGTAGCGCTCCAGCGTGCGCTTGGCCTGCTCGTCGCCGCGCGCCTGCCACGCCTGCCACAGCCAGACCGCCTCAGCGCCGCCCAGGCCCTCCAGGTCCGCCGGACGCTGCAGCCCCAGCGTGCGCTCGATCTTCTTGAGCCCGCCGCGCCACCCGGCGTGGTGGCAGAGCCAGCGCAGGTCCACGTGTGCGCAAGGCAGTTCGGGAATATGGAAACGGTCGAGCACGCGTGGCACATCGAAGCTCGCCCCGTTAAAGGAAACCAACAGCTTCACGCCCTCGAGCAACTCCAGAAAGTCGTCCAGATTCTCGCCTGCCAGAAACCGCAGGGGCCTTCCCTCGTGGAAGCAGCAAACCAGTGTGACGATACTGTCGGCCTCCAGTCCGCTGGTTTCGATATCGAAATAGGAGGCCTGCTCGAACCAATGCGTCAGCACACGCCACTGCTCAAGACGCGGCAGGCGCTTGGTGAAAAATGCGGCATCGTCGGAGTGGAGCGCACGCAGGCTCTGCTCCGTTGCCGCGCGAATCTCATCCCAAGCGAAAACATCAAAGCCAGCGAGCGGGTGCTGAGCATTAACGATATCCGTCCAGCACTGACATCCCTCAAGCCGCAGCGTTTTCTCATACTGCGGGCCAATGCGCGGCAAATGCCTGATGTACTGCTGCAAGACCATATCGCCTCAAAAAAAGACAGGCCCACGGACTGACATCCGCGAGCCTGTTCCTTCACGCGTATTCCACGCGCAGTCCCGTATTTACCGCCGACCGCGCAGGCGGCCGTGTTTCAGGAAGCCGTCGTAGTTGCGCATCAGCAGGTGCGACTCCATCTGACGCAGCGTATCAAGAGCCACGCCGACGATAATCAGCAGGCTCGTGCCGCCGAAGAACGAGGCCATCTCCCACGGGAGCTGCATCATGCCGCGCAGCAACTGCGGAACCAGCGCGATGATGAGCAGTCCGCCGCCGCCGATCAGCGTCACACGGGTCATTAGCGCATCCAGATATTCCGCCGTCGCGCGTCCCGGACGAATGCCCGGCACATACGAGCCCTCGCGCTTCAGGCTGTCGGAGATCTGCATCGCGTTAAACTGAGTGGCTACCCAGAAGAACGAGAAGAACATGATCAGCAGCGCGTAAACGCCCAGATGGATGGGGCTGGTCATATCGACCAATTGCACGCCAAGCCATTTCAGCCAGGCCAGCCACTCGATCTCGGCAGGAATCCTGCTCAGCAAAGCGGAGGGAAACTGGATAAGCGGCCCCGCGAAGATGATCGGCATAACACCCGTATAGTTCACGCGCAGCGGCATGTACGTCTGCTGCATGCCGCCGTACGCCCCGCCGCCGCCCGCAGCACGGCGGGTGGAATGGATCGGCACTTTGCGAATACCCTGCGTCAGCATCACGGTTCCCATGGTGATCATGAAACCGAAGAGCAGCAACAGGATGAGTTCAACCGGGCTATTGGTAGCCTGAATGCCGTTCAGACCGAAGTAGCGCGTCCACGCTTCGACGATCGCAACCGGCAGGCGCGACGTGATGTTGATCATGATGATCAGCGACGTTCCGTTGCCGATGCCGCGCTGGGTGATCTGATCGGCGAGCCACATGACGAGCAGAGATGCCGTCGTCATACAGATCGTGGTCATGATGTTGAACCCCAGCCCCGGCCGAGTGACGATCTGAACGTTTCCTAGCCCGAAAGAGGCAGGGTTCTGCAACGCCGTCGCCAGCGCAAACGCCTGGAACACGCAGATACCAATCGTGAGATAGCGCGTGTACTGCGCGAGTTTCAGTCGGCCAGACTCACCCTCTTGCCTGAGTCGCTCAAGCATGGGGATGACCGCCGTCAGCAGCTGGATAATAATCGAGGCGCTGATGTACGGCCAAATACTCAGGAAGCCGATCGCGCACTGGTTAAGAGCACCGCCGCTGAACACGTTGAACCAATCCATGAGGCCGCCGCCTGCGCCGGCGGTCTCACGGATACGGGCCAGTTCAGCTTGCAGCGTCTGCCAATCCACGCCGGGAGTCGGTATCATGGAGATCAGGCGGCTGACGAAGATCAAACCGGCCGACAGCAGGATACGTTTCCTGAGTTCAGGAATTTTGAAGGTGTTCGCAAAGGTGGCAAGCATGGGCATGATGACGAACCTCACACAATTTCAACACTACCGCCTGCGGCTTCGATCTTCGCCTTGGCCGTCGCGCTGACACCGTTGACTTTGACGGTCAGTTTCTTGGTCAGCTCCCCGCTGCCGAGAAGTTTGACGCCGTCGAATTTATTGGCAAACAGACCGCAGGCGCGGAGCAGATCAGGCGTGACTTCGGTGCCGTTCTCGAAACGGTCGAGTGCGCACACGTTGACAGGGCAGTAGGTGATCCGCGTGTAATTCTTGAAACCGCGCTTAGGCAGGCGGCGGATGAGCGGCATCTGGCCGCCTTCGAAGCCCAGCTTGCCCTTGTGGCCTTTGCGGGCGTTCTGACCTTTGTGGCCGCGGGTCGATGTTTTACCATGCCCCGATGCCCGACCACGTCCGACGCGTTTGCGGGATTTCCGCGCGCCAGCGACATTCTTAAGTGATGACAGATCCATTTGAAAATCCTTTCGAGCTAATAGTTAATAACCAATAGTTAACCATGACGGTGTTAACCTATTATTTATTAACTATTAGCTATTCAATTAGGCTCTCGCAGCCGCGATCTCTTCCGCCGAGCGCAAGTTGTTCAGCGCATCGATGGTGGCTTTGACCACGTTGAGACGGTTCTTGCTCCCGAGCGACTTGCCGATCGCGTCGCGCACGCCCGCAGCCTCGAGCACCGGGCGCATACCGCCGCCGACGATCAGGCCTGTGCCGTCCGGCGCGGGCTTGAGCAGCACGCGTCCGCCGTCACACACGCCGGTCACCTGATGCGGGATGGTCTTGCCGGCGAGCTTGACGCGCATCATTTCCTTCTTGGCCGAGTCGCCGCCCTTGCGGATGGCGTCGCTGACCTCGTTGGCCTTGCCGAAGCCGAAG
>CAYMLQ010000051.1:0-23563 GCA_964390795.1 uncultured Lentisphaeraceae bacterium
TCACATTTATGGTCGGATGATATTGTTTTGAAGTTGGGATGTCAAACCTGCGGGTGAGGCCCAGCATTGCGCGAGCCCAGTTCACGATCTCGGCACCGCCCGCGCCTATGTAGGCCGCGAACGCGTCCAGCCCCCAGTTCGCGCGGTCTTTCGCATTGGGCGGTTTATTGGTTCCGTTTGTGTGTTTCAACTAAAAAGGCTGAGCAAGGCTAAAAAGCGCGAAATAATCACACCCGTTTACGTGCTATCGCTGTTTCGAAGGGTGATAGACCTCCAGGAGCCCAGGGTATTTTTTAGCGTTTGCGCTGGCGCGTTTGTGTTGGATTTGTGTTTTCCAAGCAGAGCCTCTCGCCTATGAGGAGTTGACTTCTATGCTGAGAACGCCTATATTCCACTCCACTTCTATAACAACTGGAGTCGATATGCGGCAAACTATGCAGAACAAGCTCACCGCTGCGGGTTGTCATAGCGGCACATGTACGGTCGGCGAAGCGCGGCGCGGCGGCATCTCCCCCCGTACGCTTTACCGCCTGTGCAGATCGGGCCAGGTGGCGCGCGTGTCCCGCGGGGTCTTTCAGATCACCGGCGCGATAGACGCTGGCTCACCCGACTACGCAGCAATCGCGAAACGCGTCCCCGATGGCGTGCTCTGCCTGCTTTCCGCGCTCTACCATCATGACCTGACCACCGAGATCCCGCGTGAGATCCATCTGGCCATCAGTCGCGACGCCAACGTTCCCCGGCTCGATTATCCCCGCGTACGCGTGTTCCGCATGTCGGAGACCCCTTTCAATGCGGGCATCGAACGCAAAGTCATCGGCGGCACCGAGCTACGGATCTACTCAGCCGAGAAGACCATCGCGGATTGCTTCAAGTATCGGAACAGCCTGGGCACCGATGTGGCCGTCGAGGCGCTAAAGACCTATATGACCCGGCGGGGCCGTAACCCCGGCCTGATTCAGGACATGGCACGAGTCTGCCGCGTTGAGAAGATCATGCGGCCTTATCTGGAGGCCCTCGTATGACGGACTTCGCCGCCTCCAATCGTCAGAAGCTCCTGAATCTCTCCCGTGAAACGGGCCAGAGTTTTGCGGCACACCAGTGCCCCGTGACTCTGTCGTGTTTACTGACGCCTTCTTTGAAGATGCCACGAAACAGACCCAATGGGCAGCGTTCCTAAACAAGCGACAAATCCATGACGCTCCTCGACGGTTTTCAGAGATCGCCCGCGAGGTGATCAAATTCCTGAAACCCATCCTTGTTCTGGCAGAAAATAGACAGGGCACTCCGGCGTAAGAATGGGATGCTCCCCTTTCGGACACCATTGAAGCTGCGATCATGTGGCCGCCTCTCCATCCGCCATGCTGCGGATGATTTCATAAACCCACCCCGTCACAGTGGTGGTATCGGATTTGATCTTGCGCCACTGGTCGACGGAGTACCTGGTCTTGAGCTTCGCAATGAGTTGCGGTGTCACGTAAGTTTCGCCCAGCGTCTTAAGCGCATGGACAACCAGCATGCTTTCGGGATGCCGCATAGCGGTCTCGCGGCTGGACTTCTTCCGGAACTCCAATGTCTGCCCATTAATATCGTACGAGCGGCTCGGCCCGCTGGAGAAATAGATGTACTTCGCAGGGACCTGCGTTGAAAGCCCCAGCAAATTCAGAGCCGTGTTGCCATCCGGCAAAATATTCCAGTTGAATTTCCGCGCCAGCGCGGCGGCCACCTCGCTCAAATCAGGAGCCACCTGCCTCTTCAGGATCTCGCTGTAGCTGGGGTAGTCATAAATGCCCCGTAAGATTCTGCGGATATCACCCGCCTTTGCCAGGGAAGACAACGTCTGGTCAATCTCATAACGCCGGAAATCCCCGATGAAGTCATGTGATGAGAAGATCCACCCCTCACCATGACCGTGAATCTTAGACAGTATCTTGCCTCGGATAGAGTTACACATGACATTTACCTCTTAGACTTATAGAAAAATTGCCTATTTTTCTATAACCGCAACTCGTTTCTTGCCATCTGAATAATTGAAGTGGTGTCTGACCCCATCGGAAAGACCATCCCCGACAAACCCAACAGCCGCCTCCAGAAGTACCGCCCGCTGCCGATTACCTGTGGCGTTTGGAGTTGGACGGCAAGCGGTCGGTCGCCCACTATCACATGCTGCCGCAAGGCCGCACGCTGCTCGATCCGGCCGAAGTCCCGCGGCTCGCTTTCAAATCGGCCTTGCCCATCGTGGCCGAACTGGCGGCGGGTGCTTTCTTTGACGGTTTCGAGACCGGACGATTGACCGACCTCAACGAACTCGACTGGATCGCGGTCCCCGAGAAGCTCTGCAAGCCCAACCGTTTCGTGATCCGCGTGGCAGGCGACTCAATGGAACCGCACTTCCATATCGGCGACCTCTTGGTGTTCGAGTACCACCGGACACCGCGCCTGGACAACCAGATCGTGATTGCGGCTGACTTCACTTCGGGGTGCGAGGGCGGCGAATACGCGGTGAAACGCTACAAGGCCGATCCGGACGCATGGCTATTCCGGTCAGATAATCCTGCTTACGTGCCCGTCCTGATACCCAAGGCTGAGATGTCGCACCCAATCCTCGGGACGTATGTGGGTCGGCTGTGAGCCAGAAGGCCGTTATCCCTAATTTGCCCGTGCAGAAAGTCGAATTACAATTCTGATTTAGGAAGATAACTGCTTAACTCATTGCTCAAATCCCTGACGCGATCAAACCCGGCTTCAAATAACCTGTCCCATGCGTCAAGACAGGCACCAATGCACTCGGAATCTCGCGCGGCTTGCGATTCTTCATAAAGACGAAGCAATACTCCGGGAAGGTCGTGAAAACGCCAGCCTTCTGTCTGGTCGGATTTAGTCTGCAAATGGACAATCAAATGGTCAACGAATTTCATAATGACGCGTTTGAAAGGCAGTACCCGTCGCGCCCCGGCGCCACGCCGCACACGAGACTGTCCGGCAGTCCGTCGTCCAGCGTCCACCGCCTGAGCGTATACTCGCGGGCGAGCGCCGGGGGCAGCAGGCTCTCCGCGCCGCGCCCGGCGCAGCACAGGGCGAACGCAACGCAGACACTCAGGGCAAGGGCTCTCAAGATCGCACCTCCGCGGAGGGCTCCTAACTCCTAAATCCCAACTCCACCTTGGGTCGGCCGGGTCATTGCTTGGGCACGCCCGCGGGGTGGCAGTCGAGGCACTTCACGGTGTGGATGTTGTGCTTGCTGGCGCGCGAGCGGTAGGTCGTGTCCATGGCCGTCACGTCCAGGCCGCAGGAGGAGCGCGCGGGATGACACAGCGCGCAGGAGCCGCGCGCGTCATTGGAGTGCGGCCTGTGGCACGCCGCGCAACTGAGCCCCTCGTGCACGCCCGTCGGCGTGCGGTCGTCGCCCGTGCCCGCCTGCCCGAACGCGTTGGGCGCGTGGCACTGCGTGCAGAGCCGCTGGCGCGGATCGGACGAGACCTTGACCGTCCGCCCCTGATCGACGATCTTCGGAACGGCCAGATCGTCGATCGCGAAGTGGGCGCCCTCCTGGCGCACGTAGAACGCGAGCGTGTCGCGCCGGAACGCGGGCAGATTCGTCGACAGGCCCGCCCGCTGCTCCGCGGGGCGCTTGAAGGGCGCGCCGGGCGCGTGCATCTGATGGCACGCCAGGCACGGAACTGCGGGGCGCTCAGCCATGAGCGGGTCGCAGAAGCGCCACGGGCCTTGAATGCTCAGCGGCGTCGCCAGGTCAGCCATCTTGCCCTCGAAAAACATGCCGTGACAGCGCAGGCACTCGTCGTTCAGCTGCTCGGTCTTGTTGTGCTTCTCGTCCAGGAAGATGGCCGCGTAGTTCGTGCCGTGGCCGCCCTGGCTCCAGTAGGCGAACTCCCGCGCGTGGCAGCCCTGGCACGCGCGCGTCATCCGGACCGTCTGCTCCTCGCTGAGGCGGATGTTGTCGTGACGCGTCTCGGTGAGGTGGTAGAACACCCGCTTGGCGTTCTCGCGCAAGGCGTGGACCGAATTGGCCGAGCCGCCGTGACACGCTTTACACGACACGCCCCGGTGCACGGAGTTGGTCCACCGCGCGTGGGACGCGCGGATCTCGTGGCAGGACACGCAGGTCTTCTCGGGGGGCGAGAACTCGAAGTAGCCGAGCCCGCCCAATACCGTACACAGCAGGAACACGGCCACCATCAGCGCAGGCAACGCAAACCACGCGCCTTCCCGCTTGTCGGCAACTTCAGAGTTCGGCGTTCGGCGTTCGGCGTTCGGCGTTCGAGTGACCCCTTTGTTTGATCCCGCTCCGCTGGCGGCGGACTTGTCTCTCATTGACGTTCGTTTCATAGGTTCACGCGCGGAAACGCGCCCCGCCTTTCCACTCTTTGGCGATGTACTCGCCGACCCAGTAGCCGAGCGCCATGATCGTCAGCGCCGGATTGAATCCCCCGTTGGTCACGTTCAGGCTGCCGTCGGCGACGAACAGGTTGTCGATCTCGTGAACCTGCCCGTAGCGGTTGGTGACGGAGGTCTTGGGGTCGTTGCCCATGCGGCAGGTGCCGGCCTGGTGCTGTCCGCCGCTGGGGCCGCCGAGTCCCGGAACCCACGACCAGATGTTCTTCGCACCCACCTCGCGCAGCAGCGCCTCGACTTTTCCGACGACGAATTTCGCGATCTCCACATCGTGCGGATGCCGCCGCCCGGACATGCGCACGACCGGTATCCCCCAGTGGTCTTTCACCGCGGGATCGACCCGCACGCGCGAGTCGAACACCGGCATCTCCTGCACCGGCCCCATCACGCGGATCATCCGCTTGTAGTACTTGCGCTGGTGCTCTTTGTGCGCCAGGCCCCACCGGGGCGAGCCCGGCGGGCGCGTGTTTGTGAAGGCGTAGGGCAGGGAGATGAACTCGTTGGCCACCATCGCGCCGCCGCACAGGCCTTTGTTGCCGTGGCTGAAATCGCAGAAGGCCACGCACGCGCCCGGCCCGGCCTCCTCGTAGGTGTCCTCATCCATAAAGCCGTTGGCGCCGCAGTAGCAGTGGCCCTGCAGGTTACGGCCGACCCAGTCGTTGTTGTTGCCCGCGCCGCTGGGAAAGAGCTTTGACTTGGAGTTGAGCAGCAGCCGCGGCGTCTCCGTGGCCGAGGCCGACACCACCACGAGGTCGGCGGTCTGCTCCTGCAAACGGTCGTTGATGTCGAAGTACTTGACGCCGCGCGCCTTGCCGCGGTCATCCAGCAGGATCTCGCTGACGACCGCGTCCGTGCGGATCTCGCAGTTGCCGGTGGCCATGGCGGCGGGGATGACGGTGTTCTGCGTGCCGCACTTGGCGTTGATCGGGCAGGCGAACCCGCAGCACGAGCGCATGTGGATGCACTGGGGGCGTCCGCCGTAGGGGATCGAGTTGCGCAGCATCGGGATCGGGAAGGGATGCCAGCCCAGCCGCTTGCCTGCGGCGACGAGCATCTTGGCCTCCTTGTTGTACGGGAAGGGCGGCATCGGAAACGGCTTCTTGCGCGGCGGCGCAAAGGGGTTGCCCTCATCGCTGCCGGCCACGCCGATCTCCCATTCGGCCCGTTCGTAACAGTGATCCAGCTCGTCATACGAGACCGGCCAGTCGTCGAGTGTCGAGCCTTCCGGGCAGCCGTAGATCGTTTTCAGCTTAAAATCCTGGGGCATGAAACGCCAGCCCATCGCGCCGTAGCTGAGCGTGCCGCTGCCCACGCAGGCCGCGTTGTTGTTGTAGCCGCCCTCGCTGGGCAGCACGACGCGCGTGGAGCCGTCCGCGTTCTCCACCACCCGGCAATGCCGCGCGTCATCCGGCCCGTAGGCGTTGCCCAGCACCGTCGTGCGCTGCGACTTGAGTTCGTCGTCAGTCGTGTCCTCGAACGACTGCCACTTGCCCCGCTCCAGCAGCACCACCGACAGCCCCGCCTCGGCCAGCACCTTCGCCACCACGCCGCCACCCGCGCCAGCTCCGACGATCACCGCGTTCACATGTTTGTTCGCCACCGCCAGCCCCCTCTTCCGTTTCCCGTCGCCAGTTTCAAGTTTCGAGAATCACGCTTCCGGATACCGGTTCTGACCGATCACCCGTGGATACTCCAGCCCCAACATCTTATAACTCGCGTAATTGCGGTTGCCGCCGTGGCGCGGGCTGCCATAGAAGCCCTGCATCGAGTGATCGCGGATCAGGCCGAAGAACTCTGAAGCCGAGGGCTTTGACCAGATATCCTTGGGAACCTTGTTCGACTCCAGTGCCTGCAGGACGCGGGTCTGGTCTGGCCAGGGCAGCGCCTCGAACGGTTTGCCGTGCAGCGCCTGACTCGTCTGCGCCAAGCAGGCCAGCCCCTTATGATACTTCTCCGCGAAACGTTTGTAAGGCCCGTCGAGCTGGCGGTCGATGAAATACACCACGCCGGCCTCCTTTGCGCCGGGGTCGCGGTCCGCAGGAATGATCTGCTCGGAAACCGCCTCGACCAGACGCGCCTCGTCCGGCGTCAGCACCCGCCACGGCCCTTCCGGAGCCCGTCCCATCCTCCCCACCAGCTTGGCTCCGCCCACGCCTGCCGCAGCGCCGCCAGCAGCCGCCACCATGATCTTGAGGCACGTGCGGCGCGACGCGCCGCTCCCTGATTTTGACGCCATTCCGAAAGCCCTCCGACAACGTTCTACAACAGCATTGACCGTATCGTACCGTTCCCTTTCCCCACCGTCAACCGCATTCACGGTGCCTTGTGTTTGCCGCAAGTAATCTGGTAGGATGTTTCATCTGGAGACTTCCTTATGAAACGCACGCTTTTGACCGCCGCCTCGCTTTCGCTTCTGGCCGCCGCCGTTCTCGCCGCAGGGCCGGCAGGCAAGAAACCCAATGTCCTCGTCATCCTCGCCGACGACCTCGGCTTCTCGGACATCGGCTGCTACGGCTCCGAAATCGCCACGCCGAACCTCGACGGCCTGGCCAAAAGCGGACTGCGCTTCACCCAGTGCTACAACACCGCGCGCTGCTGGCCCACGCGCTGCGCGCTCATCACCGGCTACTACCCGCAGCAGACCCGCTCCGATCCCCGACAAGGCCTCTTCCCGGCGTGGACGCGCACCCTGGCGCACCTGCTTAAGCCCCTCGGCTACCGCAGCTACCACTCCGGCAAGTGGCATGTCAACGGCGCGCCCAAACCGGTCGCGGACGGCGGCTTCGACCGCTCCTACGATCTGGAGGACCACGACCGCAATTTCTACCCCAAGCGCCACCTGGAGAACGATGTCCCCCTGCCCCCCGTCGCCAAGGAGAGCGGCTACTACACCTCGACCGCGTTCGCGGATCACGCGATCCGCTGCCTGAAGGAGCACGCCGAAAAACACGCGGCCCAGCCGTTCTTCTCCTACCTCGCCTTCACGGTGCCGCACTTCCCGTTGCAGGCGCCGGCCGAGGACATCGCCCGCTACCGCGACCGCTACCTCGAAGGCTGGGAAAAGGTCCGCGCCCAACGCGATCAGCGCCAGCGCGACATGGGCTTGCTCGCCACGCCCGTTTCCGCAGTGGAACGCCAGCTCGGCCCGCCCTACCCTTTTCCCAAAGATCTCGAGATCCTCGGCACCAGCGAAGTAAACCGCCCGCTGCCGTGGGACTCGCTCACGCCCGCCCAGCGCTTCTTCCAAGCGAACAAGATGGCGGTCCACGCCGCTATGATCGACCGCATGGACCGCGAGATCGGCCGCGTGCTCGACCAGCTCCGCACCATGGGCGCATTCGACAACACGCTCGTCCTCTTCGCCTCCGACAACGGAGCCAGCGCCGAGATGATGGTCCGCGGCGACGGCCACGACCCGCAGGCTGAGCCCGGCTCCGCCGGCAGCTACCTCTGCCTCGGCCCCGGCTGGTCCACCGTCGCCAACACGCCCTTCCGCCGCCACAAGACCTGGGTCCACGAGGGCGGCATCTCCACGCCGCTGATCGCACACTGGCCCACCGGCATCGCCGCCCGCAACGAGCTGCGCCGTGACCTCTGCCACGTGATCGACGTCTTGCCGACCGTGCTCGATCTCGCGGGTGCGGCGCCAATGCCCCCGCCCGGCGCGCCGCCCTTTCCCGGCCGCAGCCTCGCTCCCGCGTTCGCGAAGGACGGGGCCGTCACGCGCGACGGCCTCTTCTTCAGCCACGAGAAAAACCGCGCCCTGCGCCTCGGCGACTTCAAGCTGGTCTCCGCGCACAGCGACGGAGGCGCGTGGGAACTCTACAACCTCGCCGCCGACCGGGGCGAACAGCAGAACCTCGCCGCCGCGCAGCCCGACCGCGTCCGCGACATGGCCGCCCGCTGGCAGGCGCTGTGCGACCAGTACGCGAAAGACGCCGGCCCGGCACCGTCTGACGAGATCAAGAAAAACACCCAAAAGAAGACGCGTAAGCAGAGCAACGAATGAACCTAGCCTATGAAGGTAGGGACGCCTCCCCGCAGGCGTCCGCAGATCCCGGCAGGGACGCCTCCCCGAGGCGTCCGCGGACGGTTCGGGGAACCGTCCCTACCGTACCGCTCGGCATGGCAGCCCTTTTATTCATCCTGCCGCTATCACGCGCGTCAGCCGCCGAACCCGTCACCGACACAGCCCTCCTGCGCGGCACCGTCACCGACGCCGCAACCGGTGAGCCGACCGCCAGCACCGTGGCCATCACCGACGCCGCCGGCAAGACCGTCGCCGAGACCGACGCCTTCAAAGGCGGCTTCCGCTGCAACGGCGTCTTCGAGAAGCGCCTGCCCGCAGGCCGCACCCGCATCCGAGTCACGCGCGGATTCTCGACCCGCGCGGAGACGCGCGACATCGACCTGCGTCCCGGGCAGACCACGAACCTGACGTTCGCGCTCGCCCGCACCATCGACCTGCGGCAGCGCGGCTGGGTCGCAGGCGACAGCCATGCGCACATGATCCACGGCGAGCGTACGCTCCCCGTCGACGTCGCCTTCGTCGGGCTGACCGCCCGCGCCGAAGATCTGCGCTACCTCTCGCTGGCCCACGCGTGGCAGCTCGACGACCCGACGCCGGAGCGGCTCGACGCCGCGCTCGCGCCGCACGCGACGCCGGAATGCGCCCTGACCTGGAACATCGAAGCGCCGAAGAACTACTACAAGGGCGACGCGGGCCGCTGCCTCGGCCACTGCTGGACCCTCGGCCTGCGCGGCCGCACCGCCGCAGGCGCCGACGTGATTCCCCTTCTCTTGAACGCCAGCGCGGCGGACTATCAAGCCGACAAGCCGACGTTCGCCAACTTCGAATCGCACGCGCTCATCCGCGCCCAAGGCGGAGCGGTCTTCTACACGCACCCCCTGCGCTGGTGGACCGGCCCGTGGGGCGGACAAGGCGGTTATCCCAAACAGGAGAAGATGCGCGTCTCGAACATGGCTGTCGAACTGCCGCTCGACACGCTGCTCGGCCCCACCTTCGACGGCATCGACGTCTTCACCAGCGGCGGAGAGGCGGCAGCGAACGACAAGGCGTTCCGGCTCTGGGTGCTGCTGCTGAATCACGGCTACCGCGTCGCCGCCACGGCCTCTTCCGACGCCTGCTTCGACCGGCCCGGCGGTGCGGTGCCCGGTTCGGCCCGCACCTACACGTTTCTCGGCAAGGAGCCCTTCTCGCTCGCCGCAGTCGCACGCGCCACGACTGCCGGACGCACCTTTGCCACCACCGGCCCGCTGCTGCTCGCAGACGTGGATGGCGCCCCGCCCGGCAGTGCGGTGACGGCAGATGGCCAGAAGCGCACGCTCCGCATTGAGGTTTGGCCCTCGGGCAAGGACAGCATGGGCCTGAGACAGATCGAGATCCTCCGCAACGGCAAACCCTACCACACCGAATCCTTCAAAGCGCCGCAGCCCGCGTGGCAGACCAACCTCGTGCTCCGCGAAACCGAGTCCGCATGGTACTGCGTGCGCGCGACCGGCGGGCCCCAAGGCGGCCGAGCGGTCAGCGGCGCGTTCTTCTTCGACCCCGCTCCCCACCGCCCGCCGCCGCCAGCCGAGTGCCGCATCCGCGCGACGATCATCGACGCGGCGAAGGGACGCCCGCTCGACGCCACGCTCACCGAAGTTCTCGACATCGCGTCAGCGCCGCGCGACGGTGCCTCTCACCAGGTTATCGGCGGCCAAAGCGTGTTCGAAATTCCAGGCACCGTGCGCCTGCGGGCCGAAGCTCCCGGCTACGCGCCGCTCACGCTCAGCCCGGTCTACGACTGCCCTGCCCTCGTCGAAGCCGTGACCCGGCTCGAGGACAATGACCTGCTCGACTGGCAGACCTTCGAGCGTACCCGCGCCCTTCTCGCCTCCATCGATCTCATCTTCACACTCAAACCCCAGGCACACGAATGAACCGATTGACCTCAGCGAAATTCCTCTTCCTCCTCCTCGCCCTGGCCCCCGCACTCTTCGCCCAGGGCCCGAATAAAACGCCGCGGAGCGAAGGCACGGTCAAAGCAGCCGTCAACATTCCGACCGACCTTTTCGACCAGCAAATGCGCCTGATCGAGCAGCGCCGGGCCTCCTGGCTTGAGAACGCCGAGAAAGCCACGCCCTCGCTGATCCGCACCTTAAAGAAGCCCGTTGCCGTCATCACCGTCACGAATGATCCCGCGTGTTTCCAAGGCTGGAAAATCGGATCCACCGCCGATGTGAAATCGGTCTATGACAGGCCGCTCAAGCCCGGCGACAGCTTCCTTCTCGATTTCGGCGAACACATGACCGGCTACGCCCAGCTCTCATTGCGCTCGTTTGACATCCCCGTAGACGCGCCGGTGCGCCTCGCGATGATCTTCGGCGAGGTCCTGGCCGAGGTGACCGAGCCCTTTGACCCCTATACCGGCGGACTGACCCGCGCGTGGCTGCAGGACGAGACCGTCAACATCGATGTTGTGCCGCAGACCGTACGCCTGCCGCGCCGCTACGCTTTCCGCTATGCGAAGGTCACCGTCGTATCGTGCAGCACGCACGGCAAATTCGGCTTCTCGGACATTCAGGCCGAGGCGGTCAGCTCCGCCGACGAGACCAAGCTCGCGGCCTTCACCCCGCGCCATGCGGACGAGGCCGCGCTCGACCGTGTGAGCCGCGCCACGCTGCGCGACTGCATGCAGACCGTGTTCGAGGACGGCCCCAAGCGCGACCGCCGCCTCTGGCTCGGCGACCTGCGCCTGCAGGCGCTCGCCAACTATGCCACGTACCGCAACTACGGCCTCGTAAAGCGCTCGCTCTACATTCTCGCGGGTACGGCCACCGATAAAGGGCTCGTCAGCACGTGCGCGTTCGAGCAGCCGAAGCCGGTGCGCGGCGGCAACAGCATCCTCGATTACACCGCGCTCCTCGCGCCGACCGTGCTGGAATACCTCGAAGCCAGCAGCGACCGCGAGACGGCCGACGACCTGTGGCCTCTGGTGTTGAAGCAACTCGATTTCACCCTTGAGCCCGTGAACGCTGAAGGCCTCTTCATCACGCCGAAAGGCTGGTGGTGTTTCATCGACTGGCACCGCACGCTCGACAAGCAGGCGCCGGAGCACGCCATCGTGCTCTTCGGCCTCAGAGCCACGCAACGCCTCGCCGTGAAGCTTGGCAGGGAAAACGAGGTTGCTTTCATTCCTGAAATCGTGACGCGCATGGAGAGCGCCGCCCGCAAGACCCTCTGGGACGAGTCGCAGGGACTTTTCATCAGCGGCCCCAAGCGCGAAATTTCCTGGGCCTCGCAGGCGTGGATGACGCTCGCGGGCGTGCCCACGCCCGAGCAGGCCAAGCGGGCGATGTCCGGCGTGCTCCGCCACCCCACGGCCGAAAAGCCGGTGACGCCCTATATGAACCACTACGTCGTGGAGGCGCTGCAAGTGGCTGGGCTGCATGACGAAGCTTCCGCGCACATGACCGCCTATTGGGGCGGCATGGTCAGACAAGGCGCGGACACCTTCTGGGAGGTCTACGTGCCCGGCGACGACCGTCTCTCGCCCTACAAGAGCCACCTCATGAACAGCTACTGCCACGCGTGGAGCTGCACTCCGACGTACCTGCTGCGGAAGAAACAGTAAGTCACAAATCCAAGGACTCCAACCGCAGTTTGATAGCCTTCCAGTTCGGACAAAGCCTGTCGAGTTCGATGAAGAACGCCTTGTCGTGTTGCGGGTGCTTGAGGTGACACAGCTCATGCGCGATCACGTAGTCGATGCAGACCGAAGGCGCCCGCACCAATTCGGGGTTGAGCGCAACCCATCCGTCCTTGTGCGCGCTGCCCCAGCGCTTGGGCATCGATAATAACCGCAACCTAGGCTCAGAAAACTGCTGGTCCGCGCACCATTTCCGCCAGCAGCCCAGCCGCCTCGCGAATTGCTCCTTAGCCCGCTCACGCATCCATCCGGCAAGCAGCGCGGCCACCGACTTCTCGGTACCGGTTCGGGAAACCACGCACAGATAAGCGCCCTTCAATTTGACGCACTGCTCATCACCCGCCGTCACCTTGAGCCGATACTGCCGCCCCAGATAACGGTGCGTCGCGCCCGCGCAATAGCGCCGTACCGGCCGCTCGGCGCTTAGTGCGGCAAAGACACGGCGCTGCCGCGTGATCCAACCGACGCGCTTCTCGACCTTCTCGCAGATCTTCTCGATCTCTGCACCGACCGGCGCGACGACCTCGACCGTCCCGTCCGGCAACACGCTGATCGCCAGCGTCCGCCTTCGCGACCGCTTCAGCTTACACTCTCCAACCGCTGTTTTCACCGTCGCCATCTTCGTCCGTGTCCGTCCTTGTCTGTCCTTGTTTGTCCGTGTATCCGTGTCTCCCCCGCGTCTCACACGTCGTCCGGCCTATTGCGCGCAATGTTCAAACACGCCTCGATGACTGCGTCCATCTGCTCCAGTGTCAGCGCGATGCCGCGCTCCTGCTTGAGCTGAAACAGATAGTCGTCCATCGCGTTGCGCATCCGGTTCTGAACATCCGGGTTGTCGCGCCACCGGACAATCGCCTCGTCGCGGATGATCTTCTCCAATCTGAGGCTCACCTCTGCACGGAGGCGGTCAATCTCTGAGACCTGCGGCTGCGCGGTTCCGTAGCCCGTCGCCGCCTCTTTCACACACCAGCCCTCGGCCGCCGTCACCTGCTCGCAGACCGCCCCGTAGAGCGCTTGGGCAAAGTCGTTTCCGTCCAGTGCCGAAGGCAGATCCGATTTTTTGCGGTCGCGCACTCGCTCCATGATCTCCTGCACCTGGGCCAGATACTGCGCCTCGGTGATGCGCTGCTGCCTGTATTCTGCGATCGTCTGCTCCAACAGCAGGGAGAACTTGCGGTAGAAGAACGGATCTTCGTCCATCCGCTCAGTGATGGTCTTCTTGGTGCGGTTGGCGATGGTGTCAGCCTTGGCCCGCGTCGTCTGCGCCTTCCCAACCTCTTTCTCAAAGGCCTCGCGCTCGAAGATGTTCACCGGCTCGACCACCTGAATGATCTCGTCCGCCCGCACATACGTCGCCAGCATCTTCTGGATCTGCCGCTCGTAGTCCCTGTAGTCGATCTCCTCCGCGTAACGGATCTTCACCGAGGCCCGCAGGTTCTGGAAGAAGACCGTATCCCGCTTGTAGCGCTCCACCGTCTCCTGCGGTGCCGCATTCAGCCACTGGATGCACGAGAGCGCCATCTTCAGCACGCGGCAGAACTTCGACAGCCGCGTATAGAACTCGTCGCGCCGGACCGGATCGCCCAGCGCCAGCTCAAAGGCCTCTTCGTCCCGCTTGTTGGTCACGTCGCGGAACAGATCCCAGATCCCGTCATGCAGCCCTTGCAGCGACTTGATCTCTTCCATCAGATCGGTCAGCGTGCCTTCCAGATCCTCGGGATCGAACTTGCCTTCCAGCGAGCTGTAAAGTTCCAGCGCGTCGTGAAGCTGCGTGACCACGCCGTAGTAGTCAACAATGTAGCCGAAATCCTTGCCTGGATGCAGCCGGTTCACGCGGGCGACCGCCTGCAACAGCGTGTGCTCTTTCAGGCTCCGGGCGATGTACAGCACCACGTTGCGCGGCGCGTCGAAACCGGTCAGCAGCTTGTCCACCACAATGAGCAGCTCCGGCGTGTCGGTGTTCTTGAAGGCCCCGATGATCTGACGGTTGTACGCCTTCTCCGTGCCGTACTTGTCCATCATGGCCTTCCAGAACTTCTCGACGCTCTCGTCCGCCACCGCTGCGGCGCTCTCCTCGCCCTCGATCTCCTGCGGCCCGGAGATGACAACCTCGCTCGTCACCTTACCGAACTGGTCGAGGAACGCTTTCAGGATCAGCGCCTCTTTCTTGCCCGAGGCGGTGACCTGCCCCTTGAAGCCCGTGCCCTTCCACTGCGCCGCGAAGTGCTGCGAGATGTCCCAGGCGATCAGATACAGGCGGCTTTCCAGCCGGTTCAACTCGTCGCGCGAGGCGAACTTGCGCTTGAGGTCGGCCTTCTGCTCGGGGGTCAGCCCCTGGCACATGGCCTCGAACATCGAGTCGACCGCCTTTTCGTTCACCGCCTGCAGCACGTGCCGTCCCTCGTAGAGCAACGGCACCACGGCCTCGTCCGCCACCGCGTCGCGGATCGTATACGCGGGCTCGATGAAGCCGCCGAACTTGAGCGCCGTGTTCTTCTCCTTCTTCATCAGCGGCGTGCCGGTGAAGCCGATGAAACAGGCGTTCGGCAGCGACCGCCGCATGCGGATGTTGGCCTCGCCGTACTGGCTGCGGTGACTCTCGTCCACCAGCACGAAGATGTCGGCATCGAGGTTGCTGTAAGACTTGTCCACAGATGATGCAGATGGGCGCAGATGGAAAACACTCCCTCTATCATCTGCGTTCATCTGCGCAATCTGCGGATAACGATCCCTTCTATATTGAGCACCATGCGGGGTATTGGCCGCGGCCCGGAACTTGTCGATCACCGTGGTGATCACTGCCACGCGCTCGTCCCGCAGCAGCTCGTGCAGGTGCTTGCCGGTCTTGGCCATCTGCGGGTCTTTGCCGCACAGGTGGAAGGTCTTCCAGATCTGCTCGTCCAAGTCGATCCGGTCCGTGACAATCACGATGCGCGGATTGCTGATCTCCCGGTCCAGCGCCAGCGCCTTGCCCAGCAGCACCATGACCAGCGATTTTCCCGAGCCCTGCGTCTGCCAGATCACGCCGCCCTTGCGCCGACCCTCGGGGTCGCGCTGCCGCACCCGCTCCAGCGTCTTGCGGATCGCGAAATACTGCTGGTAGCGGGCGATCTTCTTGACCGTGCCGCCCTCGTCGTAAATCACGAACTGATGCACCAGCTCCATGAGCCGCTCGGGGCGGCAGAGCGACCAGACCAGCCGGTCCTGCTCGGTCGGCTCGCGCGCCTGTACCGCCATCTCCTCGAACACCTGCTTGGCATACGCGAACACGCCTTTGAAAAGCCGCTCGTGGTCCTCCAGCCGCACCGGGCTGTTGATCGCGGCGCGGACCTCTGCGTCTACGTCCCGCATCTCGCGCCAACGCGCCCAGAACTTCTGCGGCGAGCCCGCCGTGGCGTAGCTGCCCTCGTTCTTGTTCAGTGCCAGCACAAGCTGGGTGTATAGAAAGAGCTGCGGGGCTTCGTCGTTCTGCCAGTTGCGGATGCTCTGCTTGACCGCCTGCTCCAGCGAATGCTTGTCCTCGGGCCGCTTACACTCGATCACCACAAAGGGGATGCCGTTCACGAAGCAGACGATGTCCGGCCGACGCGTCTCGCGGCTCGCGGTGCGCTCCACCTCAAACTCCGCCGTCACATGGAACGTGTTGTTGCGCGGGTTTTCCCAGTCGATGTAGCGCAGCGTGAAACCCTTGGTCTCGCCCTGCACGGCCTGGTCGAAGCTCTTGCCCAGCGTCAGCAGGTCGTAGACCTTCTCACTCGTGCGCACCAGCCCGTCGAACGGAACCTCGCGCAGCGCCTCGACCGCCTTGGCGATATTCTCCTCAGAGAACTCCGCGTCCACGCCCTTGAACGAGATCGCATTCAGCCGCCGGAGCTGCCGCGTCAGCACGCCCTCCAGCAGCACATGCCGCAGCTTCGCCCGCCTCTCGGCATAGACCTCCTCGGGACTCAGGTACGCGTACCCGAGCTGCTGCAGCAGCCGTATCGCCGGCAACTGGCTGATATGTGCCTCCTGGAAGCTCGCCCCTCTATTCACGTCCTTGCCCGTCCTTGTCCGTCCGTGTTAGTCCCTGTCTGTCCGTGTGTCCTTGTCTCTCTCCCATCGCGTCTCTCCCGCCTCATCCGGTACATCCGCTCCGTGATCCCGCCCTCTTCGAGGAAGCTCTTCTCCAGCGACGCCAGTTGCTTGCGCGTCAGGTGCAGCGCGAGGTTCAGCAGCGTCAGCGCCCCGTTCGCCGCGATCTGATCCGGCGGCAACGTCTTGCCCGAAGCCGCCCATACGTCCTTGGCCCACTCGCGGAACGCCTCCAGCGTCTTCACGTGCCGCGCCTTCAGATCCATCAGCGCGGAGTGCTCCGGCGACCACTCCTCCAGCTTCTTGCGCTTCAGGTACTTCACATAGTCCTTGGCCAGCTCATCCATGCAGCCGATCGCGATGCCCGTCAGCTTGATCTCGCTTTTCTTGGAGACGCCCGAATCGACGGAGCCTTCGGCGATATTCTGGAACCCCGAACGGCCAGACTGGACCATCTGGTCGTTCGTGCGATCCGTGACCGGCACGAACTTTTCGCAGAAGAGGACGGTGATGTCGAAGATCAGCTCCGCGAGCTGATACGTGAGCAGGTTCTTGTACCCGCCGTGCTTCGGCAGAAGGTTCTCGTCCATGTCGTCTCTCCTTTCCCGCGATGGGTCCACACGGACCTACAAGGACAAACAAGGACGCTCAACGACCGCGCCCTACCGTCCTTGTCGGTCTGTGTCTGTCTGTGTTTTGTCCTTGTGGTTTCAGTCCTTGTTCTTGTCCGTGTTTGTCCTTGTCTGTCCTTGTCTGTCCTTGTCTGTCCTTGTCTGTCCGTGTGTCCGTGTTCTCCCCCACCCGTATTCCCCCCGTCAACAGCCTTTGCATCAATCCCCGCTTCTGCCTTTCGATGGCCGCGCGCTGATCGCGAAGCAGACGCAACTCGTCATCGCAGGCGTCGAGAATCTCGGCGATGGCGCGTTGCTCATCAATGTCGGATGGAATGCGGATAGACTCGCGAAGGAAGAACTCAGGGTCAAAGATGAGTTTTTCGATGTGAATGCCCGTGCTTGCCACTCGTGCTAGGCGGATCATTCGCGGGGTCTGAGCCAGCCAAGCGAAATAGGACATATGCAGCTTTTCAGGAGATGCATTCACAAAGATGGCGTATTCTTTGGATACATGCGAGCCCTCGAATTCAGGTGTCACGAGCGCCCATGCGCCGTGAACGACTTGGCGCTTGGAAACGAGGAAGTCATTGGCCTTTAGCTCATGCAGGTCCTGCGTCTTGTACTCTGCCCCCAATACATCCTCACGACGGAACAGACCGCCACACCGGCGACGTAAACTTACAAGGGACAACTGTAGATCGGCCTTCCAGTCGATGGGGCGGAAGACACGGGTCATGACATCTCCCATCTTCACCCATACCCATACGGACTTAGTGAAAGCCGGAATGCGAATCGTCCCCGTCAGCAACTGCTGCATGAGCCCCTTCTTGCGGTGTTCTTTGGTGGCGATCAGCGCGTCGAGTTTCTCCAGCGATTCGTCCCATGTGCTCAGGATGTCCGCGATCTTGCGCTGCTCGGGGAGAGGGGGAATATGAACGGGAAAATCGCTAAACTCGCCCTTTGACAGGATCGGCACCGCTTGTGTTCCGGCTAGTCGCTTGAACTCGCCGCTGATTCTTGCGATTTCATAATAGGCGAACAGGCCACAAGTTTCAGCGTTTGGAAGAACCGCATTGATCTGCTGATTTGTAACTACTTCGCAGCCAGCAAAGCCGAGTTTCCCAATGGTTGAGCCAATGCAAACGACCAATGTCGATCCGGCTGTGACCATCCGGCATTTCTCGGCACCGGCTTGTGTCAGTGTACGCTCCGTACGTATGACTGCCGAATAGCCTCCAAGATCACCGGGCGTGACGAAAGGCACGCATCCACCGAAATTCGACACGTCCGCTGTCGATGGCGTCGAGCCGGTCACAATTCGGCCGAAATCTGACACACATCCGAGTTTCCATCCCTTCGGCAGTTTCATACGCCCACCTCCGAAGAGCCTTCCAAACCCCTCGAATTCGACGGGATTAGGCACCCAACCCCATCTGCGTTCATCTGCGTCATCTGCGGACAATTCCCATCCACAGATTGCGCAGATGGGCGCAGATTTGTTGCTCTATCTGTGTTCATCTGTGTCATCTGCGGATAATTCCTTGGTCAATCGATCGAAGTCGGACTCGAACAGCCGGTCCTGAACGATGCGGTATTTCTCGAACTCGTTTTCGGCGTGGTCGCGGGCAAGCTCCGCCGTGACCGTGCCCCCGTCCGTGAGAATGCCGCGCTCCGTCACCTCTAAAAAGAGATCGAGCCGCTTCGACCAATCCTCCATCGTCATGGGAATCTTCCGGATGGCACGGTCTTCAGCCAAATCGAGAAAGGCGTTGACGAGGCGGCCGAGCGCGTCCAGCTCTTCCTGCGTCAGGTAGTTCTTGGCGACTGCGACATCGGTCTTGAGGATCTTGCCCTGCGGCGCGTTCTCCCACGTCGTCAGCCCCATGTGCCCCGTGGCGCTGTCGGCCCGGTTCCGAATCAGCTCGGCGGCGGTCTGCCCGTGAATGGCGAAATGGAGCTTGTTCTGCACCTTGGCGAAGAAGGCCCGCGTGGTTGGCGCGTCGCGGTTATAGTCCATGCTGGTGGCGTAGATGTCCGTGACCTTCTGATAGAACCTGCGCTCGCTGAGGCGGATCTCCCTGATCTCGGACAACAAGCGCTCAAAGTAGTCCTCGCCGAGGAACGCGCCGTTCTCCAGCCGTTTCTTGTCGAGCACGTATCCCTTGATCGCGAACTCGCGCAGTACCCGCGTGGCCCACTGGCGGAACTGCGTGGCCCGCAATGAGTTGACGCGGTAGCCGACAGAGATGATGGCATCGAGGTTGTAGAAGTCAACCGTACGAGTAACTTGTCTTTCACCCTCGGTTTGAACTATCCGGAATTTCCGGATAGTTGCCTCTTCGCCGAGTTCCCCGGCGCGATAGATGTTCGCAAGATGTTCGTTGACGGTGCGAACATCGACATCGAAAAGCGCGGCCATCAGCTTCTGGGTCAGCCAGATGGTCTCGTTCTCGTATCGCACCTCGATGCCGTTCTCCCCGGCTTGCGTCGTGAAGATCAAGAACTCGGCTGTGCTGTTCCGGATTTGCAGGGGACCTGTCGGCTTCTTCTTCATGCACCTACCTCCTTGGATACATCCACAGATTGCACAGATGAACGCAGATTCTTAGCTCCATCATCTGTGCTAATCTGCGTCATCTGTGGATCAATCTCATCCGCAGATGACGCAGATGGACGCTGATCCTTGGCTTCATTATCTGCGGCAGTCTGCGGCATCTGTGGACTATTCTGGGTGAATATATAGCGTCTATATTGCAAACGGGGCGTACCGAAATTCAGCAACAGTCCTTTTGGATGCTGAGTTGCTTTCAGATAGTTGATGATCTGTGACTCTTCAACGCCACTCAGTGCTGACAGAGCTTTGAGTTCAACGATCACTGATCCGAAGCAGATGAAATCGGCGCGATAGAACACAGCCAATCGCTGGCCGCGATACCAGACCGGGAGCTCCACCTCCCTCTGATACGGTATCTTCAAGATCATCAATTCCCGCTCGAAGGCTTCCTGATATACAGCCTCAAGGAAACCATGGCCAAGTTCCTGATGAACGCGCATGGCCGCGCCAATGATGGCATACGTTTGTGGGTCTTTCTTATCCGCAGATTGCGCAGATGAGCACAGATTATTGGTCTTACCATCTGCGTTAATCTGTGTCATCTGCGGACCAAATCCATCCGCAGATTGCGCATATGGTCGCAGATCTATTGCACCATCATCTGCGTTAATCTGCGCCATCTGTGGATCAATCCTGTCCGTTCGTGGATTCATAGCCCCAGATCCTTGAGGTATCCGTCCATCTTGGCGCGTACGGTCACGAGCTGTTTCTCCAGCCCGGCGATCTCTTTCTTCACAGCCTTGAGGTCGATCTCCTCCTCCGCCTCGAAAGTGTCCACATAGCGCGGGATGTTGAGGTTGAACTCGTTGTCCGCCAGCTCCTGCGGCGTGGCGCGGTAAGCGTACTTCTCCACGGTCTGGAAAGCGCGGTAGGCCTTGACGATCTTGCCCAGATGGGCTTCGGTCAGGACGTTCTGGTTCTTGGCGTTCTGGAACTCGCGGGAGGCGTCGATGAAGAGCACGTCGCCGTGCGCCTTGCCCTTGTTGAAGAGGAGGATCGCGGCCGGGATGCCGGTGCCGAAGAAGAGGTTGGCCGGCAGGCCGATGACCGCCTCCAGCAAGTTCTCCTCGATGAATGCCTGCCGGATCTTGCCCTCGGCCCCGCCGCGGAAGAGCACGCCGTGCGGCACCACCACGCCCACGCGGCCCGTACCCTCGCGGGCGATCTCGATCATGTGGGTGATGAAGGCGTAGTCGCCCTTGGACTTGGGCGGCAGCCCGCGGTGGTAGCGGTGGAAGGGGTCGGCCAGAGCCTCGTCGATGCCCCACTTCTCCAGCGAGAAGGGCGGATTTGCGACCACGATGTCGAACTTCATGAGCTGGTCGTGCTCCACCAGGCGCGGGTTGCGCAGGGTGTCGCCCCACTCGATGCGGAAACTGTCCATGCCGTGCAAGAACATGTTCATCCTGCACAGCGCGTGCGTCGTGCCGTTGCTCTCCTGCCCGAAGAGCGCGAAGTCGCGTTCGTCGGCCTGCCGCCCCACCTTGATGAGCAGCGAGCCCGAGCCGCAGGCGGGGTCGCAGATGGTGTCGCCCTTCTTCGGCGCGAGCAGGCGGGCCAGCAGGGCCGAGACCTGGCCCGGCGTATAGAACTCGCCCGCCTTTTTGCCCGCATCCGAGGCGAAGCGTTCCAGCAGATACTCGTAGACGTTGCCGATCACGTCCTCTGCGCCGACCACCGACGGCCGAAGGTCGAGGCGCTCGTCGCCGAAATCCTCCAGCAGGTGCTTGAGGCGGGCGTTGCGCTCCCGGGTCTGGCCCAGTTTGTTCTCGGAGTTGAAGCTGACCTCGCGGAAGACGCCCTCCAGCTTCTCCTTGTTGGCCTCTTCGATCTCGCCCAGCGCCACATCGATCCGCTCGCCGATGTCCGGCTTGTTGCGAAGCTCGTAGAGGCTTGTGAAATCGCAGCCCTCGGGAAGCTGGAAGCGCTCGCGCGCCAGACGGCGGTTGACGCGCACCACATCGTCCCGGTACTCCTTGAGGTACTGCTCGCGGTGATCGCGCCAGACGTCCGAGATGTATTTCAGGAAAACCATCACGAGGATATAATTTTTGTAGTCGGCTGGATCGAGCACGCCCCGGAAGGTGTCGCACGCCCGCCACGCGATGTCGTTGATCTGGCTCTGGTCACTCTTGCTCATACCCGTGTCCTTGTCTGTCCGTGTTTGTCCGTGCGGTCCCGTCCGTGTCCGTCCTTGTTTGTCCGTGTGGTCCAGTCCCCGTCTCTCGCGAACCCCAGCAGCTCGCCCCCCACAAGCCGCGCCCTCATAACCGCAAGCCGTTCAGCCAGCAACCGCTCCTCAACCGCCAGCGCTGCGACCGCCACGATTTTATGCTGCGTCTCCAAGGAGGGCATTGGAATGGCCAGCTCGGCAAGGTCGCGCCGCTCGAGGGTCTGGACGTGCGTCCCCTTGCGTCGCTCCTCAAAATGACGCACCGACTCTTCGCTCCGCAGATACCAAGCTAGATACTCAGGCAACACCTTGGACTGATCCGGACGAAGCACAAAAAACTGGGCACCGGCCAAAACACGGGAAACTTCCAGACGAAAGGCGATCGCCGTGGTTCGCGTGCCCCGGTTCGGAAAGAGCACGTCTCCCGAGCGCAGAAACAACTCCTCGCGGATGCGCTCGGCGGGTTCGATTCGGGCAAACGCCGCATTCAGCCAGTTGCCGTCCTGCGACACGTCGCTGATCCGTACAAGCCTGCAAGAACCCGCCTCTACAGAACGCGCCGCGTCGCGGCCCCGCAGGGTCACCCCCATCCGAATCTCAGCTATGGAATCAATGCTTGTCATGTCCATCACCGCCCAGCGGGACGCTCCTTATCTAAGAATCACCTATAACTTACCTATATCGTGCGATTGAGTCAACAGCTTATTCATATTTAATTTGCACACTTATCAATCGTGAAGTATATCAACATCGGACGGCTGCCATAAGGCGGCTGCCTTCAGAACCTGCTATCGTGCTGTGCGTCTGATATCGGAGGAAACGCCAGAAAACGTCATTGACAACGGTATGACGGGGGTTATACCATGACGCCATGAAAACGGCCATATCCATGCCAGACACCGTGTTTTCGTTAGCCAACCAGTTTGCGGCCAGCCGGCACATGACCCGGAGCGCCCTTTTTACCGTGGCCGTTGACGAGTATATCCAACGCCATCAGAGCGAGGACGTGACGAAGCAGTTGAACGCGGTCTACGCGAAGGATTCCTCGTCTCTTGATCCGGTGTATGCCAAACTCCAGTCGCTCTCCCTGCCCAAGGAGACGTGGTGATGAAGCGGGGTGATATCTGGTGGGCCACGCTTCCGGATCCGGCGGGTTCCGAACCTGGATACCGTCGTCCGGTTGTTGTCGTGCAGGCAGACGCGTTCAACAGAAGCGCCATTCAGACCGTTATCTGCGCCGCCATCACCTCCAATGTGGGACTATCCGCCGCGCCCGGCAACATCCGCATCGGGACTCGAGATTCCGGTCTTTCGAAGCCTTCTGTCGTGAATGTGTCTCAACTGATCACACTCGACAAGGCGCTCTTGACTGAACACGTCAAAGCGCTCGACACGCATGCGCTGCGTCAGCTCGACGAGGGTTTGCGTCTCGCCTTGAACTTGTAGAACCGCCGAAAGGAAGCCTCAATGAACCTGACTCGCCGTGATTTCTCGCACGTTTCGCTGGCCGCGATCTTGGCCTCACAGGCCGCCCCGTTCATTGTCCGCGCGCAGGACGCGAAGAAATTCCGCGTCGTGCTGATCGGCTCCGGCTGGTGGGGCACGAACATCCTGAACTGCGCGCTCGACAGCGGGGCGTGCGAGGTGGCCGCGCTGTGCGACGTGGACGAGCGCATGCTCGCGCACGGCTGCGGGAACCTCGAGAAGCGCGGCGTCGCCAAGCCCAAGCTCTACAAGGATTTCCGCGAGTGCCTCGCCACGGAGAAGCCCGACATCGCGATCGTCGGCACGCCCGACCACTGGCACGCGCTGATCATGATCGAAGCCTGCCGGCAGGGCGCGCACGTCTACGTCGAGAAGCCGATCGGCCACACGATCATGGAGGGCCGCGCCATGGTCAACGCTGCCGCGAAGTACGGCCGCGTGGTGCAGGTCGGCACCCACCGCCGCGCGTCGCCGC
>CAYMLQ010000052.1:0-23271 GCA_964390795.1 uncultured Lentisphaeraceae bacterium
ACCATGTGGAACTTCTGCCGCCACAGCGAGATCACGGCGATGCGCGCCAACGGCATCGGCTTCATCGTGATCGTCCGCCCCCTGCTCGCCGTCGCCTGCCTGATGGCGGTGCTCGTGGCCTGCATCAACGAGTTCTATGCGCCTTGGGCGTCGGAAGAGGCCAACGCCATGCGCGAGGCGCGCTTTAAGCCGCTCACGGGGCAGATCAAGGAGAACGTCCCGTATTTCAACCAGCAGGCCAGCCGCGTCTGGCGCATCAACAAGATGAACCTCGACACGCCTCGCCTGCTCGAAGGCGTGCGCATCTCGTTTGACCGTCCCGACGGCAGCCGCCAGGTCGACGTCACCTGCCGCAAAGCCGAGCACCTCGACGGCATGTGGTGGCTCTTCTACCCGCAGTATAATTTTTTTGACGAGTTGAACAACCCCGTCGAGAACCCCCAGCCGCAGCTTTCAGGCCTCGTGATCCGCGCGTTCCCCGACCTCACCGAAAAGCCGAGGGACTTCCTGCTCATGAACAAGGCATGGGAGAACTATACCGTCCGCGACATGTTGCATCACATCAGGACTCACCCTCACCTCGGAAGGCGGGAACTCGTCTCGAAAACATACGACATCCAGGCCCGCCTCGCGGCGCCCTTCTCCTGCCTGATCATCACCCTTTTCGCGATTCCGGCCGGCGTTGCTTCGGGACGCCAAAGCGTCTTCAAAGGCGTGCTCTTGGCCGTCGCCATGTTTTTCGGCTTCTACGCCCTCTCGCTCGTCTGCATGGTGCTGGTCAAGAACGAGTACTTGCACCTGCCCGCGCTCCTTGGCGCCTGGCTGCCGAATATGCTCTTCCTGGCCGCAGGTACGGCTCTCTTTTACCGCCAGCGCTAGCAGCCTCCGTTAATATGCCCGTGTCACAACCAGCCACGCGACAATAATGGCCAGCGACGCGAGCGTGACGGGAACACCCGCCCGAGCGTGTTCGCGGAACGAGAGCGTCACCCCCAGCGGCCGGGCCTGCTCGATGACAATCAGGTTGGCGATGCTGCCGATGGTGAGCAGGTTGCCCGCGAAGGTGCTCGCCAAGGCCAGCACGTACCACGACTCGGTCGGCGCCCCTTCCAGAAACCGCACCAACAGCATCACGGCGGGCACGTTGCTCACCAGATTGCTGAGAACAGCGCCCACGCCGGTCAGCGCATACGGGTTAGCCAATGACACCTCGCGGCGCGCCAGCCACTCCAGAAAGCGTTCGGGCAGCCCCGTGGTCTCGATCCCGGCGATCACCACGAACAGGCCGCAGAAGAGCAGGATCAGACTCCAGTCGATCAGACCCAGCAGACGCCTCGCCTCCATGCGCCGGCTGCACAGCAGCAGGCCGCCCGCAGCCAGCGCGACGGTCTCTCGCGGCACGGGCGTGAAGAACAGGAGGATGACCGCGCCCGCCACCAGCAGCCCCTTCCAGACCTGCCACGCGCTTCCCACGTCCCCCTGGGAGCGGGGACACTCCTGTCCCCGGCCATCCTCCCCCTGGGAGCGGGGACACTCCTGTCCCCGGCCATCCTCCCCCTGGGAGCGGGGACACTCCTGTCCCCGTCCATCCTGCGCCTCCCCCCTCTCCAACCGCCCCCTGTAGAGCCACAGCAGGATTCCGTACGCGGCGGCCATCGACACCAGCACCGGCACCGCGCACCACACGAGAAAATGCCCGAAATCCAGCCGCGCCACCTGTCCGATCAGCATGTTCTGCGGGTTGCCGATGAGGGTAGCTGCGGAGCCGATGTTGCTGGCGCAGGCCAGCCCGATGAGGTAAGGCATAGGATTGAGCCGCGCCCGCAACACCGCCACGGTCAGCACGGGCGTGAAAGCCAGACAGACAATGTCATTCACCAAAACCGCCGAGAGCGCGCCGCTGACCAGCATCAAACCCAGCAGAAAGCGCTTGGGCCTCGACGTCAACCCGCGGAGCGCCAGCGCGGCCCGTGAATAAAAACCGCTCAGCCTTAACTGCGCGGAAACCAGCATCAGACCGAAGAGCAGGAGCAGCGTGGGCGCGTCGATCGCCGCCAGGGCGCGGGGCAGCGGCAGCACGCCCGCCGCGACCATCGCGATGGCCCCGAGCAGCGCGATGCCCGTGCGATCAAGGGTCAGGCCCGGAATCCCGCCCACCGCGATGCCGCAATAGGTGACGCAGAAAATCACCACGCAGAGAAGGTCGTTCATGAAGGCGGCCATCATACCGCATCCGGCATCAGACAGGCAATCCCGGCGGAACAGTTGACAGCAATTCTATAATTGCTAAACCGTTGAGCGTCGAGGCGGTCTGGGCGCTGTAGATTTGAGGGTTGAAAGAGGAGCCGAAGCGGAACACATGGCACCGCAGCGTGACGTGGACCTCCGCATCCATCACCGGCTTCCCCTTCTTGTCTGTGATCAGAATCTCCAGATTGCTCTTCCTGCATTCCAGATCGGACTTGACCAGCGTTATGTAGGAATTCCGGCCCAGCGCCGTCGTTGTGCCGAATGCAACTAGGGCCGGCGCATCTCATTTTAGCCACGGATCATCACGGATTAGCGCGGATGGAGAGGAGAAGGTCAAAAGAGTCTGCTTTTCATCCGCGTTTCATCCGTGGTTCTTCAGGTCATATTCTCGTACCTCCGTGCAGATTTCCTGCAAGTTCATTGTTTCTTGCCCTGATGATAGACGACTCCACAAACAAGCGCCGTGAAGGGCGCAACGGTGACCAGCCCGAAGCTTCCCACAAGCGTATTCAAAACCTCGGCCGAAACCATCGGCGTGTTGAGGATCGTGCTCAGAGGCAGGCCGCGTGCGATAAAGAGCATGAACATGGTGATGTGGCTACCGCTGTAAGCCAGCAGCAGTGTGGTGGTCATGGTGCCAAGCACGGCCCGCCCCACGCGCAATCCGGAACGCACATGCTCGAGCCTCGAGATTTGCGGCTGTTGGCGCTGAATCTCGTCCATCGCGGTGGCGATGTCCATGGCCAGGTCCATCACCGCGCCCGACGAACCCACGAACACGCTTGCGATGAAGATGCCTGTCAGATTGAGGTTGAGGTAACCGGAGTAGAGCAGCGTCTCGGCGAATGGGCGCACGGCACCGTTCACGTGAAACGCGTGGGTGAACGCGACGCTCAACGCGCACGTCAGCAGGATCCCCAGCATCGTTCCGGCGAACGCCGCCCAGCCGCGCCGGTTCAGCCCGCCGACGGCGAGCGTGATGGTGAAGCAGAGCAGCGCCGTCAGGCCGAGCCCTGTGAGCAGCGGCGGCCACCCACGCAGCAACAGCGGGAAGAAGACGCGCCAAAGCACGAGCGCGGAGAACAGGAACGAGAGCACGGCGTTCAGTCCGGTCCACCCCGCCAACGCGAGCAGGAGCAGGCCGAACAGCACGACCAGCAGAACCTGCCAGTGCAGCCTCAACACGCCGCGTGGCCTCGCGTTGGCGGGCCCGTCAGCAGTCACGTCATACTCCAGCAGGATGAGCTGTCCCGGCACATAGAAGTCGTCAAGATCCAGCTTGCCCGTGAGAAAGTTGATCGTCTCTAGTTCTTTGCCCCGGTAACGGCCTGAAAGCAGACGCGCCTGCAGCGTCTGCAGCTCGGTCTTGAGGATGAGATGCGTCTTCACGCGGCTGTTGTCAACGGAAACCACCCGCGCCACGACGCGGCTCGTGGGTGCCCTCTCACCGCCGCCCGTCGACCGCGGCAACGAGACGAAGCCGACCGCCAGACACCCCGCGAGAAGTACGGCGCACATCCAACGTTCGCGGCGCGCGTCGCGGCGAGACGTGCCCACGCTTTCGGAAACGGGCTCTTCGTAAGTAGCTGTGTTCAAGGCGGCCTCTCCATTTTCATAAATTGATGTGGCGCGGTGCCGGCTTTCACCGGCACCGCGCCAATTATGACTTCCACTCATGCGTCTTATTTTTCGACGGGCAGGGTTACCGCCACGCGCATCGCCGCCGCAATCTGCTTGGCGATGTCGGTGTTGTCGTAGAACCCTTCGAAGCGATACGAGTCGAAGCCCACCGCGAACACCGGCACGGGTACGCCGGTGTGGCTGTAGGAGGTCCAGCCGACGCTGGACTGCTCGTTGAGGATGTGCGTGAGCGACACGCTGACGGGCTTGTAGGTGCTGTAGAGGCAGGTGTTTTCCGCACTCGAGTTGTTATTGGTCATGCCCATGCCCTTGTCGTATGCGTCCTCCAGCTTCTCTTTCTGGTAGTCGTTCAGCGTCGCGTAATTGACGCCGAAATTGGCCGCGATCAGGTTCGTAAAGGCGACCGCGTCGGCGTCTTCGCTGCCCAGATTGGCCTTGGCCCAGTCATACCCCGAGGCGTAGGCCGCCACATGGGCCGGCCAGACGATGTCATCGAAGTACTGGTAGCTGCATTTCTGCCCGAGCAAACGGAAATAGGACTCGGTGTACCCGGTGGTGGCGTGGCCGACAGTCATGCCGCCGGTCTCATGGTCGCCTGTGACGATGATCAGGGTGTCGTCCGGATGCGCGTTGTAGAAGGCAACGGCCTTGGCGACGGCGGCGTCAAAGTCAAGCATGTCGCCCATGGTCGCTACGGCGTCGTTGGCGTGGCAGGCCCAGTCGACCTTGCCGCCTTCGACCATCAGGAAGAAGCCTTCGGGGCCATCCTGCAGACAGGAGATGGCCACCTCCGTCATCTCGGCGAGCGACACGTTATCGACGGCCTGCGGCTTGTCGAGGTCGATCGCATACGGCATCGCGGCGGCGTCCTGCAGCCAGTGGTTCATACAGAAGACCTTGTCGCGGGGCGAGGTCTTGAGGGAGAGCGTGTCGGCGCGGTTACTGATCACGGTGTAACCGTTGTCCGCGAGCAGTTCCCAGGCGTTGCAAACCGCTCCGGTCGGCGAGTTCATGCCGCCGCCGCCGAAGAAGTTGTAGCCTGTGTTGGCGAGCTGCTTGCATATTCCGTTATACGAACTCCGGCTGGCCATGCTGGCATAGTAAGAGGCCGGCGTGGCGTGGTCGAGCGACACGCTCGACAGGATGCCGACTTTCTTGCCTTGCTCTTTCGCCAGTTGCGCGACGCTCTTGTAGCTCTTGGTCTTGGCGGTGTTCATACCGACGACGCCACTCTTGGTCTTGAGGCCACAGGCAAAAGCCGTGCCGGAGGAAGCGGAGTCGGTCATCAGCGCACCGTCATCGAACGTGGTCTGCATCCCCTGAACCGGCAGTTTGCACATGTTCAGGCGGTTGGCGGGGTCAAGTAATGTGGCGGGATTGGTGGCGTTTCCCGTGTTCAGTGTTGTCAGGTAGGCCTCGGTGGCCTGAATCTGGGCGCTGGCCATGCCGTCGCCGAGGAAGAAGAAGACGTACTTGGCACCCTCGTTGTTCCGCGCCGGACGGGCGTGGGCAGTGGCCGCACAGGTCGCGATCAACGCCGCAACCGTTAGCCATTTTACTGTCATGAGCTTTTTCATCTGTGGGTCTCCTTGCTGTTAAGGCTCGTCCGCCGACCGGCTTCCGAGCGCTCGTGTGTTGTTTTCTTTTGTGGACAAGACCGGCGACGGACACCGCTCAGCATCCGCCGCCGGAACGCGTCTGGATCAGTGAATCACGGCACGGAAGAACAGGTTCGAGTCTGTCGGAATATCGAACCGGTGGCGTCCGCCCTCGAACACCGTGCCGGTGACCGGCGTGACAGTCACCTCAGACCAGTCGGTTGTCAGCGCAGACCGGCCTTCGACGGTCAGCGTGCCGTTGATGTGCGGGTGTTCTGCGCCGTTGACCAGCAAGCGAACCGTTACACGCGAGCTGCCGCCGGCCAGGACGAAGTCGTCGATGGCGAAGAGCACGGTCGCCGTCTCATACGGATTAAGGTCCAACAGGTACTTGTCGGCTACCGACCGGTCGGCCGTCACAAAGGCCGTCGCTTCGCTCTGGCCGAAGGAGGCCAGCCACGCCGTAGGCACGCCGCCCGGATTATGCGCGTCGCTACGGTAGCCGAACGCGACCTGGTTCGCGTAGTCCCCGCTCACGTTCGTCAGACTGAGTGTGAAGGACCGGCTGTCCTCGGCGGCCGCCACGGCAACGCCATTGGTCGAGAGCGACCGGATGCGGCGCCACTCGCCTGCGGCAGTCACCTCGATGTTCGTGGCGGAACCTGCCGCGACCATGACGCAAACGGGGGTCACCGTTCCCTCGCCTTCGACGGTTGTCCGGATCACATACGCCGTCTCGGTCGGGTGGGCCAACGTATCGACCGCGATTGCGCTGACGTAGGCCGGATTAACGCCCGACAAGGCCGGATCGGCCGCAAAGCTGACCGTGACGCCGCCCGTCACGTTCGTCACCGCGAAGGCGTACGCCTCGGTGATGAGTCCGTCCGCACCGTGCGTGCGGCCCGACAGCACCGGCGCAGTGGCCGTACCGCCCTCGGGCGTGACCGACAACGACCAGCCCTGCACCCACTCGGGGTTACCCGGCGCGTCCCAATAGGTGACGCGCACCAGAACATCCTGTGTCAGCGGCACGCCCACGGCACTGGCGTCGTAACAGGGCACCCGGACGCTGAAGTCCGCATCGCCCTCAACCACCGCGTAACGCGCCCCGTCATCCGCGTCGTAGCGGTAGGTTGTCGCGCCGAGCGTTTGCGCGGCCGGAGCGCCGTCACCCGGCTCCTGCACGCCGCCGAACGGGTCGCGGTACACGAACTCCCCCGGCAGGCAGGTCGCGAACGTTTGGAACTGGTACCAGTCGTTCGTCGTCCACGCCACATGTACCGCGCCGGTCGCGACGGTGTAATCCCACGCGAGCAAGACGTTCGTGCCCTTGGCTGGCACCGGCGCCTGACGCGTGACCGTGACTGTGGCGGAATACGCCTGACCGGCGGCGTTGGTACCCGAAACCGTCAGATTGTTCAGACCGTAGACCAGCGGCAAGGCCGGGCTGACCGCGCCCACGGCCGATGTGGCCGAGTAGCCGGTGGTCTCGTTACGGAAGGTCAGTTCGCCGACCAAGCCTGCCGTGAGAAGCGACAAAGCCAGGCTGGACGTCGAGGCGTCGACCGCGCTTCCGTCCTGTGGCGCAGCCACGAGGAGCGGCGCGTGTGCCAGGGTGTCCACCGTGACGCCGCTGACATAGGCAGGGTTGCCAGCCGACAGGGCTGGGTCGGCCGAGAAGCTGACCGAAACGCCGCCCGTCACGTTCGTCACCGTGAAGGCGTATGCCTCGGTGATGAGGCCGTCCGCGCCGTGCGTGCGGCCCGACAGCACCGGCGCGGTGGCCGTGCCGCCCTCGGGCGTGACCGACAACGACCAGCCCTGCACCCACTCGGGGTTGCCCGGCGCATCCCAGTAGGTCACGCACACCAGCACCTCCTGATTCAGCGGCACGCCGATGGCGCCGGCGCCATAGCAGGGCACCCGGACGCTGAAATCCGCGTCGCCTTCAACAACCGCGTAACGTGCCGCGTCGGCGGCCTCGTACCGGTAATACGTGGCGCCCAGCGTCTGCGCGGCCGGAGCGCCGTCGCCCGGCTCAAGCGCGCCGCCGAACGGGTCGCGGTACTCGAACCCGCCCGGCAGGCAGGTCACGAACGTCTGGAACTGGTACCAGTCGTTCGTCGTCCACGCCACATGCACCGCACCGGTCGCCGTCATGGAATCCCACTCTGGCAGGACGTTCGTGCCGCCGGCGGGCACCGGTGCCTGGCGCGTGACCGTGACCGTGGCAGAGAACGCCTGTCCGTCCGTGTTGGTTCCCGAAACCGTCAGTGCGTTCAGACCGTAGACCAGCGGTAGGGTCGGGCTGCCTGCGCCCACGACCGCCGTGGCCGAGTAGCCGGTCGCGCCGTTGCTGAAGGTCAGCACGCCTGCGAGTCCGAAGGTGTCCACGACCAACGCGACACGGTCTTCAGACGCGGGCAGAACGGTGCCGTCCGTCGGCACCGTGATCGCCACGGGCGGCGTGCTGAGATCCAGTGACGCGCTGTTGTCAGAGGGCGTCAGATCGGTGAGGATTGAATAGATCCCGCCGCCGAGTTGCCGCTGGAGCGGGTCGGGAGAGCCCAGCATGCCTCCGACAATCGCCTGCGTTGTCGGCGTCGCTGCGGTGAAGGCCTCATCGCCCGCATAGTGCGCGATCAGCGCTTCGGTCACGGACGGTGCCAGATAGGCGGCCGTGCCGGCGTCTAAACCGAACTGGGACTGCAGCATGTAAGCCGATATGCCCAGCATGCCGTTTTCAAGGTAGTCGTAGGCGTAGGTTTCGAAGTCCGGCACGCTGCCCAGATCGTAGTCGATGGCCTCTATGGTGTGGGTGGCGACCGAGAGATTGCCTTGCGCGTCGAGTTCCATCACGCGGAACGGGCAGGGCCAAGTCACCGTCGAACCGGTCTCGATGTCGAATATATCTTTCCCGTTGAAAGAGCCTTTGACGATGTCGTTAGCGTGAAAGTGGCCCGTGAAGACCGCTTTCAGGCCGAGGCTGGCGAACAGGGGTGCGACCGTCGTATAGTCATCCAGAACATATTCAGAGAAGAGAGACTTCTGCCCCTGGAAGTGTTCCATCAGCCCGTGGTGCATCATGCCGACGACCAGCTTGCCAGCGGCGTGCGCGACGGCGATCCGGTTGGTGATCCAGGTCAGGCGCGCCGCATCGAAGGCGCCAGCTGTGGCGCCGTACTGGCAGGAGTCCATGCAGAGCATGGTGCGCGAGGGGGACAGTTCCACGGCGTAGGCGACCGACGCGGGATCGGTCGCGCTCGCCAGGTCATAGCCGAACTGCGCGTAGATGGTCTTGAACTGCTCAGGCGAGACGTTGGCCACGGGCGTCGTGCTCGCGCCGTCGTACGAAACCGCGCCACTGTTATTGATATCGTGGTTCCCGGGAATCACCAGCACCTTCGCACCTGCAGCCTCGAGGCGGGCCAGTTCGCTCGCAAACGCAACATGGCTGTCGTACTCGCCGTCCTTGGTCAGGTCGCCCGTCACGAGCACGTAATCGGGGTTCTGCGCGATGATCTGGTCGACCGTCGCCTTGGTGATGGCCACGCTCTCCGTGATCAGTTTGCGGTCTTGGGCGAGATACGTCTGAAACGCCGAACCGTTGCTGACCAGCAGGTTGGTCGCGAAGTAGTGCGGATCGGAGAAAGAAGCGATACGAAGCACGGTGCCGGAGGCGGGCACCGCCTGGCGGATGAGCGTGACCTTGTCGCTGGCGGTCAAACCGACAGAGTTGCTGGCGGTCAGCGTGAAGGTGTTGACACCGACTGCGAGAGCCACGTTCTCGAACGTCCACGCCGCAGACGCCGACTGCTCAACCGTCGCGCCCAAGTTGCTCGTGAGGGTGAGCGTACCAACGGCGTTGGCGGCGGTGCCTGAGACGGTATAGCGCGCGGTCCCGTTGTCAACGACGGCGTCCGCCGTCGTGATGGTCAGTGTGGGCGCGGCGATCGCGCCCTCCACTTCCGCGAACGTAAGCCCCACTTTCAGATTGTCGAGCACCATCGTGCCGATGGCGGCAGACTGGCGGAAGGCCAGCTTTTCGGGTGCGACCGCGGTGGCCGAGGTCAGCGACACGCTCGGGGACTCCTCGCTGGAGGGCGCAACCCACAAGGTCGAGGTGTCCGCATCCAGGTCGGCCTTAACCACCACTCGGAATGTCGTGCTCAAGGCCAGTTCACTGGACCACCAGGTGCTCGGTGCAGTCGATGAACTGGTGCAGGCGAGCACATATCCCGAGCCGCTGGACTTGGCCCACAGGCGGTCGCGGAACGAGGATGTCCCTGAGAGCAGATGCGCAAAGTAGGCGCCGCTGCCCGGTTGTGCGGTCATGTTGAGATCGAACGCATAGTAAAGCACTCCGGAACTGTAGGCGGTGCCGATGCTGCGGCTCACATCTTCCGTCTCGCTGTCGGTGAGGTTCAGCCTCCCGTCAACCACGTCGACCTGACCCGGCGTCGAACCGCTGTGGGTGGCCCAAGCGCCGCCCGACACCGTGATCAAAGCCCCGTCTGCGTAGGAGAAGGGCTCGTCGAGCTGTGCGAAGAGTGCAGTGATGTCTCCGCTCGTGGCCGCCGTCAGCTCGTCGGCGGACGCCTGGAGGTTAAACGTACCGGCCGCGTCTATCAGCAGGTCGGCCCACTCTCTGCTGCCTGCCGCAAGCGCAGCGGTCAACCCGCTGGCGGAACTGAGCGCGCCGTCGCCCGTCGCCTTTGACACTGTCACGGAGGCGGTGCTGTCTAAATCCACATTGTCGTTCGCGTCATGCGCCTGAACGGTCGCGGAGAAGCTCTGATTAACCCCGACGCTCGTCGGAGTCGCGCTGAACACTAGCTTCGAGGACTGCACCTCGATGCGGTTGACGTCGCCTGAAACGTCCGTGGCCGCGCCGCCGGCGTCGGCGGCGGCAAAGGTGGAGCCGGACGCGTCGGCGGCGGCACTGGCGACTGTCACGTGCACCTGCTGGTTGTCCGTGACCGTCGCGTTGAAGCTCGCCAGCATCTTGAACGTCTTGGTGCTGCCGTCGGTTGCGGTCAGTCCGGTCAGTCCGGTGAAGGCGACCGTCGTGCCGCCGGCGGTCTCGGCCACCTCGGTCGTCCCGTCATAGAGCGCCACGCGCCGCAGGTTCTGGCCGTTGGCGACCATAAAGGTAATCGCGTCCAGCGTGGTGTTCGCGCTGTCCGCGTCAACCGTGGCCCCGCCGTCGCGGAGAATGAAGCTGCCGATCTGGAGAGAGGAGGCGGTCAGGTCAGACTCCTGACAGGAGGCATAAGCGAGGTTCGACGGCTCGGCGAAGCCGCTGTCGCGGATCATGTCGGAGGCGGCTGAAAGGGCGGCAGACGCCTGACGCGTGACGGTCACGCTATCGCTGGCGGCGGCGCCGGCCTCGTTGGTGGCGGTGACGCTGATTGCGTTGTCGCCGACGTCAAGGGCGATACCGGACACGCCCCAACTGGCGGAAGCCGCGACCGAACCGCTGGCGTGCGTCAGGCTGTTGGACCAGACCATCGACCCGACGGCGTTGGCGGAAGTCCCGGCGATATCGCGCGTGACAGTCGCGTTGGGAACGGTGAGCGGGTCGGTGGCGGGGTCGGTGATGGTGACGGTGGGCGAGGGCAGTCCGCCCCCGGTCACGGAGAAAGTGTAGTCGGAGGTCGGGAGGGTGAAGGAGTTCGCTTGGAAGTTCCAGTTGGCTGCTGTGCCAAGGGCGGTCAGCAATTGCTCTTTGGCTCCGGTGTAGGTGGCTCCGGTCACTTTGTAGCTACAGACATCGGTATCCGTAAAATCCAGCCATGTCGTGCCCGCCGTGAGCCCGCCCGCACGCTGAGAGGAATCCCCCGACTGATTGTTGTAGCCGAAAAGGAACGTGCGTGTCGCACCGTTCCAGGCACCCTCGGCTGTTTGGAACAGATAGAGCGTGTCCCCGGACCCGCCCAACCCGGGCGTACCGCCGTTCGCCTTCGACCAGCCGTATTGCTCAGTTGAAGTCCCTGCCCCACTGTTCCACTCCAGACCATAGATCACCGTTCCCTTGGCAATCGCCTGCTTGTTGGTGAACATATAGGTGGCTTCGTTCGTGTCAGTGAACGCTGTGCCGCCATCTGCGGCAATCTCATTGTCGCAACAGAAGAACACGTTTCCGGCCGGAACGTCCGCCAAGAATAGAAGATTGATCTGGTCGGGTGCCGCACTTCCGTCACAATCGAAGCCGATAATGGTGACATCACCCGCCGTCAAGGCGTGTGCCACTTGACCCGCCAGCATGAGCGCGCCAACCACGGCGCACCGCGTGAACTGCTTAATACGACCTCGCATTGTTTTCCTCCTCTTACTCTGATCCGTTCGTTTACTCTTTATCACAACGACTCCGCCACCCTTTGCGGACTCCTGCTGCCCTTGCAATGCTTTTGCTTGGGCACAAGAAGTCGCATGCCCGGAACTATGCCTTTCCACAATGAGTGCGCCGTGAGCCTTCAACTAGGAAAATGACAGAAGATCGTTATAAAAATGTTTGGTATGCCCGGGCCCCTACGGCACGGCCACGCCCCGATAATAGCGTTGCCTAAAGAGGTTGGCATTCGTTTCGCTGAAGGTGAACGGCGCGGCGTTGGTCTGCAAGGAAACCCAGTTGAGTGTGCTGAGGTTGGTCGAAGCTTGCACAATGTAGCTCATACCCGTGCTGCCGGTGACAAGAAACCTGAACTGGCTGCCTGTGCGCTCAGGACTGTTAAGCGTGGGCGGAAGTGCAGAAGGATTGTTCGTTGTTGGCACTGTGAAACGGAAGTCCCTGACAACGGCCATGTGCTGCATCTGGCTGGCACCGGAGTCCCCGACCACGACCGGCGGAACATCGGTCAAGCTCGTGTACACGCGCGAGTCAAAGACTAAACCGGTTGCGTAGGTACGGGAAGGCATCTCTACCGGAACGACCGTATTGGTCATGGAGTAGCTGAACAGCACGCGGTCGTACCGCTTAGCGCGTGAGGCGTTGGTGTCGGAATCGCCGTTCTGGTCGGCGGGAACGGGCGTGTCGCTTAGGATCGTGCCGAAAGTGGCGACCGCGCCTTCGGCGTCGTCGTAGATGTTCATGTCCCCGGAGACGATCACCCACGCGTGACTCGGGAAATTGGCTGCGATTAGGCTTGTGATTTCAGACGCCTCCGCTGTCCTTCGCGAGGCGTTGCTGCTGCCGCTGCTCGCTTTGAGATGCACGCTGACCAGATAGAGGTCGTTTGTTCCGGGCACGTCTATTCGTGCCCACGCGAAGCCCCGGTCGTTCACTCCAGTGTCGCTGTCCGTCCAGGAGCCGCTTGCCAGGATCGGATAGCGGCTAATGATCCCGTTCGGTATCGCGTATCCGGTTTCGCGGAAGTACACGAAGCTTGTGCCGAAGGCGGCGTCGACCATTTCGCGCAGCGCGCCGGGTGTGTTGACACCCTGGGTGCTGCTAGAGTAATTGAACTCCTGCAGAGCCACAATGTCGGGTTTAAGCCCCTTCAGGATGTGAAGCCCGGCGCTCTCGTACCGTTGATAATTGCCAGAGGTCAGGTTGGCCGCCATCACCCGCACGACGACGCTGCTTTGCGCCCAGACGGATCGCATCCCGATCAGACAGCAGATACACAGAACGATCCAAGAACGGGCAAGGCTGGCTGGTAAGGTGCTCATTGGATGCACTGGATAATGCGGATGAACCCCTGTCTGTACTCAGGCGAGACAGCCCGACACTGAGTCAAACAGGTTATCAGAATACTCTGCTATGGACTTATGGGGTCAGTCTGACCTTCAGGCGGAAGAAGTGTGTTCCGTTCGTAAACATCGGCACAACACAACTGTTGGTGGAGGGCGTCGCCCGGATATCGGTGAGCAAGGGCTGGAACGGCAGCGCGTCGGACAGGTTGGTGCCGTGTTCCACATCGTAGGTGCGGCCCGCCACGCTCGGCCACTGCAGGTTGCCCCATCCGGTCGCGCCATCGAGGACGACGTCCGTAACCGTCAGCACGGAGCCCGAGTTGGTCGGGCTCGTGCCGGCCACGTACTCGTCGCGGGCTTTCATGCCGTCGCCGTCCGTGTCCGAGTTGTCCTCGCCAACAGACAGGCCGTGTTGCGCCAGCCAGATCTCGGGGGTGCCGCCGGGCGTCAGGTTCGGCGCAAAGTCGGCAGCCAGCGTGCCGTCAACGGTGACGCCGGTCCAGGTGTAGGCCAGCGAGGACATTCCGAAGGTTCCGCCGATGGACACGCCGTTCGTCAGCACGTCGGCGATATGGTAGTAGGTGGCTGCCGTGATCGCGAAGTTCGTGCTGCCGCCCTGCGCCACCAGGGCCGTCGCCGGAGTCACGGTGCCGTTCGCCCCTGCCGCGGCCGTCAGCGTGTGCGTCGTCGTCTGCAGACTGTAACGTACGCTGGAGTCAGCCAGGTACGGCGCTAGCTCGGTGTTCCCCGCGCTGTCCGTCGCGACGCTGTAGAACTGATAGTGGCCATGGCCCGAAGGATAGGTGAACGTCGTCGTCCAAGGCGCTGACGTTACGGTCTGGAAGGCAGTCCATGCGCTCCAGTCGAGGTTGTTGGTCGAATAGCGGTAGAAGAACTGTACCTGCGCGACGGTCTGCGACGGTCCGGTCTGGGCCACGAAGATATCCAGCAACGGCGTGTAGGCTCCGCTATTGTACTCCTTGGCGTCGAACCCGAAACTCGGAGAGGTCGGATCGCCCTCCGTGACCGGCTTCACCAGCAGAGAGACCCTCTTGTCGCCGCTCCACTCGCCTTGCACGAACGAGGTGACGTCCCACGAGTAGTACAGGCCCTGCGCGCCGCTCGCCAACGTCAGCGTGTCAAGCGCGCTGCCGAAGGTCGGCTGGTTATTCCAGGTCAGGCCGGTCTCGGTCCAAAGCGTGTCGTTGACCTGACCGTGGGCAGAAGCGGCGAGCGCGCTGTTTCCGGCTTTCCAACAGAACATCTTCAGGCGGGCACTGCTGATGGCCGTTCCTGTAGGCAGAGTGGACAGATTGAACTTGAGCCAAGCGCGCTCGTTGCCAAAGCCGCTGGCGCTGCTCTGGATATAGAGATTGTTGCCTGTGCCGTAGTTGCTGTCGGGATTGCCGCTGGCCACCTGCGCGTCGGCCTCGGGCACGAGTTCGGTGACGGCTTGGCCTGAACTGGACGTGCCCGCGACCGCGGTCAGCGCCAACGCAGGTGCAGTTTGCTCGAACGACGGCACGGGGTCGACCGCCGAGGCAGGCGGGAAACCGGTAATCCCGACGCTCGCGGCCGTCACGGCTGAACCACAGCGGAAGCGCAGTCCGAAATTCTCGCTGGTCGGAACGCCGTCGATCTGCAGCAGGTCGCCGTTGCTGCCCGGCAGCGTCTTGGCGGTGAAGCCGGTCACATCGTGGAGCGACAGCGTGTTACCGTCCACATCCGCCACGGTGCTTGTGCCGGTCTTGCGGGCGAAGAAACGCACGTAGTGATTCTTGTGATCGTCGTTCCAGAAGGAGGCGATGGCCGGATGGTACTCGGGCCGGGCCAGCGTGTCGTCGTGTCCGACGATCTTGAACTCCACGCCGTCCGCCTGGATACCCTCCTGATCCACAAACTCGGGATTGCCCTGATAGGCGCTGTTCTTACCCCAGATCTCGACGATGTCGCCCACGCGCAGCGGGGTGTTGCGGAAAGCGAGGAAGCTGCGGTAGAATTCGATCTCTGACAGGCGATTGGTCGTCACGATGGTACCGTCCGCGTTGACCAGGCTGGCGGGCACCTGCTTGCTGCCGCGGCGGGCCGTGGTCTCGGGCGTGGCGGTCAGCAGGCGGGCAAAGGCGGACTCGTAGATGACACGCGTGTCGTTGTTGTTCAGCATCGTCACCACGGCGCGGAAACCGCCGGAAAACTCCGTGTCGAGCCGGTAGCGCGGGCCGCCGAGGGACATCGGACTCTCGGCGGTGAACTGGCGCGTGTACTCAACAAGGGCGTCGCGAGAGAGGTAAGAGGAGGTGCGCGGGCTCGTGTCCGACCAGGTCACGCCGCTGGGCGGGTTGGCGTACATGTAATTGTTGATCGCGACCTGATAGGTTCCGGAGAGGTTGATCGGCTGGTTGTTGTAGGTGATGTTGATCGGCACGCCGTCGTGTGCGGTGACGATCCACCCTTTCGAGAACCCGGCGTTGCACGCCGTGGTTTTGATGTAGTTCCAAATCTCCTGGCCGGTCATGGTGACCACCCACAGGAGGTCGTCGTTCCACGGAAAGGTTTCGTAGATTTGCATGAAGGTGACTGGCCCTGCCGGAATATCCGAGCGCACGCCGCCGCCGGACTCGATCGACAAGTCGCACTGGCCGAAGAGCCGGGCCGCCTTCCAGCACATGGCGTCGCAGATCCACTGGCCTGCGGTGTTGTCACCGCTCCACGGATACTCGTTCGGCGTCCACCACTTCATGTTGTTGTCGAGCAGCAGATCGTCGGATGTGTAGCCCACCACCTCATACAGCGGCCAGTTGGTCATGCCGAGTCCGGGATCGGTGTTGGCCGCGTATTCGGCCTCAAGCGCGACGATCTGGGCTTCGACCTCCGGAACCGGGATTAGGTCGGAACAGCGGATCACATGCTGGGTGGCGCTCACGTAGCGCCCGTCGCCTGCCACCTGAAGTTCGCCGATGTACTTCATGTAACTTCCGGATTCCGCGAAGATCGTCTTGTGGTTCAGGACCGAGGGCTGCCAGACGGTCTCAGCCCACGAGTGCCAATGGCCGGTGATCGCGACTTCCGGCACGCGTACCGTGCCGTCATCCACAAGCAGGGCGCTGCTGGTGCCGGTGTCCGCGCAGATCGCCGTCTGCCCGATATGCGCCAGCAACACGACCAGGTCGCAGCCACGCACGGTGCGAAGCTCGGTCACGTAATCTTTAACGTGTATCTTGGTGCTATCTGCGCTGGTCCAGTCGCACTTGACCACGCTCAGCAGGTTGGAGGTTTCCGGCCCGAGGTCGCCATTCTCGTTGCAATAGCCGAGGATGCCGACCCGCGTGCCGTTCACATTCACGATGACATAAGGTGCGAAGTAGGCGTTCTTGGTACCGTTCGAGCAGATGTTCATCGCGATGACCGGATAATGTGCATTGGTCCTGAGGTTATCAATGTAGCTCCTGAACCGCACGTCGTGGTTGCCGACCACGGAGGCGTCAAGACCGCGGCCACCCTGCGCCTTCAGCTTGGCGTCAAGGATGTTGTAGAAGTCCACCATCGCGCCGTTGCCACGCAAGTCACCCAGCGGGTTACCCTCCGAGATATCGCCCGCGTCCAGCACCAGCGAGTTCGGGTTTCCGCTCTTGAGGGTCAGCATTTTGGAGGCCAGATAAGCGGCCCCGCCCACTAACTCGAAGGCCGGCGTGTTGGTTCCGTGACTTGGGATCTGCCAATAATGGGGCGTCACGCGAGCGTGCATGTCGTTCACATGAAAGATGGAAAGAGGAAGGGACACCACGATGTCGCCGCTCACCGCACTGGCCAGGCCGCCGCCCGCAGCTTGCAGCGTGTTGGTACCGGGCGTGTCAAAGGACAGCGCGGCAAACGCCTTGGCGCCAGCGACCAGGTTCTGCGTGCCTCCGCCCGTCAGCGTACTGTCGCCTGTCGCTTTCGTGACGGTGACAGCGGAGGTGTCGTCCACGTCCACAGCGCCGTTCGCGTCTTGGGCTTGAAGCGTGGCGGTGAAGGTCTGGCCGATCCCGACGCTCGACGGCACGGCCGCGAACGCCAGTTTCGACGCGACGACTCGGAGGGTCATCGCGTTGCCCGTGATATCGGCGGGGAACGTCGGAGCGAAGCCGCTAGAGGCGGCCGGGTCAGTAGCAAAGCCCGGTGCGGCGGAGTCGATTTTGAACTGGAGAACCGCGTTGTCAACGAGCGAGCCCGTCTTCAGGTAGACCGACAGCCGGATATCCTTGGCCGTACCGTCAGGGATACTGAGGCTGCCGGAAGCGAGCGGGATCACGATCGATGTGTCGGTTATGACCGGAGTCCCGAGCGCCACGGTTGCGGCATCGCTCACGTTGTACAGGTTGACACCCTGGATGTTCGCGTCCCAGCTTGCCGTGTTACCGCTGGCAGGCTTCACGGTGAGTTGCGTCACCTTGGTTGCGTCCGTGTCGCTAGTACCCACATCCTGAAGGGTGAAGGCCAGGACGTCGACGGCCTCTCCGGGCGTGGTCGCCAGCGAGGAAACGTCGCCCGCCGACACCTGCGTCACCGGTGCAACCGCACGGGAGTCCGTATCGCCCGTGGGCGTGACGGCCGTGACCGTGCCGTTGAGGATGAGATCGTTCGCCGTCGAGTTGCCGAGATCCTTCAAATACCAGGTGCCGCCCGCGCTCGTGGCGCCCCACGTGACCAGCCTGACTGTGATCGTCGTGCCGGCCGGCACATTCTGCAAGGCGGAAATCCCAGACAGCGTAATCGCCGTTTGGGGATTGCCTGACGAAGTCGTGACCATACCCCATGTGATGGCACTACCAATATCCACAAAGGAACCTGCTCCGATCCGATACTGCCAGATGCCGGTGTTTGGCCCTGTGCCGGAGCGCCGGATGTTGTAGGCAGGGATGTCTGAAAGAGAAACCTGATAGCCGACCTTAGCGGTAACGGTGAAGGTTGCAAAATTCCCGGCGGCGATGGCACCGGCTTGCGTATTATTCGGAGACTGAGCAAAATTATTGCCGCCCCAAGCTGCTGACGCCGCAGTTCCCGCGCCGTAGGTCCAGTTTCGGGTGAGCCCTCCGATTGTCGCATTGGGATCAGCCATGCCTGCCGCAAAAGGAGTTGGCCCAAAATTGTCGCCGGCCACGATGGCCGAGAAGTTCCAGCCTGCAACGACGCCGGCCTGACTGGCGGCACATAGCAGCGCGCTGAAAGACATCGCCACAAACGTTCGGTTCACGGGAAGCCGTTGCCCGTTCAACCACCTGTTCACCACATTAGACCACTCGCCGAACGAGGACTGATGATTCATATCGTTGTGCTTTCTTGTTGTTATCGAGAAGTGCCCTGACTCGGCTCAGGCAGGAACTTGCGCACCCGGTGCCGGACACCGGCACACATGTGTAGTGATGATGGCGGATACGGATTAGCGCTCCGTGAAGCACACGTTAAATATTAGAAAGCTGATCGTGCGAATTGTGTTTTTGCGTATCGTTCGCCATCCTGATATTGTCTAACTCTTTCCTTACCCGCTACTGATGGGGCGAAGCCCGACCCGTCTTCTGGTTCCGACTCAGATCGAAGCTGATGCGGGCGGTCGTGACCGTGCTGAGACCCATGCGGATGGCCACAAAAACGGACAAGCCTTCAATCAGCAAAATCGCTCCGGGCGTCCATAACAACGCCAAGCCCCTCTCCACGTCCGGCGCCGGAGCGGGACTGCCTTGCCAAAGATAACCCAGAAGGATGGAGTAACCCGCACCGATGAGCGCCATGATTTGGTAAGCGGAAATCCGCCCCGCCCCCCGATAGTCTGCCCGCAGGAATTCCGACACGAACCGCCACACCTGCGTGATGATGACAGGCGCAAGATATGCGAGAAGGGGATGCCCATACAGAAACGCCGCAACCCCCATGAGTCCGGCTGCGCTCGAAATGACGGACGTCAGTGCCTGTACGGGAATGAGTCGTTCTCCCTCGTAGCCGTGCTCGTAGGACGATTTCTTCAAGCGGCCCTCGAACACGAAAGCGCCGCGGGCGAACCACCTCGACAACCAAGTTGGGCAAACCGAAAGCGGCTTCCCATAGCAACAGCCGAAACTGATGCAGGCCAGGCGCCCGATGCCCTCTCCCAAGGCATAGGCCGAGGCGAGGGCTCCCAGCACGCACAGCACCGCCGCCATCACGTCAGCCGCCGGAAGCGTCAGCCGCGCCACGCCCCAGACCATCCAGGGGAAGGCAACCATACCCATAAACGATGCGCCGCCGACAGTGAAGCCGTGCCAGTGGCCCTCCACCAAGCGGTTGATGATTTTCGAGGCGGGGACCGTGACCGCCAGCAGCGCGAAGAGGCACCACGCCACGAGGGTCAGGGGCAAACCCACGGTGCCCGGCAGGAACACCGCCACCACCACGCCACCCGTGACCCCCAGTCCGTTAAACAAGCCATAGTAGGTCAGGTTAACGCCGCTCCAAGCGCCGTCAGGCTCTTTCCGCTGAGGCAACACCGCCAGAATCTGCCACCGTTCGCGCGGCAGTGCGCGAAACGCCCACGCGAACAGCACGGCAAGGCCAACCGCAACGACTCCCACGACCGCTCCTGCGTTCATTGTCAGCCTCCCCCAACCGCATGCGCAATGGTCGAACGCACGGCCACGTCCGTTTCAACTAAGGTCGTACCCCACCCCTTGCTGTATAAGCTCCGCGCATCGGTCCGCCGGAGGTTGGCTAGGAGATCGTCACTGAACCGGACGCGGCCGGGCTGGAAAAGGAGCACAACCGTGGAGCTGCCGGGACGGAACAGGCTCTTCGGGCACCCGCGCTCCAGCCGCATGCCCGCGCGGAGCGTCTGGGGAGCGTCGTATTCTTCCCGGCTATAACACTGCTCAATCGTGCCGATCATCAGCGCGACGACCTCAACCATCGCCACCAGACCGGCCTGTGTCCCGCCCGGCACATCGGTGTCGATAACCGTCACCGTCCGCCGGTTCTTCGAGTGCGGCGAGGCCTGGGCGATGATCACGGCCGGATGGCAGGACTGAAAGCCCCCGTCCAACTCATAATAGTCCCGGACCACTCCGGTCACGGGCACATGGTTACGGTGATACTTGTCCGGCGTCAACCGCAGCACGGCATAGGTGCCGCCACGAAAGGCCTTCTGCCACTCCGGCTTGTCGTCCCCCAGCAACTCCTCGTAGCCAAAAAACTTGTCCTTGAGAAACAGCGGCGAGCCCTGCTCCAGCGACCCCACGACCAGCCGCGCATCGGAACACGAAACGATGTCCTTTGGATCTGCTGAGATGGGCCTGCAGTTCCAGTAGCGGATCTTCCGCTCAAAAACCTTGCGGGCGGTGTCGAGACTCTCGGGCGGATCGGCGCACTCCGAGAAGTTGACGCCGCAGACGGAGGCCAGCCTTGCGCGCATCCGTGCGGGGTTCAGGGGGCGGACATCAAAATGAAGAAATCCGATGAGACTCGTCAGGCGGGACGACGTGAGCGCCCGATACAGCCATCCGGACTGCTCCCGGACACGGGAATACAGAAAAGAGACGACCGGGTCGCCGCAGAATCTCTCGTCCACAAGGCTCGAACTGCACCGCTCAATGTACTGATGCGCCGTCATGGTGAATTCTCGTTGCGCTTGCACTGGTGATGGATCACCAGCAGCATCAAGTTAATGAGTTTGACGAGCACCGACTGGGACACCTTACCTTCGAGAATGGTGCTCCTGACCGCCTCCAGAAACGAGGACGGGGCCTCTCCTTTCAAGGTCGAACGCAGAGTACTCCCAGTTTCGTCCTGGCCAGATGCGGCGTTTGCGGTCAGTTCTTTCAGGTCGCGTGCAAAGAGATCCAAAGCCTCGCCGACGAAACGCTTCAGCAAGGTGTCCCGGTAATAACGCTCAGCCGCCCCGTTGAACGTATTGGCGGATACGTTGAGCGGTGCGGAAGTGCCCGCTTCGTCAAGAATCCCCTTGAGAATCGACCCGAGTGCCGCTCCTTTGCCCGCAGGCCCGACGCGCTCTTTGAGATCGCGCACGGTGTCGCGCATGCCGAGAGCTTCGATCAGCCCGGCCGCATCCTGTTCGAGAACCGAAACCAGCGCCTGGCGATACTCGGCATGGTAGACCCGTGTGTGCCCCGCATAACGCTTGCTGTCGCGCGTGCGGGCCGTGCGGCTCAGAATCCGCTGAAGGAAGCGGTTCGGCGACCGCGCCGAAACGAAAAAGGTGGGAATGCCGATAGCGGAGCCGAAAAAGGTCTGGCGGCGCTCGCTTTCGACTTCAGGCGTGTCGGGTATGTCGGCGTGCGTCACGGCACCAGTCAGAACGTACTGGTAGGCGAGAGCGGTAATCAGCCGCTGAAGATCTGTCGCAGCCGCCATGTCCCCGGTGATGCTCGCAAACTGGCTATAGTGACGCCCCTCAAAGCCGCAAAAGCCCATGCGGGCGAACTGGCGCTGGCGGTACAAGGAGTAGGAGGTCATCTTCAGGTCGAACACCCCCATCTGGGCCAGATCCCGCTTGAGGCGCTCATCATTGCCAACCGTTCCGTCCAGAGCGGGACTGTGGTCCGTGCTCAAGGGTGAAACGAGATAGTCGATCAGCCGCTGATCCGGAATCCAATCACCGTGCAACCTGAGCAGGGTGGCCAGAAAGCGATCCAAGCCGCGCGGTCCGAAGGGCGTGAGCGAATAGCCAAAACACTTGAGGTCGGCCTTCCCTTTCCAGCGCCGCCACAACATCCGCAGATGCGTGAAGTCCAGTTCATGGGGAAGGAAGCCCAACACCGTCTCGGGATGGAAATCACAGAAGTCGAACCGATAGGGTGCCGCCGAATAGGCCCCGACAAACAGGGGCAGAAAATGCTCGACGATCTTAACAACCAAATCGCCCACCCGTTTCTCGTCCGCCGCCGTAAACTCTTTTGAGCCTGCGGCCATCAAAGCCGTCAAGCGGCGGCTGCCCAAACTGATGTGCGTGCCGTTGTTGGCCAAACTCGTGTTGGACATCGTCGGCAGCGTCATCAGATCCAGCGCAATGATTCCGGACTCGCGCAGTTTCGACACGGTGTGCAGGCGGCTGCGCGAAAGCACCTCATGACACAGAATCATGTAATGGTGCTTCTCCTCCCCTCGGTTCCATCCCGACAGGCAGGGGCTCATAAAGAGGTCACGGTAGAACGAATCGGCAACCAGCTCGTTCAAATTCTTCTGACGCTGCGGTGTCGTGGGAGCCAGGCAGACCAGCGTTTCCTGGCCTCGGGCCCGCAACTCAAACTTTTCATTCGCATACATGGTCAGAAACTGGACCAGCAGAAAACGGCGTAGCGTTTCCGCTGCCAATTCATTCCCCAGCCCTGGCTCTTTGGAGGAGCCCACCGTGTGAAATGAAAACGTCTCCGGCGAGGTGTTGTCGTTGAGCAGGTGCTGCATGAGACGCTCGCCCGTGCTGCGTATGCAAGGGTGCGACTCGCGGTCCAAGCTGATGACGTCGGCAAGGGCTAGCTTCAACAGATAACTAACCGGGATACGAATGCAGGCGACGCCGTTGCGCTGAACCTCGAAGTTTCCCACGTCCGTGCGACGGGCAAGCCGCTCCCGCTTGTCGGCGTAGAGATCCCCGTCAAAAATCTCGCGTGCATAGGGCGTCATCAGGTCGGCCGGAAAGTAGACCCAACTGTTTTCCCATATCGAATCCCTGTTGTCGGAAAGAAAGTCCTCAATGCCGCGCACAAGACGCTTGGGTGCATCGCCGGCGGCGGCACGCCGCAACAAATTCTTATAGTAGTTCGACTCCTCCAGCGTGCGTGCCAAGTCGACCTGTTCTCGCGGGCCGACAATCACCGTCAGAAGTTCGTTCTCAGCTCCCGCCGTGGCGTCGCCCGTACCGAAGGGCAGAGATCCGGTCAACGCATCCCCGCCCTCGCCGATATTCAACACGCTTCGGAGCCTCAGAAGATTGTCGCGGTCAGCCGCGCGGCCGTCGGCAACTGGCTCAGTAAGTGTGTTATTAACCATTACGGATCTAACAATAACACCCACTAGCATCCCATAGGCTTGGCCGGCTACATGCCGGTTCCCATGATTGGCATCT
>CAYMLQ010000053.1:0-23194 GCA_964390795.1 uncultured Lentisphaeraceae bacterium
CGTTGGCGAGGTTGCGGTTGGTGGCGCTGATGATGCGGACGTTGATCTTGCGGACCTTGTTGCAGCCGACGCGGCGGATCTCGCGCTTTTCGAGGACGCGCAGCAGCTTGGGCTGGAGGTCGGGCGACAGGTCGCCGATCTCGTCGAGGAAGACGGTTCCGTCATCGGCGAGTTCGAAGGCGCCCTGGCGGTCGGCGTTGGCGCCGGTGAAGGCGCCTTTGACGTGGCCGAAGAGTTCGCTTTCGATGAGTTCCTTGGAGATGGCGGCGCAGTCGATGACGATAAAGGGCTTGTCGCGGCGGGGGGAGTGGTTATGGATCTCCTCGGCGAGGATCTCCTTGCCGGTGCCGGTTTCGCCGGTGATCATGATGGTGGCGTCGGAGGGGGAGTAGGTCTCGGCCAGATAGAAGATGCGGCGCATGGGCACGGCGCGGCCCATCATTTTGCCGAAGGCTTCGTTGGGGGAGAGGGGGATGTCGTTGGACTCCTGGAGGGGGCAGAAGACGATGCGGGTCTTGCCGAGCTGGATTTCCGAGCCGGGGGCGAGGTGGGCGGAGGAGACGCGGACGCCCTGGACAAGGGTTCCGTTGGTGCTGTCGAGGTCGCGGATGAGGTAGCCGGTCTGGTCGACGACGATCTCGCAGTGGCGTTTCGAAACGGTCGAGTCTTCGATGGTCAGGTCGTTGTGGCTGCCGGAGCCGATCGTGAAAGAGTCGCGGTTCACGACGAACTCGCGACCCTGAAGCGGGCCGCTGATGGCCAGCAGCTTGGTGCGGCGGACGCGGAAAAGGTTCTGCTGGTTGTCGCCGTTGGCAAGCACAAGCGTCTCTGCGGCCACGTTGTTGGTACGGTCTTCTGTCATAGTGCATTCACTATAACGCATGCCTACGCCTGTAGGCAACGAGAAAGATCGGACAAAGAAAAAAGTCTAATTTGCGAATTACGCCTTGTCCACCCATTTGCTCCATGATACACTGAGCAAATCACGGAGTACTGTCTTCACGTTTAAATACTGCGGAGACAAGCCCCTTGAATATGGACCTGAAAGCGAGCCAAATGTCTCTGGGAATGAGTTGGAGAAGCAAGATTCGCATGCATGACAGGGTGAAAGCGTTGGTCTTCTTGACGATGCTGTCAACTGTCATTTCTTGCTTTTTTTCGTCCGGCTGCAAAAAAAGCACGCCGGTAACGGTGGCCCCTCCTCCTATAGAGAATGTTGTCACCAACCGGGCAAATGACCCGGAGTATTTGTCGGCTTTAAAAAAGAACCGCACGTCTCAGAACGTGTTGGCCCGCGAGAACCACGCGGTCGTGGCCCAGTTGGCGGCGTGTGCCGAGAGGGTCAAGGCGGCGCTGCCGCCGGGCGCCGACGCCGCCGCGCTCAAGGCAGCTTTGGAAAAGGATCCTGAGTGGCAGGCCTTAAAGGGGCGCGAGACAAAGGTGTTGGCTGAGGATAAGCAGACGCTCGGCGCCGCACGCGAGCTGATCCGGGCGCGCATGGAGCGCGAGGCACGCGACGCCAAGGCCGTGGCCGAAGGCAAGGCCCAGGCTGTTGATCAGCCAAAGGTGGCCCAGTGAGTACGGTTTGTGACGTGCGGGACGGGCGCAGCGCCGGTTCCGCAGAGTGTGACACGGAGTTGATTTTAAGGTAAAAATTGGAGAGTTGAGAATGAAAATGACCAACATGAAGACCGTAATGAAAAAGCTGATGTATCCGCTTTTGGTGGGCGGGTTATTGTGGTCCGGCGAAGCGCTGGCCCAAAGTAGCGGTGACATCGTGAGCATCAAGTCGGATTTCGCCAATCAAGAGTTCACGTCGTCGGGCCAAAACATCGATTTCAAGATCACGCTGGCCGGTTACTTTGTGCTGACCAACGCCTTTAACGCCACTGAGGCGCTCAAGCCGGAACTCCGGATGATCGTGAACGGCACCGTTGCGTACGCCACGTTCCGGTCGTTGAGCCAGTATCAGCTGGTGGGCGCCTATCCCCGCACCGACGCCATCTTCAGCTACCGTGTCAAGCCGGGCGACATGGCGCAGCCGATGCTGATTTACGGTTCGGAGACGCCCCCTGTCCCCTATCAGCTCTTCTACAACAGCTGGGCGTTTCGGAGCGCGACCAACCTGAACGCAGACGCCGTGTGGGTCTTAGACCCGAACAAGGCCTACCCGGCATTTGGCGAGACGTTTGACCTGACTCTGGCAAAGGCGAACATACGCATCAAAACCCTGGAACTTCAAGGGGTGACGTCGCTTCCCGCTACCGAAACCGCCTTGTGGCGTGTCAGCAGCGTCAACCCCACGGAATCCGCCGGCGTGAGTGTCTACGTTTGGACCCCGGGTACCAATATCCTGCAGATCGGCTCGACGCCCAACCAGACGTGGGATTTGGTGAATATTCCGACCAATACGTCCTTTAAAGACTTCCCGATCCGCGGGCTGGCCGTCGGAACCACCGACGTTTACCTTCAGCGTCCGGTGGACTACGCGAACAACTTCACCACGGTGGGCGTGACGAACTATATCAAGAGGCAGATCACGATCAGCACGCCGCCTTTGCCGACGATCCGGCTTCTGATGACGGAAGCGGGCGAGCAATCCGCGACCGTAAACGAAACCGCCACCGCGAATGCTGGCCGGTTCCGCGTCGAACTGTCCGAGAGCTACACCAACGACCTCTATGTGCGCATCGACACAACGCCGCTGGGGCAGAGCAACGTCACGTTCGCAACGCAGCCGGTCTACGTTCAGATACCCGCGCTGTCCACCCTTTCCGGCTATTTCAACTTCAATGCGCCGGACGGCACCGCTCTGAGCGCTAGTCCGGGCGTGGAACTAACCCCTGTGCTGACCAATGCGCTGGCGGCCTCCAAGTATCAGCGCGTGGTCAAGGGAACGGTTTATGTCACCAACGCGAAGCCGGCGCTGATTCAGCCAACGGCCGCGTACAATCCGACAGCGGTTATGAACGCGCCGTTCACGTTCAACTGGACCGCCACGGATGTGCCGGCTGACACCGCCGCGGGCATGACGGTTACCTGGAATTTCGGCGACGGGACAACGACCAATGTTCCCGGCTCAGCAGGCTCCGTGCCGCATACGTTCCCCGGAGCGGCCAACAGCTATGACGCGCAAGTCACTGTCTACGCCACGGATAAAGACGGCGCGAGCTCGGATCCGGTTTTGTTTACAGTCAAAGTCCAGGTGCCGGTGCCGAAGCCGTTCGTCAGCGTGAGCGTCAACCCGAATCGCTATGATGAGACCAACGATCTAGGCCGGCTGACGGTGACTCTGTCGCAGGCAACCTTCCCGGGCGGTGGCGACGTCTACGTGCGGCTGAACACCGATCCCGCCGCACAGCAGAACTTCGTGTTCGCGACCAACGTGATTAAGATCACGAGCGGAACCAACGCTTCCGACGTGCAAGAGTTCACCCTTATAGACGGCACGATCGCGAGTTCCGCCTTCGGCGTCACCCTGATTCCCGAGATCATCAACAATGCGGCCGCTGCCGCCTTCTTCACGGACCTGCGCAGCTCGTCGGTGTTCGTGAAAAACGTGCGCCCGCAGGTGACCCGGCCAGCGGCCGGCAGCCTGGTGCTGCCGTCACTGCCGCCGTTCGACAAAGTGCCCATGGCGACGCCCTTCGTTTTCGACTATACGGTCAAGGACGTAACGGCTGACCTGAGCACCATGATCGTCCGCTGGCGCTTCGGCGACGGCGTGTCGGCGGTCGTGACCGGCGCGGTCGGGCAGGTCACGCACGCCTACACCTCGCTGGGCGATAAGTATGTCTGGTTGCAGGCGCAGGATAAAGACGGCGGTTTTTCGGACGAGATCGAGTTCAAAATCACAGTTGTCTCGCCGCCCCCGCCGCCGACGGTTCGCATCCTGTCTCCCGCCGACGCCACCAGGGAAACACGCCAGTTGAACACGGGGTTGTTCACCGTCCAGCTTTCGGAGGCGTTCACTGAAAAAGTGACGGTGCGGCTGACGACGTCCCCCGTCAACAATAACAGTAACGGGCGGATCGTGCTCCAGACCAACCAGGTCGAGTTCGCTGTGGGGCAGACGGAAAAAGAGGTTAAGTTCAGCGCCTTGGACGGCACAGATAACAGTTGGATTACAGGGTTCACGATTATTCCGCAGGTGACCGGTTCGGCTGCCGCCATCACGAAGTTCGCGAATATCGAGACGGGAACCGTCGAGATCATGAACGTCGACCCGGTCATCAACCTGCCGCTTGCCTCCGACCTGCTCGGACTTCCGGTGGCCAGTTACGCACAGGGCGTGAGCGTGCCCTTCTCATGGAACATTTCCGACGTAACCAACGATTATCCGACGATGCGGGTCCTCTGGAACTTCGGCGACAACACGCCCATCCAGAGCGGCCTCGGCCAAACGGGAACGGTCTACCATACGTTTAATGAGGTCGGCCTTAAAATCATCGAAATGGAAGCTTGGGACAAGGACAATGGCTATGCGGTCGTGCGGTACAAGATCACGGTTAGCCCGTCTAAGACGGTCATGGTGACACCGGTCGGCCCCAACGACGCCGACTATTACGGGGCGAAATACAAAAGCGGGACGAGCGATGCCACATCCCCCATCGCCCCCGCACTGACCGGCGCGGGCGGCGGGCTCGGTTATGGCATCGTGCTCTCGGAGAATGCGCGCAGCTCCCGCAACCGAAACGATGTGTATACCTTCGCGTTCAATCCTACTGAATCAACCGCCGTGCTCGAGGCGAGGCCCTACAAGGCCAACACGGGCTCTTACTATGTAACCCGTTACTGGACCAACAGCGAGCCTTACTACGTGGGTCAGGAGAACTTCCAGACCAATAAGCTTGCGAAGGCAATCAGGCAAGACAGCTTTTTCTTCACGTGGTTCGGGACGGATCAGGGTATCGCAACGACCGATCAGACGCCGCTTGCGCCGGCGACCGTGGTCATGGGGTTACCTGCCGCAGCCGCCGACGGGACGCAGGCGGCGGAAGTCCGCAGCGTGCGGGCCATTTTCAGTCTCGAGTGGGACGCAACAGACAACGTGGGCGATATCAACTGCGACGGAATCCCGGACGACACCGCGCAATGGATCCTCTCCGAAATCGGCGGGGCGGATGTGGCTGCCGGCGAGGGTACGCCGGCCTGGATGCAGACGCTGACGCATTACAATGACGATCTTGATACGGACGGCACCACGGTCGTGGGTGACTTCCTTCCTTACGACCCGTATGGAGCCCTCGGCACATTCGACTTCCGTCCGACGGGAACGCCGTTCACGGCCTTCTATGAGGTGCGCGGCATGCATCTCGCGTTAAACAGGGTTGACATCAGCATCCCGACCGGCGTTGAGGACGAGCCCTATACGAATCCGACCGTGGCGGATACGGACAACGACGGCTTCCCTGACGGCTGGGAGTACTTCTTCTGGCGGGCGGCTAAGTTCGGTCCCGTCGGCGCACCGGGCGTGTTCCTCGTAGGCTCGGCCTACAACCCGTACGACGTCTCGGTGGGCACGGTCATTCCCTCGAGCAAGATCGAGATCGACTTCCATCCGACCCAGCCGAATGTGGCTGCGAGTAGAGACACCGATAATGACGGTCTGCTGGACATCGAAGAGCTGTCGATCGGAACGAATCCGATCCACTGGGACACCGACGGCGACGGCATCTGCGACGGCTGGGAAGTCATGCGGGGGATGAATCCGACTGATCCGGGGGATGCCAACAGTAACCCGGACGGCGACTACATGGCATACAGAGAAGTGCGGATGAACCTGGTGACGCTGAGCGACGGCAGCCTCTGCGTCGTGCCCGCCGAATCCGCCGTGATCATCGGCAACGCCCTGGGGTATTCGCAGAACGTGAACCGGGTTTACCATTACGGGGACTCGAACGCCGTTTTCGCGGCCGGGCTGCCGGTCAAGAACCTCGCGAGTGAGATCGTGGCGGATGTTGCCACAAACACAACGGTTGCGTGGATTCATTTCCAGGTCAATCACAAGTTCGGGTTTGACCCGCGCACGGCGTGGATCGGCACCATGAATTACCACGCGGCGTTCAAACGTTTCCCGGACTGGGTGGCTGGAGCTCCGGATACCCGCGCCTTCACCTCTCTCGACGAGTACCTCCTGTTGAAGTTCATGTCTGAGAACCTCCTCAACGACGCAAGCGAGACAATGTCTCCAAGAGCCGGCACGTGGGGGTCTTTCTCCACGCATCCGAACACCCCCGACAGCGACTTCGATGTGGTCAATTATCAAAACGACGGAATGCCGGATGGCTGGGAGCTTTACGTGGCCATCGAGCCTGGCCGGGACCTGACCGTTGCCGCAAACCGCTCGATGATGATCACGCCCTGGAGTTGGGGTGATGGTACAGGGGATCGTTACCCGGGCGAGAACGCGCCGCCGCGCGACGGGTTGAACAACCGCCGCGAGTTTGCCGGCACAGAGTCCATCGCTGCGTATACGAACTCGGCGTTGTATAACATGAGCAACGCGCTGGCCAGGGTCTCCATCGTCCGTCCGGCTGGCGACGTGAACTGGCTCAACAAATTCTGGCCGACCGACCCGTGGCGGCCGGACACCGATGGCGACGGCTTGAGTGACTCCGCCGAGCAGACCTTCGTATACGGGCCGCCGACCGATAACTCACTGCCGCTTATACAGGGCGGCGGCTTGAACCCGAACGCGATCGACACGGATCTGGACTTCCTGCCGGACAAGTGGGAGGTCGAGTTTGCCGGAACCATTCCGGGTGATGGTACCTATAGCGGGATCGTCATCACGAACGGCATGGACGGTACGGTGGTGGACTCTGAGCCCGACTGTGATTTCGACGGTCTCAAGAATTTCCAAGAGTACTGGGTGCAGGCAGTGCGCAGCTTCCGCTACGACATCCCGCTTTGGGACGGCACGGGGTTGCAAACGGTCGGCGTAATCACCGAAAATCTCGGCTGGCCGATGGATACAAGCTTTGCGCCTGCGATGCTCTTTACCCCGATCACCAACCTGTGGGATCTCTCCATGTTCCCGTGGGGGACTCAGCAGCCTAACCTTTGGGTGATGCTGGCTGTGGGGAACAGCAAGCTGTACGTCTCCACGGATCCGCGCAATCCGGACACCGACTTTGACAGCATGGATGATTTCTATGAGCTGTTCCATGGATTGAACCCGATTCTGGGCTTGAGTACCAGCGCTGACAGGTTGGATGACCGTGTGAAACGTGCCTATGTAGCGAATAATCAGCCAACCATCTGGCCGGATTACAACGATTTCAGTCCTACCAATTCCGCTGGTATACCGATTGCGCTGTTGCCCATGGACTTCGTTTCCTATCCGTGGCTGACAGGTATGCCAGAGGCGGATCCGGATGCTGACGGGCTGCTCAATCTGGAGGAGCAGATTCTGGTCAACCAGTCCGCGCCGCCCAACCACAACACGGATCCGACGCCGCTGTGGCTGACGGACGGGGCGAACCCGAGCAGCGTGTCGAGGCGGTTCTATCAACCGTACGCAATGTACTATTGGCCTCGGTCGCCTTCCCCGATGTTTGTGTACACCTACGAAATGAACGAAGGGTATGACACGGACAACGACGGCGTTTCGGATAAGGACGAGCTGTCCGACTCCCGCAACCAGATGGCGAGTCCGCAGGATCATGACGATCCGATCCGGCGTCAGGCGCTCTGGTTTAGCGGGACGAATGCAGCGGCCAGCAGCGTCATGCGTTTCGCATACGACGATATTGAAAATCCTGAATTGGGCGATATCTATAACGGGTTTAGGAGTTTCACGGTTGAACTGTGGGCGCGGCCTGCTGCGACGAACCGCAACCAGGTGTTGATCGAGCGCTCATTCATGTATGGCCCAAGCGACAACAGCACGTCCAATTCTTACCTCCGCCGCAATTACCGCATCGGCATTGAAGACGACGGCCGTGTGTATGCGACGTTTGAAAATGCCGGTACGCACGACTCGCATACGGATTCCGTGCGGGCGTATGGCCACAAGCTGCTTCCCAACAAATGGGTGCATGTGGTTGCCCGCATGGACGGACTGGCCCAGAAGTTCACCCTGTTTGTCAACAGCGAGCCGCAGGCCATTGTGGAGACCGATCTGATACCCGCTAACGGGATCATCATCTCCCGCGACTATCCGTCGGATCAGACGCATTACCTCAACCAGAGGCTGGGTAACCTGGTTCTGGGCGCGGCGAACAATGCGCCCATCGGGCTTACTCTCGATTTGGCTGGTAATTGGCACTGGCCGCAGACGTGGGCGGACTTTGATCAGTTCTATCAGGGATGGATCGACGAGGTGCGCATCTGGGACGGTGCGCGCGACGACGATACGATCAAGTCGGACTACAAGAAGCGTTTCACGCATGAAGATCTGATGGCGAACAGGGTGCTGGTGGTTGGGCAGGTGGCGCGCGGCTATGCGCGTGAAGCGTCGAACCCGCAGCAGTTGACGCCGGTGCTGATGCACCACTACACCTTCGACAATCTGTTTGGCTCCGAGCTGAGCGACTACGCGGTTACGTCGCCGCGTGGCTTCAACGATGATCAAGTGTCGGTCAATCGTCCGATCTGGCCTCTCGCGGAGGTGCCTTGGTGGAGTGAGACCGAGGTCAAGAGCACCGTCTATAACGACTACAACTACATGCCGTGGATCGAAAACGGATACGATCACCTGCCGCTCTTCGGCGGGGTGAACACCGATGTGGCCACCAATGCCTGGAACGCGCTGTTGCTCACGAACAAGGTGTACAACTCGGTCTATTGGGCGCATGTGGCGGCAGGGTCCGCGGGTGCGACCAACCTGTTCCCGAACCGCTGTAATCCGTACGGTCTCCTCTATCACACCCGCGGGGAGATGCCCTCCGGAGCGACGCTGGTGGCGGGCGGGCTCATGTTCAATCGCGACCTGCTGCCGCTCGGCGACGCTTTCGCCAAACGGGTCACCGACATGTGGGATCTTCAGGGGGCTGCGGACGCCTGGCTCGAAACCGGGCGGGGTGCGAATGGTGACTTGGATTCCGATGGCCTGCCGGCTTGGTGGATGCATAGCGCGACCAACCGCTTAAGCCAGCTTGTTCCGCCGGTCATTGTCAGGTTCGAAGATGTGAAGTGGTTTGAACTTTATCCGGACGGGCAGTTCATGACCTACGGCGAGCGCTATCAGCGCGATGTCGCCCGTGGCGCGTCTCCTGAGCATCCGGAAGGGGCGTCCGAGTGGAGGATGACGGCGGACTCGGATAGCGATGGGCTGCCGGACTGGTGGGAGAAGCTCTTTAACCTGAATCCGAGTGGCGCGGACGGGGCCAAGGGCAGGGACGGCGCGGGCGGCGATCCCGACCGTGACGGACTTTCGAATTTGGCCGAGTACCAGATCTCCGAAGTGTACACGGCATTCAACCTGTTCGTCAGTCCGTTGCTGATTAAGACCAATCCGTTTAGGAGTGAGTCAGACTATTACACGAAGCCGGAGGGTGCCAAACTGACCCTCGGCGCCATGTTCGCGGATCACGACTTCATGGAAGACGCGTGGGAGGATCTCTATCACCCCTACTACGTCAACCGGTTCGTGTATGAGCCGCATATCGACAATGACGAGGATGGCTGGTCGAACTGGTCCGAATGCCGCTACGAGAAGAACTCGCTGAAGAGCGACCCCTCGTTGGGTATGCATCTGGATCCGGAGGGTACCTCCAGCAAGGATTTCCCTGTTCCGGTCATCGAGACGCGTCTTACCTATAACGGGCTCAACCCGATCGCGCCGGTCGTGATCCACGCCTTCTCGAACCCGGAAATGGATGGCCTGCCCGATGCGGTGTATACCTTGCCGGTGGCGGCTGGCGGTGCGACGGTTGGAACGGCGAAAACCAAGACACTGGGTTTCTGGGGCGCACGCGTGATCCGCGGGTTCCTGTCGCCCGGCACCCTCGTTCCTGCGTCGCTCCGCATGACCTTCACGGATGTGATAAATGGGTATACGGCGATTGTCGGGCGCGATACGTTGTCGGATATCTCCGGGCGTACCGGCACCATCATTGGTGAGGTTGGCGGTTGGGCGGAAAAGATCGGCACGATCAACTACATCACGGGCGAGTATGAGATCGACTTGACCTGGTTTACGGGCGCAGAGATACCCGTCGTCGTTTCGCCGACCTATACGGCGCTCATCTTGGCGTCGCGCTCCTACGTGAAGATCAACTATCGTGCCAGTCAGGTCGATGGCTGGCCAAAGACGGTCTACCTGACAGATGCTGACGCTACGGGCGATTATATCCGCGAGGGCCTGAACTACTTCTTCGCCTTCATGGATCTGAACGCGGACGGTCAGTGGCAGGCGGGTGAGCCGTGCGGCGTGCCGCAAGACTTCGAAACGGATATCAACTGGGAGCGCAACAAGATCTGCATCGAACTGACGGACTATCTGCCGAACCATCTGCGCATGACCTTGCAGCCCGGTTTGAGGTCTGACGACGTCTACCTGGGAACAGGCGGTCAGACGGTGGGCGGCGGCACGCCTGCAACAGGCGGTTTGCTGACGCGTGTCCGAGTGCGGCGTAGCAGGATTGACGGTCTACAGACCTATCAGTTTGTGATTCTGGACAGGGTGCTCAATGTGCGCTCCTACCTCCACGAGGGTGATTTCCTGTCGCAAGGCAAGCTTGGCTTGGACTGGAATTTCACGAACGTGGTAAGGAGTTCAGTCAGTCTGGACATGGCGGTGTACGACGTGTTTGTGGGGGATGCGCCTGTTCTGACGAATAACGTGCGGGCGCTCACCTTCACGAACTGGTTCGACTCCGTGCAGGCGAAGGCGGAGAGTGTGGCACCCATTAACGGCACCTATGTGTACTCGGCACGGCCGGTCTTCAGATGGAAGATGCCTGACGGTTACACGGCCTTTGCGCTGGAACTGCGGAAGGGCGCCACGACGGTCTACCGGACGGGTGAAACGCAGGCGCCGATTCGCGATATGATGACGGACGAGTATGTGTGGGAGGCTCCCATTCATGTGGGCAACAGGTTGGGTGGGCAGATCCTGACCTCGAACACGATCTATTCGTGGCGCGTCATCGCGCTGAACCCGAAGTTCACGCTGGGCGTTACGGGTGGTAACGACGCGAACTGGTCGGGCTGGAAGCAGTACCGCTGGGATGTGAACAGCCCGATGGTATCCTCCGGCTATGGCGAGATCAGGGCTGCAGTCAAGTACTACGGGCCTGCGGTGAGTCTGAGCGGGAAGGTCAAGGTGCAAGTCTATAACAACCGCGGCTTCACGGGTGTGCCTGTGGCAGAGTATACGCTGACGGACGCGCAACTGAACTCGCTGACGTCGCTCGCGCCGGCCACCACCAACGCGATCATGCGCGGACTGGCGCCCAGCAGCACGGCGGGCGATTATACGATGCGGGCTTATATCGACAGCAATGCGAATGGCAGGCGGGACGTGTGGGAGTCGTGGGGGTATGCCAACTACTACGGTTTGACGGACACCCCGAACGATGCGCGCCGTTTTGACGTGTCGTTCTCGATGCAGAGCCTGACGGCGTCGATCACCATCGAAGATGCGGACACGGATCAGGACTGGTTCCCGGACGCGTGGGAGTACGAGAAGAATCCTGGCAGCAGCGACTTCCTTGCGCTGACGGGACCGTCGAGCAGCTGGGATGGCGTTGGCAACACCGAAGTGAACCCAGACCTGCTGACAGGCGGTGCGTGGCAGGGCGTTTCGCTCATGAGCGCGCTGGCGCTGGGCACGACGGATCAGGACGGTGACGGCTTGGGCGACTTGGCGGAGCTGATTCTCGGTTCTGACGCGTTGAGCGCCTCGACGTCGGGAGACGGCTTCTCAGACGGCGAGAAGGCCAGTCTGGGCCTCGCTCCGGGCGACGTGCTCGCACTGACCGTGACGGGTATTGACGTGGCTGCGTCGGGTGCGGACGTGCAGTGGCGCTTGGCTGTTCAGAAGACAGATCCCGCGAAGAGCGCGCTGCTGAGCGCCCTCATGGGCGGAACGAGCACGGGCGATGTGCAGTACTATATCGACGCCACGCCGACGCTGGTGAACCCGGCATGGGAAACCGTCGCGACGGGCACAGTGTCGCTGGAGGGCACGCAGACCCTTCTTAAGCAGGTTCGTTCGACGGCGGCCAAGCCGGCCGCGAGCTTCTTCAGGGTGCGGCTGGGCAAATAAGCCGAAACGGCGGATGCGTGCGGAAGGCTCTGGGGAGCGAGGGTGAAGCCTCCTCGTCAGGGCCTTCCGTTTTCGGGAGTGATGATTTATTCGCGTTCAGGCGGACTCTGAACGTGAGAGTGGGGTGAATCGTATGTGGCGACTGAAACAAAATATGACGCGGTTTATCTGGGCGATCGTCTGCCTAGCCTCTCTGGCTCAGGCGGCCCCGTTCGCTCAGAAACTCCAATTCGAACAGCCCGACGGCACGCGGATTGAGCTATGGGGTAAGGGCGACGAATTTTACGCGGCTTTTGAAACGCTCGATGGCTACACCGTGGTGTTTGATCCTGCGGCGAAGGCCTACTATTACGCCGAGCGGTCCGCTGATGGCCAGCAGCTCCTGTCAACCGGCCTGCAAGTAGGCAAAGGCGATCCTCGAGTGGGCGGTTTGGTTCAGCATGTGCGCATCTCGGCCGAGGCGCAGCAGCAACAGGCCCTCACGCGCTTTGAGACGTGGGATCTTGCCATGGGGGTGACGAAAACCTGGAGCGCGTTAAAAGCAGCGCGGAGCCGGGTGGAAACCCTTTTATTAGACGGACCGGTGATGGCTCCGCCCACCTTCACAACCATGGGTCAGAAGAAGGGGCTTTGCTTGCTGATCGACTTCGACGATGACCCGGCCACCATTCCGCAAGCGTCGATCGTGGACTACTGCAACGGCGACAGCTACACCGGCTATGGCAATAACGGGTCTGTCAAAAAGTACTTTCTCGACAACTCCAACAATCTGCTGGTCTACTCCAACACGGTCACCGCCTATATCCGCATCCCCAATTCCCTGCATCCGAAAAGTTATTACAACGACACGTCAAAAGGCTGTGGCGGACAGGCGAGCCTGCTGATCCATGACGCCGTCGCCATCATGAAGGCGCTGCCCAATTACGAGGATGAGATACTGCCGTCCTTCAGCGATCTTACGGTTGACGGGTCGGGTAACATATCGGCTTGTAACGTGTTTTACGCCGGCGGCAATGGTGGTGTGTGGGCGATGGGCTTGTGGCCGCACTCCAGCGGGATCTCGCCGTTGGAGCTGTCGCCCGGCGGCAAGAGCATCTCCAAATACCAAGCCACCAACATCGGTAGCTCGCTGACGATCGGCACGTTCTGTCATGAAAACGGGCATATGCTTTGCGGGTATCCGGATCTTTATGATTACGGGTATGACTCGGTTGGCGGTGCGGGCGACTTCTGCCTGATGGGCTATGGGGGCGGGGGCGGCAACCCTTCGCAGATCTGCGCCTACCTCAAACGCGCTGCGGGCTGGGCCACGACGGTCGATATCACACCTGAATCCGTTCTTGTCGACGCTGTCTTAATGTCCGCACAAGGTTCGGAAGGGTTTAACACGTTCTACCGGTATGCCAAGCCCGGCACGCCGAAGGAATATTACCTTTTCGAAAATCGGCAGAAGGCGGGGCGGGACGCCTCGCTCCCCGGGTCGGGCATCGCCATCTGGCACATCGACGAGCTGGGTGACAAGGACAATCAGAGTTTGGTTTACAACACCACGCACAAGAACTACGAATGCACGCTGATGCAGGCGGACAACCTGTGGCATTTTCAAGGAGACGTCAACGGCGGCGATGCGAGAGACCTCTATTATCTCGGGAACGCAGCCGCAGGGTATCAGAATGTCTTTTCTGATTTGACAGGGCCAAGCGCAAGGTGGTGGGACGGCTCGAGTTCGAAGTTGGAGGCCCACGGCTTCAGCGCCAGCGGCCCCGTCATGACCTTTAACGTCGTGCCCCGTCCGCCAGTGATCCTGTCGCCGGAGGTGCTGCCGGAGGGTCGCGTCGGCACAACCTACAGCTACGCCCTGATTGCTACGGGTGGGGCGATGCCTTACACATGGCAGAAGATCTTGGGCGATTTGCCGGCAGGACTGACGGTAGACAGCGGCGGGCTCATCAGCGGGATGCCGGACGTGGAAGGCGTGGAGTCGTTCAGCATCGCCGTCATTGGCGCGAACGGCGTGGCTGCCACGAACCAGTTCAGCTTGGCGATTCTGCCTGCCTTTAGCAGCCCCTACAAAGAAACGTTCGAAAACGCCGGGGGCGCTCCAGACGGTTGGATGCAGGAATACGTCGAGGGTGATAAGTCGTGGCAATTCCGAAACGGCGGGGAGTGGGGTCATCCTTATCTGGCTTATGCGGGGAGCTATAACGCCTATTTAGGGGTCGCCAGCCACACGCAGTGCGTGACCCGCCTGGTTTCGCCGCGCATTGATTTCGGCGCCACTGCGCGCGGGGCGCGCCTGAGCTTCTGGCACTGCATGGAGCGCTGGGTGGACGGCCAGGACGAGCTGTACGTCTATTATAAGACCGACTGGACCGGCGAGTGGATCCCGCTGGCGAGCTACGTCACCTCGGTCGGTGCCTGGACGCAGCAGACGCTGACGCTGCCCGATCCGGGGCGCAGCTACTACATCGCCTTCGAGGGCAAGGCGAAGTACGGCTACGGCATCTGTATCGATGATGTGGAGCTTTGGGATCCGACGCCTCCGCTCGGCATCACCACAGAGAGTCCGCTGCCGTTCGCGACCACTGAAGTTCCCTACACGCTGACGTTGGCGGCCGAAGGCGGGGTTGAGCCCTATACCTACACCTACCAGATTGTCTCCGGAGGGCTTCCGGTCGGCTTCGACATGACGTCCGACGGTGTGATTAACGGGCTGTCGCCCACCGTGCAGTCGTCGGCGTTCGTCGTCCAGGTGACGGACAGCGGGGGCTCAACAGCCGAGAAAGCCTTTACGCTGGAGGTCTCCCTGCCGCGGGCGGATCTCTTCGCCGAGGATTTTGAAGCCGGCGGCGTGATGCCCGATGGCTGGACGCAGGAGTTCGTCACGAACGCGATCGCCTGGAGTTTCCGTTCCGGAGGGTATGTCGAGAGCCCAAGCCGACGCCATCCGTCGGCTGCGGCGAGCGGCAACTACAACGCCTATCTGTTCTCAAGCCAATGGGAGTATGGTGGTTCGTATGACCAGAAAACCCGGCTCGTCTCGCCGTGGATCGATCTGGGCCAGGCGCCGGCCAATATCCGGCTGACCTTCTGGCACTGCATGGAGAGATGGACTGGCCAGGACCAGCTCAGGGTGTTCTACAAGGCTTCGATCAGTGACACGTGGACGCTGCTGGCGACGTATACGTCCAACGTGCCTGCATGGACGAAGCGGGCGGTCGCGTTGCCGAGCCCCACCAGCACCTACCGGCTCGCGTTTGAGGGGAACGCCCTCTTCGGTTATGGCGTGTGTGTCGACGATATCAGGATCTCGGACGACGCGGCCGCTCCGGTCATCACAACGGCTCAGGCGTTGCCAAATGCAGTGACGGCGCTACCTTACAGCACCACGCTGTCGGCTGTCGGAGGACTGCCTCCCTATACGTGGGGCGTCATCTCCAACACCCTGCCGACAGGTTTGTCGCTGAGCACCGATGGCCTGATCAGCGGGACGCCGAGCGCGCAGTCCTGGGCGTACTTCAGGGTGCGGGTGGAGGGGGCCGACGGCAAGGCCTCCACCAACCTGTTCTCGCTGCGCGTCGTCAATCCGGGGCCGATACCGTTTACAGAAACCTTCGAGGGCGGCAGCACGCTGCCGTTCGGCTGGTCGCAGGAAAGCGATTCCAGTGCCGTGAGCTGGACGTTCCTTTCGGGAAGTCCGGTCACCGAAAACAGGACACCGGCGTCCGCCTATGCAGGGTCAAACAACGCCTGCCTGTTCTCGGCCTCCAGAAAGGGATTCCGCGTCACGAGGCTGATCACGCCGATGTTGAACCTGGGCATCGGCACGACGAATGCGCGGCTGACCTTCTGGCACTGCATGGCCGAGTATTACGGGTATACGGATCAATTGCAGGTCTATTACCGTGCGACCGCAAACGAGCCGTGGCAGATGTTGACCAATTACCAGGCGACCGTATCGGCTTGGACGCAGCAAACCGTCGCGCTGCCCAACCCTTCGCCCTCGTACTATATCATGTTTGAAGGGTTGGTCCACTACGGCTATGGAGTCTGTATCGATAACGTCAGCGTGATGGGGGACATGGCGTGGACGCCCTACGAAGAGTGGAAAAACGACGCGTTTGGGGCTGACGCGAATAACGACGCCATTTCCGGTGATGAGGAGGATCCGGACGGCGATGGCCTTGTGAACGCACTGGAATACGCCATGGGATTTAATCCGCTGATTCCCGATACGGAAGGGTTGCCCTTCGGAGGTGTGACGGCCGGCTACCTGACGCTTTCGTTCCGCATGGACAAGGAGGCCTTGGACGCGGGCGTGACCTTCGCGGTGGAGGCGTGTACCGACCTGCGTGTCCAGGATTGGACGACGGCCGGGGTGTCCGAACAGATGCCGCGCGCGGATAGCAATTCGTGGTGGCAGGCGGTCTTCCAGCACGATGTGCCGGTCACCAATGCGCCGCAGCGGTTTATGCGCTTCAAGGTCACGCTGCCATGATAGGAGCGCCCTGCGGGCCAGCGCGTGACTTGCCGGCGGTGGAGTTTGAGGGTCGGGTTAAGCGCCTGTGCGCGTGGCAGGCGCGCCAGCGACTGGATGCGGTGTTGCTCGTCACGGAGATCAACCGCTACTACTTCACCGGGCTCCAGACCTCGAACGGGATGCTCTTATCGGAACGGGGTAAGGTTCCCGTTTTCTACACCGACTTCCGCTATCTGGTGATGGCCAAGAGCCGCCTGACTTTCATGCCCGCCAAGAAGCTGTGGCGCCCTGCGGACGAGCAGGGCGCCTTGTCGGGCCTCGGCCAGGCGTGGCGGCGGGTCGGTTACGAGGGGCAGATGGACGCGGCCCGCTACAATCGGCTGCAGGCGGCTTTGCCTCACGTGGAGTGGGTGGATGTCGGCAAGGAACTGGCTGAGATGCGCGCCGTGAAATCCAAGGAGGAGCAGCGGCTCATTCGAGCGGCGGTCGCCGCGAATGACGCGTTGTTCGCCGATGTCCTGGGACAGATCACGCCGGGAATGAGCGAATGGGCGATTCGCGGCCTGGTTCGGCGGGGCGCGGACCACGTGGGACAAGGCGAGGCGTTCGACACCATCGCGTGCGTGGGACGCAACGCGGCGGAATGTCATCACCATCCCGACGAGACCGTGTTCAGGCGCGGAAAGCTTCTTCTACTGGACCTGGGTGTCCTGTGCGACCACTACTGCTCGGATATGACCCGAACCGTTTTCTTTGGAACGCCCCCGCCCCTCATCCGCGACATTCACGGCCTCGTGCTCGAGGCCAACCGCAAGGCGGTCCGCGCGATCCGGCCGGGGCGTCGCTGCGATGAGATCGACGGAATCGCTCGCAAGCACATCGCCGCAGCCGGGTATGGCGAGTGTTTCGGGCACGGGCTTGGCCATTCGCTGGGACTCGAGATCCATGAGTCGCCGAATTTCGCCTCGTCCTGCCAAACCGAACTCAAGCCGGGGATGGTGCTGACCGTCGAGCCCGGCATCTACCTGCCCGGACGCTTTGGCGTCCGCATCGAGGACGTGATCCTTGTGACGCAGGACGGCTGCGAGGTGCTGAGCCAGACGCCAAGAGGTCTGAACCATCAGATCACGTAGTCATCCGGGATCGGGTAGCCGGGACGGATGACCGGTTTCGGCGTCTGGTTGTAGACCTTGGAGCCCGGGGGCACGGAGTGGATCAGCCAGACGTTGCCGCCGATGACCGAGTCATGGCCGATGACGGTGTCGCCGCCGAGAATGGTCGCTCCCGCGTAGATCACCACGTTGTCCTCCACGTCCGGGTGGCGCTTGGTGCCTTTCACGAGCATGCCGCTCTCATCCTTGGCGAAGCTCAGCGCGCCGAGGGTGACGCCCTGGTAGAGCTTCACGCGCCGGCCGATGGTGCAGGTCTCGCCGATCACCACGCCGGTGCCGTGGTCGATGAAGAAACCGGGGCCGATCGTCGCGCCGGGATGGATGTCGATGCCGGTCCTGGAGTGTGCGTGCTCTCCCATCACGCGCGGGATGAGCGGCACTCCCTGACGGTAGAGGGCGTGGGCGATGCGCTGGATGGTGATCGCATAGAGGCCCGGGTAGCTCATGACGATCTCCATGGTCGACATCGCGGCGGGGTCGCCCTCATAGGCGGCCTGGATGTCCTGCTGGAGCATGTCGCGGATCGCGGGCAGCCCGTCCAGAAGCGCGGTAACCGCCTGGCGCGCCTTGTCGCGGCAGTCGTCGCAGTTGACGCACTTGGAGCAGCGGCAGGCGTACTCGAAGGCGCGGTGCGTCTGGTCGCACAGCTCGACGGCGATCTGGCTCAGGGCGTCCTTGAGCTGCCCTTGGCAGGTGTCGTGGAGCACCGGCTTCTGCCCGTGGCAGCCGGGATAGAGCACGGCAAGTAGTTTCTCAAGCAGGGAAATCACCGCGCCGGTACCCGGCAGGTTAACATCCCGTTCGGTGTTGGCGACCGGACAGTTCCTGCAGGGTGAGAGCGCTTCGGTGAGCGTGTTCAGGTTCGTCTCAAGCCACTTTTCCATAGCTATCCTTTCTTCGCGATGCGCACGATCACCTTTGACGCGCCGAGGTTCTTCCAGCCCAGCGCCAGCAGCAGGCGCTCCGTCGCGCCGCCCCCTTCGCAGATCAGGTCCTTGATCTCGATGCTGTCCTGCTGGCACAGGGCCAGAAAGTCCTTCAGCGTGAAGAGATGGATGTTGGGCGTGTCATACCATTCGAACGGAATCTGCCTGCCTTTGGGCATGCGCCCGCTCAAAATCAGGTGCCTCCGAACCTCGAGGCAGGCGAAGTTCGGGAAGGTGATGACCGCCTCGCGCGCGACGCGCAGGATCTGGTGCAGCAGCTCGCGCGGGCGCTTGATTGTCTGCAGGGTCTCGCTTAGGATGGCCACGTCAAAGCTGTTGTCAGGAATCATGGCGAGGCCGTCGTCGATGTCTTCCAGCAGGATATCGCAGCCCGAACCGATGGCGCGGATCACCTGGTCCACGTCGATCTCCACGCCGTTGCCGGTGATGCCGCGCCGCAGCCTGAGCAGGTTCAGCAGCGTGCCGTCGCCGCAGCCGAGATCCAGCACGCGGCCACCCTCGGGGATCAGGTCGAGCACTTTCCGGTAGCGCTGCTCCGGCTCCTCGGGCTGGGGCGCGCGCAGGGCTGCGGGGGCAGGCTGCATGAACTGCCGGACGACGCGCTTGAGGTCGCTGATATGGGTGAGGAAGGCGTCGTGCCCGGCGTCGGCGTCGAGGTGGCAGTACGAGACCTGTTTCCGCTGGCGCAGCAGGGCGGTCACCAGCTCCTCCGACTGCTCGGGCATGAAGAGCCAGTCGCCGCTGAGCGAGACGATGAGCACGCGCGAGGTGATCTTAACGAACGCCGCATCGAGCGAGGTGTAGCGCTCCTTGATGTCGTACTCGTCCATCGCCAGCGTGATGTGCAGATACGAGTTCGCGTCGAAGCGCTGGATGAATTTCTCGCCCTGGTACTGGAGATAGCTCTCGACTTGGAAGAGGGTGCCGAAGTTGCGCTCGATCGCGTTGCGGAAATCGGGGTCGGCCGTCAGCCATTCGGGCCGCTTCTCACGCCCGAACTTGGCGTCCATAAGCTGCTGCGAGAGGTAGGTGATGTGCGCCAGCTTGCGGGCGCTGGAGAGTCCGGCGCAGGGCAGGTTCTCCCGGTCGTAGTAATCGCCCGTGTTCCAGTGGGGGTCCGAGACGATCGCGTGGCGCCCGACGATGTCGAACGCCAGCGCCTGCGAGTTGAGGCTGGCGGCTGAGGCGACCGCGATCGCCTGGTCGATCTCGTCCGAGTGGCGGATCACCCACTCCAGCACCTGCATGCCGCCGAAGCTGCCGCCCATCACCCCGGCCAGGCGCAGGATGCCGAGCTGATGCAAGAACAGGCGGTGTACCTCGACGATGTCGCCGACCGTGATTTTAGGAAAAGCCGAGCCATAGGGCTTGCCGGTTTCGGGCGAAAGGGACGCGGGCCCCGTGGTGCCCTTGCAGCCGCCGAGGATGTTGGCGCAAACGACTTGGAAGCGGTCGGTGTCGATCCCCTTGCCGGGCCCGATCATGCCTTCCCACCAGCCGGTCGCTTCGGTGTCGCCGGGCCGGACGCCGGCCACGTGCGCGTCGCCCGTGAGCGCGTGGCAGATGAAGACCACGTTGTCGTTCGCGGGCGTGACTTTACCGCACCGCTCGTAAGCGACGGTGATTTCCGGCAGAACACCGCCCTTCTCCAGGCGGAACCCCCCGGGAGGCAGCGTCAGCTTGAGCGTCTGCAGTTCGACAACGCCGACGGTCTGTTCGTTAGGTGTTTCTTTGGCCATAACCCTTTCAAAACGCGTATGAGTAAGAATAGCACGGGGACGGGGGTTTCGCTAGATGAAACAGGCGTCTCAACACGTAAGACCGTTTATTGCTGCGCTGCCGGCTGAAGCCGGGACAACATGCCTTGGCAGAGCAGGGCCGCCGCGTCCGCACGTTGTCCCGGCTTCAGCCGGCCCCGGTCATGGAGCGAGCCGCAGCGCGCTGCCGGCGTAGGCCCGGTCCCAGTCTTTCATGACCGGGTCGAACCCGAGCGCGGCGATGGCCGCTGCGACCTCCGGGAGCGAGCGCTTGTCCGCCACCTCGAACTGCGCCTCCGCCTCGGTCTTCTCGGTGTAGCCGCCGGGCGTGGTTCTGGCGCCTGCCGACATCTTGGTGGCGGCGAGCCGCACGAGGCGCTCGCGGAAGCCGGGCGACTCGCGCGTGGAGAGTGTCATGGTGACGTCCGGCAGCTGGGCGCGCAGGGCGCACATGAGCTGCACCAGGTTCGCATCCGAAACCGGGTGCGGCGGCGGCAGTCCTCCGTGCGCGGGGCGCATGCGCGGGAAGGAGACCGCCACCGAGGAGCGCCAGTAGCGCTTCTGCAGGTAGTCGGCGTGCAGGCCGAGGTAGAACGCCTCCTCGCGCCAGTCGTTGATGCCCAGCAGCGAGCCCAGCCCGACGAAGGTCAGGCCGGCCTGCGCGGCGCGCTCATAGGAGTCGATGCGGTTCGCGTAGTCTTTCTTGGGGCCGCTCGGGTGGAACTGCGCGTAGATCTCCGGATTGTAGGTCTCCTGAAACATGGTCATGCCATCCACGCCCGCCTCGACCAGCAGCCGGTAGTCCGCGAGAGCGAGTGAGTAGATCTCGATTTGGACGGAGGCGAAGCGGTGCCGGATGCGGCGCGTCAGCTCGGCGAAGTAGGCGGGCGGCGTGTTCTTCAAATCTTCGCCCGCGACCAGCAGGATGTGGCCGAACCCCTGAGCGGCCAGACACTCGGCTTCGGTCTCGGCCTCGTCCAGGGACAGGGCGCGGCGCACCGTCGTGCGCGTAGCGTGGTTGAAGCCGCAGTAGCTGCAGCCGTTGCAGCAGAAGTTAGAGACGTAGAGCGGTGCGAAGAACTGCACCGCCTTGCCGAAGCGCTGCCGGGTCAACCCCGCAGAGAGCTGCGCGAGCGGTTCGAGAAAGGGCTCGGCCGCAGGCGACACGAGCGCGGCCAGATGGTGCGGCTCGTAGCGGCTCGCCGCGCCGAGCGCGGCGGCGACGTCGCGCTCCCTTTGGGAGCGGATCAGAGCCTGGACTTTTTCGGGCGGCCACTCGGTCAAGAGGTCTTTGAAATGATGGGTTTGGATCATAAGAGTTCGGGGTTCGGGGTTCGGGGATCAGAGTTCAGAGTTCGGGGTTCGCTTTCTTTCTTTTTAAAGCGCACGCAGAGGTCGGTGGCTTGGGTCTCTTTGTTCGTGAGGCCGCAGCGCTGGCTGAACGGGTTCACGACGAAATGCTCGCACCACGCGCAGCAGCGCTGCCGCTCGTCCTCGCTGAAGACGGAGGGCCTGCTCGGCTTGTCGTCTTCCGTGAACACGCGCGGCCCTGACGCCGCGTGCGCGAAAGGCGTTTCCTCCGCAGAGGCATAGCGCGCGCCGCACGACGTGCAGAGATAGGCGTCGCCGATTTTTTTAAACCCGTCATAAACGGGCTCCGCCCGAACGAGCGTGACCGCATGGCAGAAGGAGCAACAAATTTCCATCGATTTCATAATGTCGGAAGGCGTCATGGGCGCGACCGCCTCAGCGATTGAGGAGGCGGCGCAAACCGTGCAAGAGTGTAGCCGAGACGGGTTGGGAAACAAGCCGAAAAAAAAGATACGCCTGCCGCACCGCGCAGAACGTCCCAGCGCAAGCCCTCGCGCGAGGCGGTTTTTAGAACAAGAAACACGCGCGGGAAAGAATGAGCGTGTGGAGACAAAACGTGCTGTTTTTGCTGGCAGTTATCATGTTTTTTGATAAAAATGGGTCGCTTCTTTTGACACGTGGCGACGTTCACCGCGAAAGTTTTTTCCCTTTTTTTAAAAACTGTTCTTGATTTTTTCGAAGCAACGATTACAGTATCGCTAAAACAACATTTGACTGCATTGTTTTTGTGATGCGGTGAAACGTTGTTTAACACGTTCAGTACAACAGAAAGGACAGCGCAATGGCCACAGTTAAGAAGGCAGCTCCTGCGAAGAAGGCAGCACCCGCGAAGAAAGCGGCACCTGCAAAGAAAGCAGCCCCTGCCAAGAAGGCAGCGCCCGCGAAGGCAGCAGCTCCTGCGAAGAAGGCAGCGGCTCCTGTGAAAGCAGCAGCTCCTGCGAAGAAGGCAGCGGCTCCTGTGAAGAAGGCAGCGGCTCCTGCGAAGAAGGCAGCGAAGAAGTAAGATTCGCGTATCAAAAAAAACACTCCTGCGGCTTACGCTACAGGAGTGTTTTTTTGTGTCGTGTGACCCGGAAGGCGGCCTGCTAACGGTCGCGGTAAATGACCTTCTTGTGCCCTTTTTCGATCACGCCGATGATGACTGGCGACTGCTGCTGCGCCTTGAGAAGGCTCAGCGTTGCGGTCGCGTCTTTCCCACGCACCACGATGACGTAGCCGATGCCCATATTGAAGACGCGGTACATCTCGTC
>CAYMLQ010000054.1:0-23169 GCA_964390795.1 uncultured Lentisphaeraceae bacterium
CTCGGCACCGACGGCGGCGTCTCGCTCGACCTGCCCCTGCGCGCGCCTGCCGGCTTCGGCGTCTCCGGCGTCACCCTCACCTCGGCTGGCGCCGGCTATCTCGCTCCGCCTGTCGTCCTCTTCTCCGGCGGCAGCGGCACCGGCGCCACCGCCGTGGCCGAGATCAACCTCGGCTCCGGCGCGCTCACCGGCATCCGCGTGACCTCCCCCGGCGTAGGCTACACCGCCGCGCCGACCGTCACCCTGCGCGGCGGCGGCTTCACCGCGACCGCGGCCGCCACCGCCACGCTCGGTACCAGCGCCTCGGGCGGGCTCACCAAGCTCGGGCCCGGCACGCTCAACCTGACCTCGACCAACACCTACTCTGGCCCCACCGTGGTCTCCAACGGCACGCTGCGCCTCGGCGCCGGCGGACAGACGCTCACCGCCCTCACGCCCATCACCATCGCGGGCGGCACGCTCGACCTTGCGGGCGGCGCGCTGACCAACAACAACCCCGTTGTCATCGAGAGCGGACGCCTCGTCAACGGCACCGTCTCGGCGCTCTCCTTCACCAAGAGCGGCGGCGGCTCAGCCACCCTCGCGGCCGCGCCGATCGTCGCCTCGGCCGAGGCCCTCTTCCAAAGCTACGTCAAGTCCCTCGCCCCTGTCGCGTGGTACGATCCCTCGGACGCAGCCACCGTCACCCTCAACGGGTCGGGACGCGTCATCGCGCTCGCCAACAAGGGGAGCCGAGGCTCGGCCCTCAACGCCGCCCCCACCGCCTCGCCCAACCTCTCCAACCCGCCCCTCCTCGCTACCGGCGCCGTCTCCTACGCCGCCTCCGGCCTGCCCATGCTCAAGGTCGACGCCAACAATACCGGACTGGCCTCCGCCGGAAACCTCGGCATCTCCGGCGCCTCGCCCCGTACGGTTGTCGCCGTCCTTACCCGCGAGTCGGACACCACCGGAGCCTACACCTGCTTCGGCGCCGCAGTCGCCGGCCAGATGTGGGAAGCCGGCGACCGCGCCGACTCCTCCTTCGTCGTCATCGGCGGCTACGCCTCCGACCTGACCATGACGCCCCGGCCGACCGCCAAGGTCGCGCATGTCCTCTACACCCAGCTCGCCACCGCCAGGTTCTCGGAGGCCTGGCGTACCGGCGACGGACAGAATTACAATTTCTTTAACGCCGCTGGAAACTTTAACACCGCTGACTCGCGCTTCTTTATCGGCAACCGCGTCGACGCCTCCAAGACGACCGCACGCGGCGAGTTCGGCGAAATCCTCGTCTTCGACCGGCTCCTGTCCTCTGGCGAGCGCACGCAGCTCATGGCGATGCTGCAGCAAAAATGGGCGACCGCCGGCGGCCTCGCCCAACCCGAAGGTGCGACCGTCGCTGTCTCGGTCGACGGCGGCACGCTGCGCCTCGCCCCCGGCGCCGACGCCATCGCGCGCCTCGCCCCGGCCGTCTGGTACGACCCGTCCGACGCCGCGCGCGTCACCACCAACGCCGACGGACGCGTTACCGGCATCGTCAACAGAGGCACCCGCTCCGGCGCCATGAACGCCGTCGTCAGAGGCGGCTACCAGGGCCCGCTGCTCGTCACCGGCACCAATAGCTACTCCGCCGCCCGCAAGCCCATGCTCAAGATCGACAACCACAGCCCCGGAACCGGACTCGAATCCGCCGCCAACACCGGCATCAGCGGCACCGCCCCCCGCACCCTCATCGCCGTGCTCTCGCGCGACCCCACGGTTGAAATGGCTGACGTTGCGATGGGCGACCAAGCCGCCCCGCGCTCGCTGTTCGAGGTCACCGACCGTGTGGGCGGCAACTGCTTCGGCAACAACGGCGACGATCTCAGCATCAGCCCCGTCCTGGCCGCAGCCAGCGCCAATGTCTACATGATGGACACCACGGCGACCAACCTCTTCACCGGCTGGCGCAGCGGCGGCCTCCCCAGCAAGGTCTCCAAAACGCTGGCAGGCAATTGGGCCACGACCGATACGAAACTGTGCCTCGGCTATCGCCCCAACATCCACAAGGACGCTTACCGCGGCCAGATCGGAGAGGTAATGCTCTTCGACCGCCTGCTCACTGAGACCGAGCGCGCCGACGTCGAGGACTACCTCGTCAACAAATGGACGCGCCCCGGCGCGGACAACCCCTTCAGCGGCGTGACCTTCGACGTCGCCGCGGGCGCCACGCTCGACCTGGGCGGCGCGCGCACCAACGTCACCGTCACCGGAGCGGGCACGCTCGCCAACGGGACGCTCGGCGCGGGCTTCGTCATCAGCCCCGCCGGCGACAGCGCGGTCGGCGAACTCGCGCTCTCCGGCATCACCTTCGCGGGCGCCACGTACCGCCTCACCACCTCCGGCAACGCCTGCGACCGCCTGCTGGTCGACGGCGACCTCAGTGCGCTCACGGTCGTCCCCGCCACCGGCGCGGAGATCACCGGGACCGAGTACGTCATTGCCACGGGAGCCATCACCCGCAAGCCCGCGCTCAGTGGCTTCCCTGAGAAGTACTCGCTCATCCAGATGGGCGAAGACCTCCTGCTCACCAGCGTCAAAGGCACCCTCATGCTGCTGAAATAGGGAGCACGTTCCGAGTCGCTTATCCTCGCGCGGGAGGGCGCGGTGCCACCCGCGCCGCGGACGGCGTGGCAGCCGTCCCTCCCTGCGAGTCGCGACGCTTCGGCTTATCCTCGCGCGGTGAAGCTCGCTCGTCACAATGAAGTGACCGACGAGCCGGAAATCTCGCGCGACAGCAGACGGGAAGGTGGGTATACTTCACCTTGTCAGCTAACAGGGGGATGTTTGTGGCTATGAAGAAACTGCTTGTGGGGTTGCCGGTGTTGGCGTTGATCGCAGCGTGCGCGCCGTCCGCTTCGAAAGGGCCGGAGCTGCCGAATCCGGCGCCCATTTTCAAGGCGAGCGAGACTGGGCAGGCTGATCCGAAATTCAGCGTCGTGGAATTTCCTGAGAAGGACTCCGAGATGGTGGCGCGGCCGATCTATCAGGTCGGCCACATGATGGTCACCACACGCCTTGCCGACAACCGCCAAATGAAAGACCAAGCCATGGCGGTCAAAGTGTACGCGGCGGATAAGGAACTCTGCTCGTTTATGTGGTGGGGGGCACTCAAGGATCGCGGGTTCGGCTGGCCCTTCAAGCCGATCGAAGGCGACCCGGACGACCTGAAGATGGACACGGCGACCGGCATCACCACCTACACCAAGCCGTACACCGATGCGGACGGCAAGCGCGCGGTCTTCACGTACCGGCTGAAGCCGCTGGGCAACAGCCGCGTCGAACTCGCTTGGGATACGGGTTCGGCTGCGGGTGCAAGCCTGTGGGCCAGCTTTGGCACGCGCTACCGCGGCAAGCGGATCACCATCGGAGGCCAGGAGTTCGTCGAGAACAGCGTCGAAGACCTGCAGGACAAGACGGCGAAGTTCCAGTCCTTCGCAGGCGGCGATCTCATCTATGACGTGAGTGATCCAGTCAACGGGTTCAAGCTGGAAATGGGAGACCTGTCAGGCGGGATCAATGAGGGCGTCTCGGTCTATGACAAGGGGCAAACCACGCGTTTCAACTTCAGCTACCGCACCACGGACAAGAGCGGGAACGTCAAGGGGCGGATCGTCATCGACTGTGGCGAGGTCGAGCTTGCGAGCCGGGAGCTGCCGCCGCCGGTGGGCGGCATCGATTTCTGGAAGAGCGACGCCACGCATGTGCCGCTCGCGCCGACGCGGAACGTGATGCACAACCCGAGCTTCGAGCAGGGCCTGCGCGGCTGGTATTGGATCGGAGGCGGCGCGCAGTACACGCCGACCAACGTGCCGAAATTCGAGACCGTGCGGGAGGGCCGGTTCGGCCCGTGCGCGCTGCGCATGCACCGCGTGCAGATGTCCTCGCCTAGCATCCGCTCGATGCCGCTCGCACTGGAGAAGGGACGTCGGTACGTGGCGAGCTTCTACGCCAAGTCGGTGTCCGAGAAGAAGACCGGGTTCCGGCTTTCCTTCGGCAACGCCGCGCGCGGCGGAACACTCTCGGGCGCGCCGTGGGGCGATATGGACAACAAGGAGTCGAACTTCACCGTCACGGACGAGTGGCAGCGATATCACCGGGCCTTCACAGCCGACGCGGCGGGCGTGGCGCTGCACCTCTCTGGCTCGGGCGTGCTGGTCGACGGCTTGCAGGTGGAGCTGGGCGAGACGCCGACGGAGTTCGTCTGCGACCCGCTCGACGTGAATTTCGTGACCGCGCATCCCGACAACGATCTGCATCCTGGCGATGCGATGGATGCGGCGCTGAGTGTGGCCGGTAAGGACGGCACCCAAGGCAAGGTCGCACTTGAGATTCGGAACGCCTTCCGCGAAGTCCTCTTTGCTCCAGAAGTGGAAGCGGTTGTCGTCTCCAACGGCGTGGCACGCCTTCCGCTCAACCTCACGACGGCGCAGTTCGGAACAGGCATCTTCGTCGTGAAGGCGACAGTCTCGGTCGACGGGTTCGCGCCGTACTGCGATTACTACCGCTTCTCAATCATGGCACCGCTCGCCAACACGCACCCGACCAGTCGGCTGATGGGGACGCTGGTGGGCGACGCGTGGCGCATCTCGCGCGGCGAGGACCTCGCCCGCAAGTTGATGGAGTGGGGCTGGGGCGGCACCTCGTGGATGGGCATGCACGACATGCTGCAGACGAACAGCGTGGCCGTGGATCTGATGCGGCGCTACCGCATCGTGAATGCGCAGACCACGATTCTGGATCAGCTCTGGCGGGCGCGCGATCCCAAGGACGCGCCGTGGGCCAAGACGGCCCATGATTTCTATGATGTCCCGGAAATCACGCCTGAGTTCCTGAAATACGTGGAGGACACGTCGTATGAGATTCTGCGGCGGGTGCCGAAGGACATGCTGCCATACACCGCGTATGGCAACGAGGAGGAAAGCTCCAAGTATCCGGCAAGCGGAAGATTCGACGAGTACGTCAAGCTGCAGTCAGCCGTGGGCCGCGCGGCCCGGCGCGTGGGCATCGGCTGCACGCCGACCAGCGGTACCTCCGGCTACAACCTGCTGCGCGGCTTCGAGCCTTACGAGGGCTATCTCAAGGCGGCGCGCGACAGGGGCTTCAAATACGACGCTCTGGCGGTACATCCGTACGGCAGCATCGATAAGGGTTCGCTCTCGACCACCGACTTGGATGACGAGGCCGCGCGGCTGATCGAGCAGGGCAGGCGCTACGGCTACGGAGACGAGACGCCGATTCTCTTCACCGAGCTGTTCAATGTCCCGGAGACGCTTGTGCCGGAGTGGGGCGCGGGTCCGTCGTACGACGCGTATCCGAGCGGCAAGCCGACGTACGATTTCGGCAACCGCGAATTCGTACAGGCCGCCTCGGCTATGCGTCTGTACATCATCTGTATGAAGTATTGGCCGAGGATTCAGGTCGCCAACATCTGGTGTTCACGCCCGTACATGGATCTGCACCTGACGCCGATCTTGCTCTGCAAGGCGGTCAACACGCTCGGGCATCTCATGGGCGACGTGGCTTACATGGCGGACATCCGACCGGCGGCGGGCCTCCGCGGCTATGCGTTCAAGCTTCCGGACGGCACGGGCATCGCGCCGGTCTGGTGTACGAGCGCGGATGTCGAGAACGGACTGAAGAAATGCCCGGTGCTTGCGGTTAAGTTCGGTCAGCCGGTCGAGTTCATCGACTTCATGGGCAACCCGCGGTTCGCCGCGCCGGACAAGCAGGGTTACATCCGGATGCCGGTGACGCCTGCGCCGCTTCTTGTAAAAGCGAAGGATGTCGCGAAGCTGGCGAAGGCGCTGCAGAATGCCGAGCCGGACGACAGCGCGTCATCGTTGTCAGTCGCATTCCGCCCGACCGCAGACGGGAGCATCGTGGCGTCGCTGAAGAATCTGACCGGCCGCGTGCAGAAGGGCGTACTGGAGGTGTGCGGTCAAACAATTCCGTACAGTCTGCCGGGCAACGGCGAGACGACGCTGTCGGTTCCGACTGCGGGTGAAGGGGCCGCAGCGGATGTCATGCATCGTTGGAATGCCGCCTACACGCTGACTCCAGCGGGCGGCGAGCCTGTCACGGTTGAGTGGAAGATGGACATCTTCTTTGTCAACCGGACAGACGGGATGCCGAAGTGGGAGGCGCTTCCGTCGATCACGATCACCAACAGGTGTGCGAAACGTGAAATGGGCACTGTCAAGCCGGGCGATCACGACGCGGCGTACAAGATGGCGTGGGACGCGCACAACCTCTACCTGCGGGTGGAGGTTGCGGACGACAAGCTGCTGACCGACCCGGACTATTGGAAACGGCCGAACGCGGAGTCGATGCTCTGGAACGCCGACGGCGCGCTGGAGGTCTACTTCGACACCGGTGCCAACGGCCGGGCGAACGCCGCGAAGACCTTCGATAACGACGACTACCGCTACGACTTCTCACCGGCCCAGGACGGCAAGGACGGGGCGGGGCGCGTCTGGCGTTTCCGCGAGGTCTACCACCAGTTGGCGGACGGCGTCAACATGGCCTCCAAGGAGGAGGCAGCCGAGAAGATTGCGTGTCGGTATGAGCGCACAAAGACCGGGTACGCGATGACCGTCACCTTCGCGCAGCGCTATCTTGAACCGATCATGCTCAAGTCAGGCTTCGTCGCCGGCTGCGGGCTCTATTTGCATGACCACGATGCGCCGGAGTGGAAGAACAGCAAAGGGCTGAGCACCTCCACTGAGCCCGGAAAACCCTGCGACAGCCATCCCGAACTCTGGCCGCTGATGGTGCTTCGATGACGCGAACTCCCGACTTGCGATGGTCAGACAGGCACTTTTTTTGTATAGTGACCTTTGTTGGATGTGCGAGGCGTGTGCGACTGTCGCAGAGGCAGGGCGCTTGCTGCCGTGAGACCAAGGATGAGGAGGGGGCGGTATGAAGCTTAACTGGCTGGCGTATGGGATCGTATTCTGGGCCGCGCAAGCGGTGTGCGCGGAGTGGTCGCTGGAGGTCCGCAACGGGACTTTCGAGCGGGAGAACGCTGTGGTGAGCCACGCGGTAACGCGCGAGTGGGTGACGCTTTTAGAGAAGCAGACGCTGGCGGAGACGACCGGCGGCGGAAAGCCCGTGCCAATACCGTGCGCGGTGGACGCGAGCGGCGAAGCGCCGGTTCTGGTCTGGTTCCTTGCGGGCCGGACCGCGCGGGATGCGGTGCGCACCTTTGCACTTGTGCCGAGGCGGGTCGAGGTGACGCTCGCGAGCGATCTGAGCGCGTCCAAGGACGAGGAGGCGCTCACGCTCGGCAACAGCTATTACAGGCTGACCCAGCCCGCGCGCGGCGGCGGCGGTTTTCCACGCGACATCACCTTTGCCCAATCCGGAATCGCCGACCCTGACCTTCATTTTCTTGACCGCATCGTGCGGACGCAGGACGGGCGGCTCGCGCAATACTGCGCCAAGGCGTGCGAGGACGCCGAAACGCGGGTGGTTTTCGACAGCCCGCTGCGCATGACAGTTGAAGCGCGCACGGGGTTCGGCAAAAGGAGCAGCGAAACCCCGGGCCAGCCGCTCGCGGTCTACCGCTACACCTACACGGCCTTCTCGCCGGTCGTCGAGGTGTCGGCGCGCTACACGCGGCAGGATGACGAGCCGTGGCGCGAGTTGCACTTCCTGCACCTGACGCGGGCTGATCCGCACTACACGGCGTTTGTCACAGGCGATCCCGAGCTGACGCACGCCATGCAGCCCAAGGGGGCTCGCAGCAAGGCGGTCGCCGCACCGCAGTGGGCCGTGATGACGGATGGCACGAACGCGTGCGGCGCGGGGTTCGGCGGTGCCGCGTGCTGGGACGCCTCGGATGAGTTCGTCTACTATATCCGGAGCGGGCATGCGACTTGGGAGAAGCGCACGCACGGCTTCGACGGCGGACTCTACTTCGGCCCTGCCAAAGACGGCGCGTGGTACTCGCGGTGGCTCGGGACGGAGCGTATGCCGGACGTCCGGTTTTTCCGGAACGGCAAGGCGTGGGTGCCGGTCGAGTCCGAGCCGGCGAGGGGCGTCGTCGAGGTCTGGAACAGTGCGCTGCGCGTGGCTTTTGCGGGCGCTGAGAAAGGGTTCGACTGTGTCGGCATCGAGAACCGCTTGTCCGGCGGCGCTCACTTCGTCAAGGCGTGCGAAGCGGGGGCTGGGTTGTGGGCGCTGACCTTCAAAACGCAGCCTGACCCGACGGGCAATCAGGAGACAGCGGTGCTCGACAACCGGTCAAAGGCCCGGCGGGTCTACTCCGAGCGCACGCGCGACACCCTGACGTTTCACTGGCAGGGCCTGAGCCTGCCGGGAGAGGCAGGAGCGGTGGATGTGAAGGCTGAGGTGCGCCTCGCGAAGCATACGGGGCCGAGCGAGTGGCGGCTGAGCGTCGAGAACCGCAGCGCGCGCTACGGCGTCTGGTCGACGGACTATCCGTTGCTGCGGGGCGTGGTGCCGGCAGGGGTGGCGGATGTGCTGTTGCCCACAGGCAACTGGGGCGGCTCGCTGCTGCGGCGTCATTCCGGGCGTTTCGAGGGGCACTATCCCTCGGGCCACTGCCCCCTGCAGATGATGGCGTTTCAGTTGGGCGAGGCCGGGCTGTATCTGGCGGCACACGACGGCGCGGCGCAGGACAAGCGGCTGGTGGTGACGCGCGAGCAGGATGTGACCTTCCGCTATCTGGTGCCGGACGCGGGGGTGCCGGGCGCGGACGGCGCGCCGAATTATCCGGTGGTGATCGCGGCGTATGCGGGCGACTGGTGGCAGGCGGCGCGGCGCTACCGCGAGTGGGCGCTGCAGCAGGCGTGGGCCGCCAAAGGGCCGCTACTGACAAGGACCGATGTGCCGGAGCATCTTCTTGACCTGGGCTTCTGGATGTTGCTGAACGGCAAGCCGGAGGGCGTTACGAACGCCATGGTGAAGGCGGAGCGGCTTTACTCGGGCGTGCCTGTCGGAGTCCACTGGTACTGTTGGCACAAGATCCCGTTCGACAACAGCTATCCCGAATATTTCCCGGCGCTGGGCGGCATGGCCGAGGCGGCGCGGTCCATGGTGGCGGGCGGCCAGACGGTGATGCCGTACATCAACGCGCGGCTGTGGGATCGCGACATCCCGAGCTTCGACGCGGCGTATCCGGCGGCGTGCAAGCAGCCGTCCGGCACCAACTATGTCGAGACCTACGGGTCAGGCCGCAGCTTGGTGCCGATGTGCCCGGCCACCAGCCTGTGGCAGGAGAAGGTGCAGTCGGTCTGCCACCGCCTGATGGGCGAGTGCGGCGTCAACGCGATTTACCTCGATCAGATCGGGGCCGCCGCGCCCGCGGCGTGCTATGACGCCTCACACGGGCATACGCTGGGCGGCGGCCGGTATTGGACAGAGGGCTACCGGGCGATGCTGACGCGCATCAAAGAGGAGGCCGCTGCGTCCGGAGTCGCGCTCACGACGGAGAACACGGCGGAGCCCTACATGGACACCATTGACGCGTATCTGGCGTGGAGCCCGCGCATGGCGGAGGACGTGCCGCTGTTGCCGGCGGTCTACTCGGGGTACACGGTCTACTTCACCAGCCCGCAGGCGGCGCAGGATTCGACGGACGCATTTTGCGCGGCGCAGGGACGCGATTTCCTGTGGGGCTGCCAGTTGGGGTGGAACGATCCGTGGATCTTGCAGGAGGAGCACCGCGAGAAGCAGCGGTTCCAGGCCGAGCTGTGCCGGTACCGGTTGGCGGCCAAGGATTTTCTGGTGTACGGCCAGTTGCTCGGCGAGGTGCGACCGCAGGGCGGCGTGCCCGAAACGACGCATCGGTGGAACCGCACGCGACCGCACGACGCGCGTCTGCCGGTGGTGCAGGGGACGGTGTGGCGCGATGCCAATGGACGCCTGGCCGTATTCGTGGTGAACGCGAGCGGCAAGCCGCAGCGGTTCGCCTTCCAAATCGATGCGGCCAAGTGGCTGAGCGCGAAAGGCCCGTGGCGGCTGTCGCTGCTCACGCCTGAGGACGAAACGCCTGTCGAGCGGACGCGCGGAGAGGGGGCGCTACTGGGCGACCTGCCGCCGAGGAGTGTCCGTGTGTTCCTGCTCGCGCCGGAGGAACGGCCACAAAACCGGTAACAGGCGTCAGCCCTTCGCCCTATACCATATAGGTGAAAGCCGAATTGGCCAAAAAAAGAACACAAAGAACACAAGAGATTGCGAAACGGATCTTTTCTAGGGGCCTTTACGCGTTGAGATCTATGTGTTTTTGAGTGGCCACAAAACAGATGTCCAGCTAAGGGTTCTGCGGCGCATTCACAGGTGGAAGAAGGACGCGAAAGGTTACGCGGTATCGTAGCACCTCCCAGACGGGGACAAGAGTGTCCCCGCTCCCAACTGTCGGCTCGCGTTGCACAGCGTGCGCATTTGCTTCGGCTACGCTTATCGCAACCGCGATGCGCCAACTTGTTAAAAAATGAGACGTACTGAAAATTTCGCATTGTGCGTGCGCATTCCGCAGAGTAAACTGTAACCATGAAAACAAACCTTTTGTTGGGTGTCGTGGCGGCTGCGGTGGTCGTGGCCGGGTGTGGCAAGAAGACACAGGCTCCGGAGGACACGGTGAAGCCTGTCACCAAGCTGACCTACAGCGTGTTCTTCCCTCCGACCCATGTGCAGGCCAAACTGGCCAGCGAGTGGGCGGAGGAGGTCAAGAAACGCACGGGTGGACAGGTGGAGGTTACGGTGTTTCCGGGCGGCTCGCTGACCAAGGCCGACCAGTGCTATCAGGGCGTGGTCGACGGGGTTTCGGATATCGGCATGAGCGCGTTCGCCTATACGCGCGGACGTTTTCCGCTGGTTGAGGCTCTGGATTTGCCGGTGGGCTATGCGGACGGGCTCTCGGCCACGCGCATCGCGAACGCGCTGGTGGCCAAGTTCAAGCCGGAAGAGCTGAAGGACACGCAGGTGTTCTATGTCCATGCCCACGGACCCGGGATCTTGGCCTCCAAGAAGCCGGTCGCGTCGCTGGCGGACCTGAAGGGACTCAAAGTCCGCGCCACGGGCTTCTGCTCGAAGATCGTTGAGAACCTGGGCGGTTCGCCGGTTAGCATGCCGCAGGGCGAGACCTACGAGGCCCTGCAAAAGGGGGTTGTTGACGCGACCTTCTGTCCGGTCGAAACGCTCAAGGGCTGGAAGCAGGGCGAGGTGATCTCCTCCGTGACCGACTCCAAGTGTATCGGCTACACGACCGCGTTCTTTGTGACGATGAACAAGGAGAAGTGGGCGAAGCTGCCGGTTGAGGTGCAGAAGACGCTTGAGGCGGTGAACGCCGAGTGGATCGACAAGCACGGACAGGCCTGGAATGCGGCGGATGCCGACGGGCTGGCGTACATTCAAGAGCTGAAGCGCGACATCCTTCCCTTGTCTGCGGCCGAGCAGGCGCTGTGGATCGAGAAGGTGGCGCCCCTGATGGCCGAGTATGTGACGCGGACAGCCGAGAAGAAGCTGCCCGGCGACGCGTTCGTGAAGGAACTGCAAACGCGGGTCGCCGAGGCGCGCGCGACGGCAGTGAAATAACGCCATGCCAGCGATCATTCATAAGCCCCTCAGCCCTTTTTGGCGGGGGGTCGTTTTTATGGTCACGGGGATGACCTTCGTGTCCTGCGCTGCCTTGTTCGCGATGATCCTGCTCGTCTGCGGGGATGTGACCCTGCGGACGTGCGGGCATCCGGTCAAGGGCGCGTATGACGTGGTCCGCATCTGCGGGGCGATCACGATTGCCTGCGCGCTGCCGCTGACCACGGCGATGAAGGGGCACGTGGCGATCGAATACTTCTTCCAGAAGCTGAACCGGGCCGGGCGCCTGGCCGTGGACTCGCTGATGCGGCTGATCATGATCACCGTGTTTCTGCTGGCCGCGTACGAGTGCGTCGGCTACGGGCAGCGCTTCTTGCGCAACGGCGAGGTCACCAGCACGATCGAGCTGCCGGTCTTCTGGGTGCCGTGGGTGATGGCGGCCGCATTCGCCGTGTCGGCGCTGGTGGTGGTGTTCCACCTGGTGTGTCCCGGTCGGGAGATGATCAAGTCATGACGCCTCTGCAAATCGGCATTCTCGGTTGTGTGGCCTTGATGGTGCTCCTCATGTGCAGCATGCCCGTGGCGATCGTCATGGGCGTGGTCGGCGTGATCGGGTATGCGGCCGTGGTCACGAACAAAGCTGCGCTTTCGGTGCTCTCGGCGGATCTGTACGACACGGTGTCGAACTACAACCTGACGGTGATCCCGCTGTTTGTCTTCATGGGGCAGGTGGCGTTCCACGCGGGCATCAGCAGCCGGCTGTTCACGGCGGCGAACGCTTGGCTCTCTTCGCTGAAGGGCGGGCTGGCCATGGCGACGGTGGGCGCGTGCGCGGCGTTCGGCGCGATCTGCGGTTCCGGTCCCGCCACGGCGGCGACCATGGCAGCCGTGGCCCTGCCGGAGATGAAGCGCTACAAATACGATGACGCGCTGGCGAGCGGCACCGTGGCGGCGGGCGGCAGCCTCGGCATGCTGATTCCTCCTAGCGTGGTGTTTATCGTCTATGGCATTCTGACCGAGCAGTCGATCGGCAAGCTCTTCATCTCGGGGATTATCCCGGGCATTCTTGTGGCCCTGCTCTTCTGTCTGGTCATCTGGGTGCAGTGTCGGCTGAACCCAGCGTTGGCGCCTGCGGCCTTTCGCGTGTCGTGGCGCGTGCGTTTCACGTCGCTGCTCGGCGTGATCGAAACGCTGGTGCTGTTCGTGTTCGTCATGGGGGGCATGTTCGCCGGGTGGTTCACGCCGACCGAGGGCGCGGCTGTAGGCGCGGCGGGCAGCGTGGTGATTGCTGCGGTCGGCGGCAACTGCTCCTTCAAAATGCTGTGGCAGGCCGCGCATGAAACGATCCGTACTTCCTGCATGGTGCTCGTGATTGTCGCGGGCGCGACGATGTTCGGGCATTTTCTGGCGGTCACCGGGCTGCCGACGGAGTTTGCGGGCTGGCTTGCGGGGCTGCCGGTTCCGCCGTGGGTGATCATCGTCATGATCATCGTCTTTTATCTGATCGCCGGCTGTTTCGTGGACGCGCTGGCCCTGATTCTGCTGACGATCCCGATCTTCTATCCGGTGATTATCAAGCTGGGTTACGATGCGATCTGGTTCGGCGTGATCATCGTGTTGGTGACGCAGATGGGGGTGATCACGCCGCCGGTCGGGGTGAACGCCTACGTTGTCAGCGGGATTGACCGGAGCATCCCGCTACCCACCGTTTTCCGCGGCGCGATGCCGTTTCTGCTGGCGCTGTTCGTGGCCTGTGCATTGCTGATGATGTTCCCGCAACTGGCAACCTGGCTGCCGGGCATGGTGAGGTAAGACAAGAGGAGGTCGCAATGAATGAGACTGGGATGCGGTACGGGCACTATCGGAAGATCCTGTTCTGCACGGATTTCTCGGAAAACGCCGCCTTCGCTTTCAATTTCGCGATTGACGCGGCACTCCGCAACACGGGGTGTACGCTCGTCCTGTTCCACGCGATTCCCGAACCCGACGCTCAGTTCTGGAAGGGGTACATTTACGAGGTCGGCGACATGGATGCCAAGGCGCGGGCCGATATCGACCGTGCCATCGACTCCGACTACCGGCCTCTTGTTCCTGAAGGTGTTAATTTTCAGGTTGAGATGGCGATCGGCGATGCGGCGCGGATGATCCTCGACTTCGCGAAGGAACAGGATGTGGATCTCATCATCCTCGGGCGGCAAGGACTTGGCGCGCTCACGCAGTGGTTACTGGGCAATGTGGCCGGCAAGGTCGCCCACAAATCGCTGTGCCCTGTGCTCGTGGTGCCGATGGCCTTCAAGGCTCGGATGCCGGCGGCTGCGTCGCCTGCGTGAGGGTTGACAAGTCGGGCGTGCCGACGAGATCGCTGTCGGACGCATAGCGGTAGGTGACCTCCAGATTATCGTCCATCTGCGCGAGGTCAGGAAGGCCTTCCCCTGACTCGTCTGTCTTGACGAAACGTGGCAGGTAGCGCACGACATGCGCCCGCGTGGCGCGTCTGAGCGCATCCGTTGAAACCACCCGGTGGCCATAGGCCGTGAACCGCTCCTCCGCCAGCCCCCGGCTGCGCGTCCAGCCTGTCAGGTTGCCCTGGGCGTCATAATGGTAGCGGTCTTTCCAGTTGCGCGTATAGCTCATCAGCGGGTCGCTGTAGCCGGGCTGGCGGCGGGTGTAGTCGATGCTTTGGATCCTGCCGTCGTCGCTGTACGTGCGGCGCTCGTTGCCCAAGAAATAGACGCTGATGAAGGAGGGCAGCGAGAAGCCGGCGGCGGTTTCGGCGATGACGCCGATGTCGACGCGCGCGCTCAGGATGGTCTTGCCGTTGCCGATGGGCGACGCAAAGGGCTCGTGATAGGCGACGTTGAGCGTCATGAGGGCGCTGTTGGTCGGGCAGGGCGTGAACGAAATTTTATTGGTGTCGCCTTGCAACACGAGCCAGTGCAGCTTGGCGTCGGCGCGCTTGCATTGAGCCCTCGCCTCGATGGTGCGCGTACGCGCCGCGCCCCTGAAGACGCGAGCGATCGCCAGCGGCGAGTCGAACTGGCGTTCGGTGCGAAGCAGGTCGAAAAAGTCGCGGTCCGGGATCATCTGGGTTTCGCGCATGACGCTCAGCACGACGATGGGCGGCAGGTCGTTGGTTGTCAGGGCGTGGGCCATCTGCACGAGTCGGGCGGTGTCGAGGTTTTCAGACTGAAAGACCGACGGGTGGGCGATGCCTGAAAGGTAGTCCTGCCGAGTTTTGACGGTGCGCTGGGAGGCACGAAAAAGCATCTGCAGGGTGGGCATGAGCAGCCCGGTGCGCGTGAGTTCGGAACGCGCTTCGGGGCGGAGTGAGGCGAGCGCGGCGAAGGCGGCTGCAACGAACGGCTGCTCGGCGTTATTCGCTCCCGCGACAGCGAAGCCGTAAGGCGTGTTCGCGGGGAAAAGGTCGCCGGTAACTGGATCGTAGTCGCTGTACGCGGGATAGAAATAGAGCTGGTTGCCCAGCAGGAAGACCGACTGCAGGGCGATCTGGCGCGGGTCGCCGCAGATGGCGCGCGGCTGGCTGCGCCAGTACGGCGAGTTCAGGTAGCCCATGGAGGAGTTGCCGATGACGGGTACCAGCGACGCGCCGTTCTCAACGGCGAACAGCGTGTTGGGCAGTCCGAGGTGCAGGCGGCGGTCAATCATCTCGCGCGCGTAGGCGAGACGGAGCAGGCCTGGATAGAGGGAAACGTCCACCGGTTGCGTATTATTGTCGCGGTTGGCGTACAGCAGGCTGGCGCAGCCTGCGGCAGTGCCGTCGCGGAGCCAGGCGTTGATCGCGGGGGCTTCCGGGCCGTGGTAAGCGGCGGGCGGGTTGGTGGGCTGAGCGGCGATAAAGGCGTGGAAGATTCCCATCTGAAAACTCCACAGCGTATTGGAAGAGGACTGGGTGACTGACAGGGCCGCGTCAGGGCGCATCGCCGCAGGAGCGGTTCTGTCGGCCGCGCCCTCCGTGCTGCGTGCGGTCATTTTCGCGAGCCTCTGCTTGAACGCATCCGTGTCTCTCAGCGAGGCGAGATCGGGATCTTGGGTGACATGATCCGTGTCGATAAAGCCGGCGGCGATCGACTGGTCGAGGGCTGCCAGCGCCTCTTGCGTTTTCCCTTGCAGAGCCAGAGCGCAGGCGAGGTTGTAGATCCAGAGATCGCCCGTCGTGCCGAGTTGCACGCCCTCGCGGCAGGCCGACTCCATGGCGGCGTAGTCCTTCTGCTCGTGCGAGGCGTCCATCAGCGCCAGCAGGTGAAGGTGGCGGAGCTGCAGGCCGGGCATGTCGAAAACAGAGGGCTCCGCGAAGCCGGTGAGGGCAGCCGCAAAGGTGAACCAGCCGGCCAGTGCCAGAATCCGAAGCGTTGTCAGACAGCACGGACGCCGCCTGTTGAAAATGATTAAACCACGCATTCCTCTGGTCATCGGGCTCTCCTTGTGGGGTTGGATGACGGCTACTGTTTGGGGAGGGGCAGGTGTGACTCGATCTGGTCGGCGGTCACGCCGTGGAGCTTGACGCGCTTCAGGCGCGAAGTGTCGCCGGCGAGAAGCTCGACGGCGCGTTTGGAAATTCCAAAGGTTTTGGCGAACAGGGCCGCGAGTTCCGCGTTGGCTTTGCCGTCCACGGGCGGCGCTTGCAGCCGGACGCGCAGCCAGTCGGACTCCGCGCCGGCGATTTCCGATTTGTTGGCGCGCGGGGTAACCTTAACGGTCAGCACGCAGCCATCGCTTAATGGATGAAGCCAGTTCATGAGGCACGTGAGGCGGGCTCGCCCGCATTAGTTGAAATACGGGGATTGGATCAGGTTGAAGAGCCCCTGCCGGATGGCGTTGTACATCATGTCTACGACGAAAAAGAAAATGAGCGGTGTGAAGTCGAACCCCATGCCGGTGGCGGCGCGATTGCGGGCAAAGCGCCCCAGCAGCAGTTCGACGCCCTCGTGGCAGATGATCGCAGCGCCCTGCGCCTGCAAGATAGCTGCACCGAAGTTGCCGATGATCAGGATGAAGAGCGTCCGGGTCAGCAGCGCGAGCGCGTCCGCGAAAGAGAGCGCCGCAAGCCAGCCGGTTTTGAGAAGTTGGGCGAAGAGCGGGCCTGTCATGAAGGGCGAGACGGCGACGGCCTGTGCCTCCTGCCCGACCTGCGCGATCGTGCTCAGCGTGCCGGTGCGGGAGACGGCGAACGCCAAAGCCACATGCAGCACAACCAGAACCGCAGGCTGCGCGAGCAGCGGCAGGCGCGAGAACGGTCGCGAGAAAAAGGCGAACGCCTCGGCGGCACGGCTTGTGCGCTGCTGTAGCGTGAGGAGTTTCACCAACAGGAAGACGCTCCAGAGCCGGATCAGGAATGCGGCAAAATGCAAGGCGCTGTACAGAAAGTGCGGACCCCAATGTTCGCCCGCCACCGGCTGGGAAAAACGGAATAGCCCCCCGAAGGGAATGGACCACTGGCCGCCCATCCTTCCGATGAGGAGCGTCTTGAAGGCGACCGTGAACAGGATGAGCAACACCGCCGTGACGGCCTCCGGCAGGTTGAGAACAGGACGGAGGAACGCGAATACCGAGTCGGTCAGGCGTACGGTGCCCGAAAGAAAGGGATTGAAATAAAACTCCTTTGAGGGTGCCGACCAGAGTCGGACCCAGAGAAGCAGGAGCAGGATATTAAAGAGGAGCTGAAGATAATCCATGTCGTTTCCGTTTCGAGCCGCGCACTCATTTACCGGCCTTGGGCTGTGCGGCTAGCCATTTCAGTGCGGAGGGGTGTGCGCCCCAGGCCTTATTCAGGGAATCGGCAAAACACTCGGCCTCTTCTTTGCTGCCTGCGGCATATGCGTCGGGCAGCAGTTTGGGGGATTTCCGGTGTCCCACCAGATACGCCTCGGTGAAACCGTTCTGCTTGCGTGCTCCGGCCACCGCCGCTTGGGCTCCAGGCTCGTCGCCGCAAAGAAAACGCTCCAGCGCCCGGCACCAGGCAAAGACCGTGTGTGCGCCGCACTCGTCCTTGTGCGCTCCGAGTAGTCGGCCGGCGTCGTCAAGGCGCGCGTTCTCCAGATAGGTGGGCAGCAGCACGTGCCGGATGCCTTGGTTGTCGCCCGGATTCAGGCTCAGCAGCGCTTCCCGTTCGGCGAGGGCCTCCTCGGTCTTGCCTGCCTCGTGCAGCGCATCGGCCAGCCAAGCCCGCGCCCGCATGTAGGGGCGCGTCTCGAGCGCTAACCAGAAGTTTCCGGCGAACGCCTTGAAGCCCTTCTTGCCCAGACGCCGCTCGCCCAAGGCCACGATCTTGCGCAAGGCGGCGATTTCCTCGTCTAATGTAACCACGAGATAATCCAGCAGGGTCAGCAGCGCGTCCACGTTGCCGGGGTCGGCATCCAGCGCATGCGTCAGCAGATCCCATTCTTCCTCGTCGGTCGATGCCTCCAGCGAGTCGCAGAACAGCGCTTCGGATGCGGCCTGTTTGGCAACCGAGGTGTCGCGTTTGCCGGCCAGAGCCGTATCCATCGCCTCAATGAAAATCTGGAAAAGCTCGGCGTCGATCTGGGCGATCTTGTCGTCGTCAATGGGGTCTTGCATGATCATGGGGTCTCTGGGTCTTTCTACTGTCTCAGCGCCCGAAAACGGTGCGCAGGAGTTGGGTGGTGCGGGCGGCGGGGTCTTTGCGGATTTTTGCTTCTTCGTCCGCGAGAACGGTGAAGAGTCCGCCGATCGCCTTGTCGGTGACAAACTCATCCAGCGAAGTCTGCTGCGGTTTGGGCACGAGGGGGATCTGGCTGTAGCGGTCCATGAGCGATTTGTAGGCGCGCGCGGCGCCGGACTGATCCGTATAGGTGGTCACGATCGGCTTGTACAAAGTGCGCAACTGGGCGTGGGTCTTCTCGCGGAAATAATCGGTAGCGGCGGTGTCCTTACCCGAAAGGATGTTTTTGGCGTCGGCGAATGTCATTTGACGGATGGCGCCTACAAATACGGGCGTGGCTTGAGCGGCGGCCTGTTCCGCGGCCAGGTTCATCTTGCCCTCCAAATCGTCAACCAGCGAGCCAAGTCCGACGGAGCGCATGGTTTTTCCAACGGTCTGCAACTCTTGGGGAAGGGGGATTCGGAGGCGGGCGTTGTTCAGATATCCGCCGGCTTTCGAGGTTTGGGTGACGGCGTTCCGGGTGCCGACGGTGAGGGCCTCCTTGAGGCCGGCAACAATCGTCTCGACGGAAAGCGCGCCGCCGGAGTCCCCGCCCAACAGCGCGCTCAGGTTGGCCATATCCATGTTCGCGCAGCCGGCCATAGCCACGGCCAGACTGGAAGCCACGAGAATGCGGCAAATGCGTGAAGTCATAACGTTTCTCCTGAAAAAATATCCACTGTGTTGGCCTGCACTCCGACGGAAGATGAATCCGGCCCGAACCATTGATTTTCAGAATACCATGTTCCGACGGATGTGCAACCTGATTCGGTCACGGAAGCGGGTGGGAAGCGGGTTGTGACCAACGGTGGCGGACGTGTTTCACGTGCGGCAGGACGGTGAAAAGGGGCGTGCAAGACATCTCGGGATATAGTACGTTACGCATCGTTGGGAAAAGGAGACGCTGAGGGGCGGGCGGAAGGTGGCCGTTTTCCGGGCTGCCGCTGCAAAAGGACATTCATGGAACAGCGAAAAAGTCCGTGGGAACATCGACGCTGGCGCGGCGGAATCTGCCGGTCCGGTCTGGGTGCCAGGGCGACTGTATTCTGGATTACGGCATTTGTGTTTGCCGGCGTGGTTGCGGGTATTGCGCTCAAGGCACCGCACATGCTGAGGTTCGAAAGGGTGCGCTGGGAGGTGTTGTTCCCTTACGGGCTCGCGGCCGTTGGCGTGGTCTTCGCGGTCGTTGCTCTGATCGCCACAGCCCGCTGGCTCAGGTTCGGCGGCTGCCGTGTGCGCATGCGGTCGGTGCCGGGCGTGATCGGCGGCCATTTCCGCGGCGAAGTCTTGTTGCCGGAGGCGTTTCCGCAGGACACCGACGTGCGGATGGAACTGGTCTGCGAAACCCGAACGTCCATCACCGGCAAAGGCGACAGCAGCGACCACCTGTCGATTGACCGCGAATGGGCGCATACCCTCAGGGTCACCGCGAACGCTTCCCTCTGTCACGACGGTCACTGCGCCATCCCGTTCGACTTCACGATTCCGTACGGTCTGACCGACGAGACGGACTCCAAGCGAGAAGGGAATACCAGCGTCGACATTCAGTGGGAGCTGCGGGTTTTCGCGCGTCTCGCCGGGCCGGATCTGGACATGACGTTTCAGGTGCCTGTCTTTCGAACGGCGGACAGCGACCGGACCGTGAGGGGTGCTCCAAACACCGAGAAGAATCTGGACGCGTTCTTGCACGACACGGGGCAACACCGGCGAATTCGGATGGAACACGGGCAAGAAGGAACGATGTACGTCTGCGAATCTGAAGGGATGCAGAAAGGGCTTAGCCTCGTGCCGGGCATCATCGGGCTCGGGATGCTGGCGGTCGTGGTGCTCGTGCCCTGCAACGCCCTGCCGGGATTGGTTAAAGCCGTCATGCGTCATGCGGAGGGTTGGCAGAACCTGTTCCGGCTGATCCCGCTCGTGATGGCTTTTGGCGTCTGCCTGATGGTGGGGGTCTTCGGGCTTTTCGGTCTGCTGTTCCTGCTCATCGGCGTTCGCGGCCTGATCTCCCGGCGCACGTGGATCGAAAAAGGGGTCATTCACCAGCGCGCGCGGTTGTTCGTTATCCCTTGGTCGCGGAGCTGCCCCTGCGCGAGCGCCACAGGGGTGAACCTCGGCGATACGACCACGAGCGGCGGCCGGACCTGGTACGACGTCGTGATCGAGCGGAACACGGCGTCGCGCTACAAGAAAGCACAATGGCGCTATCTGTTTAGCCGCATCACCGTCGCCACCAACGTGCCGACGCAGCAGGAGGCTGAAGACCTCGCGGTTCGCCTGCGCCGCGAGTTGCGCCTGCCGGAGGGGGCGGAGGGGCTTGCGGGGATGGGGTAAGTGGAGAAATGGCATGAACACTTCGGATAAGGCAGTCAAGTCCGCGCGGTATGTCGGCGGCCGGATCGTCATCCGGATGCTCAGCGGGGTGGAGATCAGCTTCCCCGTCGCAGAGAATCCCCGTCTGTCCAAGGGGACGCCGGAACAGTTAGGCAAGATTGAGGTTTCACCCTGTGGGCTGCATTGGCCTGAGTTGGACGAGGACCTGTCGTTCAAGGGCCTGCTGGAAGGCGACTTCGGTCAAAGGACTTAGCGCCCCGCGATTTTTCACTGCCAGCGGTGTAAAGCGGTTCTCCGTGTCCACCCGACCGCGCCTGTTGAGCCGCAGTTGCATGGGGTGCGGCTGCTTCACCGCTCTCGGCGGCGCAATACGGTTGCGGATGAAAGGGTATATGACTCAGCGGGTACGCGACCTTGTCGGAAACGGCCTGTTTGACGAAATCGTTAAGAGAGGTGTCCGCTTGTTTGGCCGCAATGAGGGCGGCCATGTGCAGCTCAGGGCCTATGCGGACATTGAACGTGCCGCTACAGCTCTTGAGTGGTTGCTTGCCCACCGCAGCACAGGTGGCCAGGTAGTCGTCTACGGCGGACTCGAAGGCCTTCTTCAATTCACGAACGGTATCGCCTTCGTAGGTGACGAGATCCGCAATGAACGCGATGCGGCCATACAGGCACTCATCTTCCTGACTGACAGCAATCGAACCGGTGTAGCCCTTGTAGGTCAACAATTCGACGTCTTTCATGATACGAACCCTTCGTCTTTTACGCTTAGTCCCACACGTTGTCGGATACGCTTAGTCCTCCTTTTAAGAAAGCAACTAGATTACAGTTGCAGATCGAAGAAGGCAAGCGCGAACAGGCGCGCTAGAATAATTCCTGCTGGCGGAACGGCGCGTCGGCCGGTTTTGACTTTGCGGGAGCGGGTTTAGAGGGCGCGGAGGTTGGTGTGGCTGTGTTGGTGCCGGCGAGCAGGGCGAGGAGGCCAGCCTCTTCGAGGATCTCGGTGCCAAGGCTGCGGGCTTTGGTGAGCTTGCTTCCGCCCGCTTCGGCTCCTGCCACGAGGTAGCGCGTGTTCTTGGAGACCGCCTCCTGCACGATACCGCCCGCGGTTTTGATGCGGTCAGCGAACTCGTTGCGCGGTAGCGAGAGCGTGCCGGTCAGCACGAAGGTCACGCCCGCGAGCGGCGCGTCTGCGGCAGGCGCGGCTATCGGCTTGGCCTGAGGGTCGATGCCCAGAGCGAGCAGGCGTTCGACGTAGCGTCGGCCGTAGTCGGAGGCGAAGAAGGCCTGAACGGCTTTAGCCGCCTCGGTCTTGATGACGCATAGGTATTGTGAAGGCAAAGCAGTGCCGGGCGTCTTGGTGGCCACTCCTGCGGCGACCAGGTCGTCGCCCCGCACGCCGATCTCCCCGCAGAGGCGGTTGTAGCGCGTCTGGCGCTCCTCGCGCTCGGCCTCGTCCTTCGGGCGGTTGAGCGTGGAGCGCGGGTTCTCCGTGGCCGCAAGGTCGTACAGCTCGTTGAGCCGTAGCACGGCGGACAGGATCGGCGAGTTTGGCAGCTCCGAGAAGCGGGCGTGGGCCGAGGCGATCTGCTCGGCCACGGTGACGCCGACGCTCGGGATGCCGGTGGCGAAAAGCCAGCGGTCGAGGGTCAGCGACCGAGCGGACTCGAGCGACTCCAGCGCGGTCTGCGCGTTCTTGCCGAACTTGCGCGTGCCGCTGGCCGCGTCGCCGAGGCGGAACTCCTCGAGCTGCGACAGCGTGAGCGAGAAGAGGTCGAGCGGGTCCTTGACCCACTCCTGCGCGACGAGGGCTTCGGCGACCTTGCCGCCGATGGCGCGGAGGTCGAGCGCGTCGCGCGAGGCGAAGTGCTCCAGGCGGCCGACGCGCTGCGCGGGGCAGGCGGGGTTGGTGCAGCGGTGGGCCACCTCGTCGCCGAGGCGGGCCGCGGGGCCGCCGCAGACGGGGCAGGCGTCGGGCATGGCGAACAGGGTCTCGGAGCCGTCGCGCTTCTCGGCGATCACGCTCTCGATGGCGGGGATCACGTCGCCGGCCTTGACGACCCAGACGCGGTCGCCGACGCGGATATCCTTGCGCGCGATCTCGTCGGCGTTGTGGAGCGTGGCGCGGGCGATCTCCGAGCCTGCGAGCAGCACGGGCTCGAGTTCCGCGACGGGCGTGAGCACGCCGGTGCGGCCGACCTGCACGGTGATTTTCCAGATGCGGGTCTCGGCGCGCTCGGGCTCGTACTTGAAGGCGCGCGCCCAGCGGGGCGACTTGGCTGTGGCGCCGAGCTGCGGGTAGAGGTCGCGGCGGTTGACCTTGACGACCGCGCCGTCGATTTCGAAAGGGAAGGTGTGGCGCTGTGACTCGAGTTCGTCGATGGCGGCGAGCACGGCCGGGAGATCCACGCAGAGGCGCAGCCACGGCGGGGTCTTGAAGCCCCAGTCACCGAGGCGCTTGAGCAGGCCGCTGTGGGTGGGGAAGTCGGCGCCTTTGACGGCGCCGGCGGCGTAGAGCACGGCATCGAGCGGGCGGCGGGCGACCTCGCGCGGGTCGAGCTGCTTGAGCGAGCCGGCCG
>CAYMLQ010000055.1:0-22497 GCA_964390795.1 uncultured Lentisphaeraceae bacterium
CCGGTCGAGTTCGAGACGTCGGACATCGTCTGGCCCGACCCCGTCAAGTTCATGAGCGAGACAGCGATCTCGGGCACGTTCCGCTGCCGCTACGCCAGCGGCGTGAACGGCGTCATCTACCAGCGCGGCGGGTTCAAGGACCGCTACATCCGCTACATCGGCGACGAGGGGTGGATACAGGTGGATGACGACACGGATCTCGTGACCGCCCAACCCGCCTCCATCCTCGGGCTGCGCAGCCGGGCCGGCGCGGGCTGGGACAACGCGGGTGACCACATCTCCAATCTGCTCTCCTCGATCCGCAGCCGGCGGCCCACGATCTGCAATCCGGAGGTCGGCCATCGCGCGCAGAGCATCGTGGGGGCCATGACCATCAGCGCCCGGCTGAACCGTAAGCTCAAGTGGGATCCGGGCAGAGAGCAGTTCGACAACGACGAGGCCAACCGGATGATGTGGCGTGAACCGCGTGCGCCGTGGTGCGTGTAAGGAGCGACAAGATGAAATTGATACACCCCGTTTTCATGATCGCCGCAGGACTTCTGCTCTATCCGGCGCCGGTCAAGGCCGCCGCCGACCTAGACGCGCTCGTCATTCAGGCAGCGAAGTACGAGTCAGGTGCAAGCGTGGAACCGCTGCGCGATTTCGAGCGGCTGCTGTGCGAGTCCGTCGGCGTGCCGGAGCGGCGCGCCGGACTGGAATCTGCGCTGCTGCGGCTGCTCGCGCCGGACACCCCATTCGAGGCGAAACGCTTCGCTTGCTCGCATTTGGCCGTATACGGCTCGGAGGCGTCATTGCCGGCTCTCGGAGCGTTGCTCAAACAAGAGGAGACGGTCGGCATTGCCTGTCTGGCGCTCAAAGGACTGAGGACGGAGAAGGCGGGCGACCTTTTGCGCGCCGCCTTGCCCGAGTCAAAGGGGGGCGCCCGGCTACAGCTCGTCGGCACGCTGGGGCATCGCGCAGAGGCCGCGTCCGTGAAGCCGCTTGACGGACTGGCGCACGACAGCGATGCCGTCGTGGCGCGCGCGTCGATCCGGGCGCTCGGCGCGATCAACGACCCTTCCGCACGCGCCGCCGTGGCCGCACTGCGAAAAGGCGCCACGGCTGCCACGGCCGACGCCGTTGCGGAGGCGTCGCTGAGCCATGCGGAACAACAGGCTGCGGCAGGAGACCGGACAGCGGCGGCCGCGAGCTGCGAGGACTTGCTGAAGATGGAGAGTCCTGCAAACATCCGGCGCGGCGCGTTCGGCCTGCTGCTGCGCGCCGACGCGGACGGCGGCCTACAGAGGACGCGCACGCTGTTGGGTGCAAAACCTGCTGATCCCGTTTTGGCCGCAGTGGCGATCGCCCGCATACCCGACATGCGCAGCGAGGGCGTCTCGAAAACGTTCGGCACACTCTTATCCCAGCTCGCACCTGACCAGCAGGTCCTGATGGTCGAAGCGTTTGCGAGCCGTGCCGACGCGGACGCGCGTGCGCTGTTGCGCGCGCAGGTGGGGGCGGCGGAGCCGCGCGTGCGGCGTGCGGCCATCGCGGCTGTGGGTCGGCTCGAAGACGAGTCGGCCGTGCCGCTGCTGGCTGCGGCGTTCTCGCGGAGCGCATCGCCTGACGAGACGAAGGACATCCAGCTCGCGCTGGCCAGCCTGCAAGGGGGCGCCAAGACGGATCTTGCGGTGTGCGCCGCGCTGCGTCAGGCGGCGGGCAAGGACAAGCTGCCGCTGATGGCCGTTCTTTCCCGCCGCGCTGGGGGCGTTGCCGTTGACGCGTTGCTGGAATACGCGTGCGACCCGGACAAGGAGGTGGCACGCGCGGCGAACCAGGCGCTGGCGCGTATCGCTGATGGCGGCGACTCGGCGTCGCTGGTGTCGCTGCAACAAGCATTGACGGGCGGCAGCGCCAGCAGGCGTGCGGCGGCCTTGCGTACGCTGGCCGCGTGGCGCAGCGTGGCCGCATGGGACACCCTGGTCGGCGTGTATCAGAAACCGGAGGGCCAGGAGCAGCATGCGCTGGCGTTGCGCGGCCTGATCCGGATAGCGGGCGAAGGGAACGCGCAGCCGGATGCGGCTCTGATCGGGCGTTACCGGCAGATGCTTGCGGGCACGCAGGAGGTCGCGGAGCGCAAGATGATCGTGAGCACGTTGGCGGGCGTTGCGCATCCCGACGCGTTGGCATTGGCGCTTCCGCTGCTCGACGACCCCGGCGTTCGCGCGGAAGCGGCGCAGGCGGTCGAACGGATCGCGACTGCGATTCAAAAAAACCATCCGGAGGCGGCCCGTGACGCCTTGCGGAAAGTGAAAGGCGAGGGCATTTAAGATGGGTCATGCGCGTGTGGTTTTGTTGTCGGCACTGCTGGTGGGGCCTTTGGCATGGGCTGCGGAGTTCACGGTTGCCACGGACGGCGACGACGCCAATCCGGGCACCGAAACGAAGCCGTTCGCCACGCTGGGACGGGCGCGGGACGCGGTGCGTGAGCTGAAGGCGAAAGGCCCGCTGCCCGGTGGTGGGGTTACGGTCGAGCTTCGTGGCGGCGCGTATCAGCTCGCGCAGCCTTTTGCGCTGGCGGAAGCGGATGGCGGCGCGAGCAACGCGCCGGTCGTTTACCGGGCGCGCAAAGGAGAGGATGTGCGGCTGGTCGGCGGGCGGATCGTCACCGGCTGGACGCGTGTGGCAGACGCCGCAGTGCTGGCGCGGCTCGACGAAGCGGCCCGCACCAACGTGTGGCAGGCGGATCTCAAGGCCCTGGGCGTGACCGATCTGGGTCAGATGAAATCCGATTCGGCCTGGACGACCTCCTCGCCGGGTCTGGAGCTGTTCTTCAATGACCAGCCCATGACGCTTGCCCGCTGGCCGAACAACGGCACGGTGAAGGTCGGCGAGCTGAGCGTTCAAGACGGCCATGCGATTCACGGTCAGAAGGGCAGCAAAGTCGGCACGTTCGCGTACGAAGGCGACCGCCCGAAGCGCTGGACAGGCGAGCGCGACGTGATGCTGCACGGCTACTGGTTTTGGGACTGGGCCGACCAGCGCTACCGCGTGGAGTCGATCGACACGGAAAAGCGAATCATCACGCTCCCCGCGAAGCCGCAGCACGATTTCGGTTTCCGCAAAGGCCAGTGGTATTACGCCTTCAATCTGCTCTGCGAACTGGATCAGCCGGGCGAGTGGTATCTGGACCGCGAGAGCGGCATCCTCTACTTTTGGCCGCCTGCCGCTGATCTCGTCAGTGGCAAAGCCATTGTTTCGGTGCTGCCGGGCCTGGTCAAGATAGAGAAAGCGAACTTTGTGACCTTGCGCGGCTTTACGCTCGAGGGGTGCCGCGGCACGGCGGTCACGGTGTCCGGCGGCAGTGACTGTCAGATCCTCGGCTGCGTGATCCGCAACGTGGGCGGCTCGGCGGTCAGCGCGTCGGGACTGCGGCACCGCGTCGCGGGCTGCGACATCTACCAGACGGCGCAGGGCGGGATCAGCCTGACGGGCGGCGACCGCAAGACGCTCGCGCCCGGCGGACTGGTGGCCGAGAATAACCATATCCACCACTACAGTCTGTGGAAGCCGGTCTATTGCGCGGGTATCCGTCTTAACGGCGTGGGCAACCGCGCGGCGCACAATCTAATTCACGATGCGCCGCACATGGCGATCGGCTTCAGCGGCAACGAGCACGTCATCGAATTCAACGAGATCCACAACGTCGTGACGCGCTCCAACGACGCGGGCGCGCTGTATTGCGGACGCGACTGGGCCGCGCGCGGACATGAGATCCGCTACAACTACCTGCACGACATCACGGGGTATGAGGGCAAGGGGTGCGTGGGCGTCTACCTCGACGACCAGTTCTCGTCCGCGCGCATCTTTGGCAACATCTTCTACCGCGTGACCCGCGCGGCCTTCATCGGCGGCGGGGACGACACGACCATCGAAAACAACATCTTCGTCGACTGCACCCCGGCGGTTCACATCGACGCGCGCGGTCTGGGCTGGCAGTCGGAGTTCCACACCACGCTCGCCAAGCAGTTGGAGGCGCTGCCGTTCCGGGAGGAGCCTTGGCGCTCGCGCTATCCCCAGTTGCTGACAGTGCTCGACGATCCCGACCGTTCCGCGCCCAAGGGCAATGTGGTATCGCGCAATATCCAGTGGAAGGGCAAGTGGGACGGCATCGAAAAGAAGGCCAATCCGTATCTTGTTCTCCAGTTCAACCTGCTCGACATCGATCCGAAATTCGTGGACGAGAAGGCGCTCGACTTCCGTCTCAAAGACGATTCACCCGCCTTCAAGGTGGGCTTCCAAAAGATCCCAGCCGAGAAGATCGGCCTCTATGCGGACGAGTGCCGCGCCACCTGGCCGGTTGCATTCTAATGCGGCTATCACTTCAACAGGATCAACGTGCCTGGGGAGGCCAGCTCCAAGAAGCCGGTTCCTGAGAGGTAAGGCGCGAGTTTGTCCTGCCCGTAGAGGCTGCCCATCTTGCGGACGCCGTCGACAAACAGCGTTCGGATGGGCAGCCTGCCGTCATAGTCGAGCTGGGTGGTGGTTCCGGCCGCGAGGTAGAGGTCTGCGGTCGGCGGCAGGCAGAGCGGGCCGGTCAGGCGGAGCGTGCCGTTGCTCACGATCGTGGCGCCCGAGTAGGTGTTGGTGCCGGCGAAGCTCAGCGTGCCGCTACCGGTCTTGATGAGCGGAGCGCCGTTGTTATACGAGCCGAGGTTCATCAGCGTGCCGGAACGCGCGTTGAAAACGATGCCCGTCCGGGTGCCCAGGCCGATGGCGCGGCCGGTCATGTCCAGCGTGCCGCCGTCGAGGTTCACGGTGCTGACGCAGTTACTGGTTCCGGTGCGGATGTCGGCGAAGGAGCGGAAGGTGCCGCCGACGACATTCAGGGTGCCCGTGGCGCTGCCCCAGCCGGCTTGAGAAGCGAGCGTGAAGGCGGCTCCGGAGGAGACGGTGAACACGCCGCCGCTGACGGTGAGCGTGGCAATCGCCGAGCCTTTGCTTCCGCCGGTCTTGGCGGCCATGGTGAGGTTCGTGACGGTGAAGTCGCCGGCATCGAAGGCGAGGGTACCGATGGTGCTGCTGAAGAAATTTGTGTTAAGTCCGCCGTTCCAGTACGACGGGTTGTCCTCCTTGCCGAGCGTGACCGCGCCTGCCGTGACGGTGGCGACATGGCCGCGCAGGTCGAGGGTACCTGTCGGATTGGCGCCGGTTGCCATGCCGCCCTTGCTGCCGATCGTGAAATCAACGGTGTCACGGGTCTTGCCGCCGATGGTCACGGCTCCGGGACTACCGGCGGCCTGCGAGGCGAATTTAATCGTGCCGATACCCTTGTACAGGCCGATGATGACTGTGTTCGCTGATAAGCTATTGGCGCCCGCGCCGAGTATCAGCGTGCCGCCCGACCCCGCGTTCAACTGGAGGGAGTTCCCGACCTGCAGGGCTGTGGCCGTGAGGAGGTTGCTGGTGTTGGAGAGCGTCAGCGTTGCGGTACACAGTTGTCCGTAGGCGATGCGGAGTTCATTGATCGGGGCGGCCCCGCTGCCCAGTGTCACACTGGAAAGCTCGGAGAGGTCGAGCGTACTGGTGTTGCTGGTCGACTCGCTCGGCTGGGCTTTGCCGACCTGGACGTTCGCGGAGGCGTGGTTGACCACCAAAGCTCCGCCACCCGCCATCTTGACCTTGGTCGTGCTGTTGGTATCCAGCCCGACGAGGAGCCCGTTGGATCCGTTGATGACAAGCTCCTGTCCGGGGGCGATGGTGACCAGGTTGTTCATTGCCGCACCCGTGCTGACGGCTATGAGGCTGGGGAGTGTCTGGTTGAAGGCCCCGAGGGCGAGGTTGCCTGCGCCGTTGGTGCCTCCGAGGACGACAACGCCGGTACTCGGCAGGGCGCCGACCGCGCTGATCTGTAACGTGCCGTTGCCGTTGATCGTGGTCGCGCCGCTATAGGTGTTCGCGCCGGAAAGGGTCAGGACGCCCTTGGTCTGTGTCAGCGCGAGTTTGCCGCCGTTTGCGCCGTCGCTGATGGCGCCGCTCAGGGTGCAGCCGGCGGCAGAGGCGGGCGTCCCTTGGGTGAGAATATTGGTCGCGCCCGCGCCGGCCGTGCCGGTGATAGAGCCGGTGAGGAGCGCGCCGGCCGAGTCGCTGGCGAGGGTGGTATTGCCGAGCAGCGCGAGCGGCCCTGCCAGCGTGCTGGCGTTCGCTGCCATGCGTAGGGCGCCGCGGTTTTCCGCGTTGCCTGCGCCGCGCATGGAGATCGAGCCGAAGCTGGCCGGCGCGCCGTCGCTGCCGACCAGCAGCGTGTGGCCGTCCGCGATCTGCAACGTCGCATCGGGTGCTACCGTGCCGCTGGCATCCAACTTGTCGCCCGTGGCAGGGCCTGCGCTGCCCACCTGCACAGTTCCAGCGAAACCTGACAGCCCGGACAAGGCGGTTGAGCGGGCCGTCGCGTTCGCTGCGAACGTCAGTGTCAATGAGCCGGTGCCGCTGAAGGCATTCGCTTTCGTGACGGTTGCGCTGGCGGTATTGGCATTGTCAAGAACCAGGGTTGACCCGCTGCCGACGGAGACCGGGCCGGTGCCGAGGCTGTCTTGGGTGGCGCTCAGCGCCGCATTCACGGTGCCGGCGCCACTGTCGAGGGCCAGTCCGCCGCTGGAGGTGTTTGCGGCGGCGAGGGTCAGGGTGCCCGCGCCTTTCTTGAACAGGCCGACTTCGCCTGCGAGCGCGCCCGGGCCTGCGAGCGTATAGTCGGTGTTCTGCGGGTTGTCGACGGTTACGTTGCCCGGATTCACGTTGGCGGCCAAGCTGACGGTGAAAGGCGCCGTGCCGGTGGTGGTGTCATCGAAGCGCACGACGTCGCCGTCGTGATACGTGAGGCCGCCCGCCCAGTTGTCGGAGGTGTCTATGTCCCAGACGCCGGTGCCGCCGTTCCAGACGAGCGGGGCGCTCGCCGTGTTGACCGCGAGGTCGATGGTGCTGTCTGCGGTGTTGTTGACGAGCGTGCCGACCCCGCCATTCGGCAAGGTCACGGTTCCCAATGTTCCTGCTGTCAGCGAGCCGGTGTAGCGGATGAGCGGATAGGTTCCGACCGCTACGCTTGTGCCCGCCACCGTGACGTTCAGCGTGCCGTTGTTGACGAGGTCGCCGCCGACCAGCAGCGGCGCCGTGGTCGTGCTGGGCGTCGCCCCGTAGAACCGGAATTCGGCCGTGGTGGTGCCGCTGCCCAAAGTCAGGGACTTGCAGCCCCACTGGCCGTCGCTGGCGAGCACCCGCAGGCTGAGCGTCGCACCGGAGGCGAGGGACACCGCGCTGCCGGCGAGGGAGCCGTCGGAACTGACGACCAGCTTGCCGGCGTCGACAGCCGTTGCGCCGGAATACGGTGTGGCGCCGGTGAGCGTCAGCGTGCCGTTGCCCGATTGGGTCAGGCTGCCGCTGCCGCTGAGGTTGCCGCTCAGCGTCTGGTCGGCGCTGCTGGCGAAAACGAGCGCGCCGTTATTGGTGATGGCGGCCGCGTAGTTGCCGCCACACAACTGCGCGGTGCCGGAAAGCGTCAGCGTGCCGCTGGTGATGGTGGTCGGCAGCACCGGGACATTCGGTCCGGCCAGCACCAGCGCGCCGCCGTTGACCGTGATGGGGCCGACAAAGGTGTTGGTTCCGGTGAGCGTCAGCGTGCCCGCGCCGTTCTTGGTCAGGGGCGCGGCCGTAATCCCGGCCGCAAGCTGGAGCGCTTGTGCGATCGTGATGTCGCGGCCGTCGGTGTCGATGATCGCGCCGCCGCCTTTCACGTTCACGGCGGTGAGTCCCTGCATGAATGTGGCGCTGTTGGCCGTGGGCCGGAGCGTGCCGCCGTTGAAGTTAAACGTGCTCGTATTGGTGCCACCTACGCCTGTGGCTAAGCCTCCGGCGATGGAGCCGACATTGAACGTGCCGCCGTTGAGGTCAACCGTTCCCTCGTGGACGTTGCTGTCTGTCGATGTTTTGGAGATCACAAGCGAACCCACCGTGGCGGTTCCCCCGCTCTGAGTAAACTGGCCGTAAGAGGGCTTGTAGGAGGTTGTGCTGCTGGTGCTGAAGTCGGCGACCACCAACGAGTCGGCCGTCAGGACGCCTGTGCCGCTGAGATTGACGGTCGCGGGATAGATGCCGCGCTGGGCGACATTGAGCGCGCCTCCCACGGCCAGGGTGCCGCCGCTCAGATTGATGGTTCCGTAGCCGTCGGCACCCACCACCATGCTGACATTTCCTGTTACGCTAATGAACCCCGCCGTCTGGTTCAGTGTGCCATTGGCAATTGAACTGCCGATCGAGGCGGAGGCAAAGCAACTGGTGGCACTGCTGGAATACTGAAGGACACCGGCAAAGTTGTTAGCCCCCACGGAAAGGGCATTCGTCCCGAGCGTGCCGATGCGGCCCGTGTCGGTCACCGCCAACGTTCCGCCTTGAACGGCGGTCGACCCGATGCCGGAGAGGCTGCCCGCTCCGGTCACCGCGAGCGTGCCTCCTTGAACCGTGGTTGCTCCGACATAGGTGTTCGCGGCGGTCATGGCCAGCGTGCCCGCTCCCGACTTGGTGAAGTTGCCTCCGACGCCACCGGCAAGAACGCCGCTCAGTTGAGCGTCAGTGGCCGCCGCCCCGTCATCGACTTGAACCGTGCGACCGCTCGTACCGAAATCGATGGGATTCTGCAGATCAACCGTGTGGGTGGCGGTGGAGGCGCCGAGAAGCAGCGTCCTGGCGTTGAACCCGGTGTTCGCCGTTCCCCAGAGAATCGTGGAAGGTGTCGCGCTGCCGCCGAGATTGACGATGCGGTCGGCGTTAAAGGCGGCCCAGCCGCCGGTGCCGGTGAAGTTGGCGGCGGTGACCGTTGTCGCCGACCCTAAGCTGCGGGTGAAATCGTTCGCGCCCAGACCGAGGACGCCGCCGTTGAAGGTCAGCGGGCTGGTGCCGCCAGAGGCCCCGATGCCGCCGGGGAGCGCGTTCTCATGGTCGAGCTGCAGTACGCCGCCGTTGATCGCGGTCACGCCGGAGTAGGTGTTGGCTGCGGAGAGAAAAAGCGTGTTTGTCCCGAGCTTGGTCAGGCCACGGGTGCCGGATGCGGAGTTTGCGTAGGTGAAGGAGCCCGCTGTGGTGTCGACGCCGACCCGCGCGGTCGCATTCATGCTCACGTTGGCGAAGGCGTTTGCGAAGAGGGCGTCGATGTCGGCCGAGGTGAAAGCGCCTGTGCCGCTGACGCCCAGACCGAGGGTGGCACCGGCAGCCACGGTGGTCGTGCCCGAGCCGGGCTGGGCTGCGGTGTTCAAGAAACACAGCGCACCCGAGCTGACGGTCGCCCCGCCGCTGTACGTGTTCGTGCCGGCGAGCGTCAGCGTGCCTGGGCCTGCTTTGGCGAGGTTGGTGGCCACGCCATCCGCAAGGCTGCCGCCGAGCGTCAAGGTGTTTGCGCTGACGGTGATCGTGCGGCTTCCCGCCGTTGATCCAAGGGAGACGGCGCCGGCGCCCAGGTTCAGATTCTGTGTGCCGGTAAAGGTGAAGTTGCCATTCAGGGCAACGGGATTTTTGTTGGCGATGACCAGATTGGCGACGGAGCCGTCCAGCGTCGTGCCGCCGGCGACCGAGAACGTGCCGGCCGTCGCCCCGAGCGCGGCGGCATGGCCGAGGATGAGCTTGCCGACGTTCAGATTCACGCCGCCTGAGAAGGTGTTCGCGCCGTTCAAGGCCAGCGTGCCCGCGCCGCTCTTCGTAATGCTCTTGCCCGCACCGCTGATGACGCCCGAGAGCGTCAGCGTGGACGTGTTGGTGACGCCCAGGTTGTCCGCGAGAACCAGCGGGGCGGAAATGACGTCGGACACGGTGGTGTTGGTCTGCACCAGCCCGGCGGTTGCGCCATTGTTGTTGAACGTCAAGTTCGCCCCGCCGTTCGCCGCAAGCGTGAACCCGAAAAACGCTGTGGTCGGGTCACCGATGTTCAAGGCGCCTACGGTCCGGGAGGTGGTGTTGATCGTCACGGTGCGGGCGGCTGTGATGTTGTTGGTCAGGCAGACCACGTCGCCGGCGGCCGTGCCGGGCACTGCGGCGGGGTTCCATCGTGTGGCCACGCTCCAGTTATCGCTGGCGTCGGCATTCCAATTGCCGCTGCCTGCGTAGGCGCTGGGTTGGGCGAGCAGAGCCGTTGCCAAGGCGATGGATGCAACGGGAGACAGAGAGATCAAGGCGTTCTTGCTTTTCATAAACCACTCCTAATAATGCTGATATCAGTCCGCTATTAACCCAACAATTGATGTGCGATACTTTAGAGTACAAGTGATCGAAGGTGCAAGCGCTTTCGGTTCCAATCCAGCATGTTGCGGCAGGATTAAGAAGGCCGCGGGCGGACGCGGTGGGTCGGGGTGGCCTCGCGGGGATCTTCGGGCCAGTAGTGCTTGGGGTAGCGGCCGCGGAGGTCTTTGCGGACATAGGCGTAGCCGGTGGCCCAGAAGCTCTCCAGGTCGCGCGTGACCTGCACCGGCCGCTGCGCCGGCGAGAGCAGGTGCATCACGACGGGCACACGGCCGCCCGCGACCTTGGGCGTCTGCGTCAGGCCGAACACCTCCTGAATGCGCACCTCCATGTAGGGCGCGTCCTGGTCGTAGCGCACCTGGATGCTCGAGCCGCTCGGCACGGGCAGGTGCGTGGGCGCGAGTTCGTCCAAGAGTCTGCGCGAACCGCCGCAGGTGTCGAGGCGGTTCAGCAGGATGCTGGTCAGGTCGAGCGCCTGCACGTGGGGCCAGCGCGTCACGCTGTCGCAATAGGGGCCGAGCCAAGCCTCGAGGTTCGCGAGCAGTTCGGCTTCGCTGAGGTCGGGCCAGGTCTGCTCGGGCAGGGTGCGGTGCAGGAAACAGATGCGGGCCTGCAGCGCGCGCGAACTCTTGCTCCACGGCAACTGATCGATGCCCTTCTGCCGGATGCCTTCGAAAAGCGCCGCTAGGAGGTCGGCGGGGTCGGGCCGCGCTTGGCCGCCCTCCTTGATCACGATCGCTCCGAGGCAGACGCGGTTGACGGCCTGCACGGACTCGGTGCGCTTGTCCCAGGAGGTGAGCGATCGGCTCTCGTACTCCTGTTCGAAGGCGTCGTCGATCTCCTCGCGGGTGAGCGGCGCGGCAAGCCGGATCTTGGCGTCGGTCGTGTCGTCCTGCAGTTCGGCGGCTACCAGCCATTCCGACTGCGCGAGCAACTCCGAGGTGTCGAGGGTCGCGCCGCGTCCGCTGCGCAGCAGGTAGTGTCCCGCAGAGTCGCGGCGGCGGCCGAGGCGGTCGGGGAAGGCCCAGGCGAGCAGCAGGCCTTCGGAGAGGTGCGCGCGATCCTGCGCGGGATAGGCGTGGCCCCAGCGGCGTGCGAGTTCCCGCACGCGCTGGGCGAAGCCGTCGCGGGCCGCGTGTTCGAGGCGGTCGAGCAGGCGGCGGGCGTCGGTCTCATAGCGTGCGGTGGGGTCGGCGGCGGCCTCGGTGAGCGCGGCGGCAAGGAGGCAGGCGTGCTGGGCGCAGCCGGCGTGCGCGGCCTCGAAGATCATGTGCGCGAGGCGCGGGTGGGCCGGGACCTTGACCATGGCGCGCCCGCGCGGGGTGATGGAGGGAACCGGCAGTCCGCAGTCGGCAGTCGGCGGTCGGCAGAGTCCGGAGTCCTGCGTCCTACGCCCTGACGGCAGGGGCTGGGAGAGCGCACCCAGCTCCTGGAGGAGGGACGTGGCGTAGCGCCAGGCGGCGTCGGGGGGCGGGGTGAGCCAGGGGAGCCCGTCGCGGGCGGCGGTGCCCCAGTCGGCGGACTGGAGCACGGTGGGGGCGAGGTCGGCGTCGTAGATTTCGGGGAGGGCTTCGGGGGAGAGCTGCTGGTCGGTGACGGCGTCCCAGAGGCGGTAGCAGATGCCGGGGCAGAGGCGGCCGGCGCGGCCGCGGCGCTGGTCGGCGCGGTCGCGGGTGATGCGCAGGGTTTCGAGGCGCGACATGCCGGTGCTGGGCGAGAAGCGCGGCACGCGCATCCAGCCGGTGTCGATGACCACGCGGATGCCTTCGATTGTGAGGGATGATTCTGCGATGGAGGTGGCGAGCACGACCTTGCGGCGTCCGGAGGCCGGGGGCTCGACGGCGGCGTCCTGCTCATCGCGCGGCAGCGCGCCGTAAAGCGGGTGGAGGGAGATGTCGGACGGGAGCTGCGCGGCGCGCAGGCGCTCGAGTGTGCGGCGGATCTCGCCCTCGCCGGGGAGGAAGACGAGGATGCTGCCGCTTTCGTCACGGAGGGCGCGGAGCACGGCGTCTGCGGCGACAAAGGGGAGCGGAGCGGTAGGCTCGCGGCTGAGCAGGAGCGTCTCGACAGGGTACATGCGTGCGTCGGCGGTGTGGATGTCGGCCTTGCCGAGGTGGTCGGCGATGGGTCCTGGCTGGAGGGTGGCGGACATGATGATGACGCGCAGGTCGGGGCGCAGGGCGCTGCGGGCGTCGAGCGCGAGGGCGAGGCCGGTGTCAGCGGCGAGGCTGCGCTCGTGGAACTCGTCGAAGATGAGCAGGCCGGTGTCAGCGAGTTCAGGGTCATTGAGCAGGCGCTGGGTGAGGAGGCCTTCGGTGAGGATCTCGATGCGCGTGTGCGGGCCGGTCTTGCGGTCGAGGCGGATGTGGTAGCCGACGGTCTGGCCGACGGCTTCGCCGCGCTGGCGCGCCATGTAGGCGGCGGCGGCGCGCGCGGCGAGGCGGCGGGGTTCGAGCATCAGGATCTTGCGGCCTTGCAGCCACGGGGCGTCGAGCAGGAAGGGCGCGACGCGCGTGGTTTTGCCGGAGCCGGGGGGGGCCTGAAGCACCACCGGGCGGTTGGCGGCTAGGGATGCGGCGACGGCAGGCAGGATTGAGTCAACGGGGTAAACAGTCATTCGCTGATTTGCAGGGGGCCGTGCGTTTTGACGTCCTTCATGGGGATGGTCTGGCTGATGCCCGGAGCGGTCTCGATGCGGATGCCTTCCTCGTTCTGGAACTCCAGCACGCCCTTGTAATAGGAGCGGGTGGTGGTGACTTCGTAGTTCGGGATGAACTGGCGGATCAGTTTGAACTGGAGGGTGAGTGTTTCGCCGCGCTTGATCTCGATCTTTCGCTTCTGGATGGCGAAGCCCTTGCGGAAGATCTGGAGTTCGTGTTCTCCCTCGAGAACCTCTTCGATGCCGTACGGATCGGAAACGGCTGTGGTGTCGGTGCCGCGCGTGATGGTGATGCCGACCTTCTTTCCGTCGATCAGCACGGTGGCTCCGGACGGGGCGGTGGTGAGTTCGAGGCGTCCGGTGACTTTGGCGAGGCGGAACTCTTCGGTGATCGAGGCGCCTTTCTCGAGGGTCACGTCACGTGCGACCGTCTCGTAGCCGGTTTTTTCCACGCGCACGCGGTAGGTGCCTGGCTTGGCGTTAGCGAGGTCGAAGGGGGTCTCCTCCTTGAACTCGTCATCAATGTAGACGCGGGCGCCCTCGGGGATTGAGACGACGCGCAGGGTGCCAGGCAGCGGTTTGAGTTGGACGTCGACTTTCTGCACCTCGCCGGCGGCGAGCGAGACATCGCGCGTGTGGGGCTGGAAACCGTTGGCCTTGATCTCCAGAGCGACGCTGCCGCCGGGGATGCGGTCGATGCGGCAGGGGGTCTGCCCGCGCGAAATGCCGTTGACGAAGACTTCCGCGGCGGCGGGGTCGGAGGTGATGTCGATGGTGCCGGAGTCGGACATCAGGGACACCTCCTGCTTGAGGGGCGTGCGTCCGTCGATCGTCACGTCGATCTCCTTGGGCTGGTAGCCGGGCGAGGCGACGGCGAGGCGGTGGGTGCCGGACTCGAGGGAGGTGATGAGAAGCGGCGTTGCGCCGAGGGAGACGCCTTTGAGGGATACTTCGCTGCCGGTCGGGACGGACGTGAGCAGCAGGATACACGTGACGGGCTCCAGCGTGACCGCGACGGTGCGGGGGACGCCGGGCTCGAGCACGACGGTGTCGAACGCGTCGCGGAAGCTGGGCTTGGAGACTTGGACGAGGTGGGGGCCCGGGGCGAGGTCGGTCAGGGACAGTGGCGTGGAGCCGCGCTCCTGATGGTTCACGCGCACGGCGGCGCCGGTCGGCTGTGAGGTGATGTCGAGCCGGGTTGAAGGCTCCTTCTCCTTGGCCGCGTGCGCGGAGACGCCGAGGCAGAGGAAGGCGAGGATCAGGAACTGCTTACGTGTCATGTCGGTTACCCTTGCTGAGCGTGCGTCGCGCCGGATTAGCGGCGGTTCTTCTTGAGGCGGTTCTCCACGTCGATCAGTTTGCGCGTGGCTTGCTGGTGGCGCTCGTCGGCGCGGTCGGGGATGAGTTCGCAGAGGATCTTCAGCTCGCGGGCGGCGGTTGGCCAGTCGGAGAGGTTGAGGGCGCGGTCCGCACGGAAACTCTGCTCTTTATGCCGCTTGTCGAGTTCAGTCTCGGCGGACTCGAGGCCTTCGATGATGTCGGTGTAGAAATCAGGCTTGGGGTTGACGGTGTCGAGATAGAAGACGGACTCCTGATAGCTGCGGATGGCGTCGGAAATGTTGCCGTACTTGACCTCGCGTTCGTCGAACTTCTTTTTGGCGAGCGACAGCGTCGTGCGGGCAAGCTCCGTGAGCTTCTCGGCGGAAAACTGGATGGCCCAGATGCCGAGTTCGTTTTTGCTGAAGGTCTCCAGCTTTTCGCGGAGTGCGCGGAAGCTGTCAGGCTCTGTGCGGTTGGTCACGCGGCAGGTGTGGGCTTTCTTGCCTACGACCGCCGTGAGGATCCATTCGCTGAGTGTGTTGGGGGTGGCCGCGAAGCCGGTGTAGCTCTTGTCGAGCGCGTAGAAGCCGCTGGTTTCGATGTCGCGGGCCAGTTCGGCGAGCAACGCCGCATCTAAGGATTTCTCTTTGCGCACGTGGCGGTTCTTGCCGGCGAGGTCGTCGATCTTGACGGCAAGCAGACCGCCCGGGGTGATGGTCATTTCATAGCGGAAGATGTTGTTGGTGGAGGCTTCGACCTTTTCGTAGTAGAGCAGGAGCGTCTTTTCCTGACCCCCGGCCAGGGGTTTGGCGTCGGACTTGCCCTTGTCGCGGTTGGACGGGTCGAGGATCACCGTGGTGCCGACGACGAGAATAAGGATGGCGGCGAGCGTCCAGATGACGGGGCGCAGGAAGTTCTTCTTGGACTGGCCTGCGGAGGACTCGTCCTTGCTGAACCCGAGGTCGATCACGACGTCGGAGGCTTGGGCGGGCGGCAGGGTGGTGTCGGTGAGCGTGGCAGTCGAGATATCTGACCGCTCCACGCGCAGGACGGTCTGTCCGGCCTTGACGCGGTCGCCTGGGTGAAGCTGCTGCTGGTCGACGGGAGCGTCGTTGACGAGCGTCTGGTTGGCGCTGGCGAGGTCGGTCAGCCACAACTCGGAGCCGCGCAACTCAAAGCGGCAGTGGCTGCGCGAGAGCAGCAGATCCGGAATCGCGATGTCACACTGGCTGGAGCGCCCCAGTTTGAGACCCGCGAAGGTGACGGTGTAATGGCGGCCCTGGAGCGGGCCTTCGTCGACGATGAGTGTGTGTTGGTAGTTGCTCATAAAGTCGGGTGTTAAAAGAGTTGCTCCATGGTCTGGCGCAGGATGGGGCCAAGGAGGATGATGAAGACGGCGGGGAAAATGCAGAGCATGAGGGGCCCGAGCATTTTCACGGGGGCCTCGTTCGCGAGCTTCTCGGCGCGGTCGAAGCGGCGGGAGCGCATCTGGTCCGACTGGATGCGCAGGATCGCGCCGATGCTGACGCCGAGCTCGTCGGCCTGGATGAGCGAATGGGCGACGGAGCGCAGGTCGGCGAGGTCGACCCGCTGCGCCATGTTGCGCAGCGCGACGCGGCGCGGGATGCCGACTTGGATCTCGCGGGTCATGCGGATCAGTTCCTCGTTGAGCGCGTCAAGCCTGCGGCGTTCGCAGTTGCGCTGGAGCGCGCTCATGAAGTCCATGCCCGCCTCGACCGAGAGCGTGAGCAGGTCGAGCACGAAGGGCAGCGCGCGCTGGATCGCCGTATGGCGCATCTTAAGCGCGCGGCGCAGCCAGACCAGTGGGAAATAATAGAACAGGACGATACCCAGAATCAGGGAGACCGACATGTTCTCCGCGAGCGGCGAGGTGGGACTCAGGGAGGCCGACAGGCGCAAGGTCGCGAACCAGAAGGCGCCGCAGACCACCGGCATCAGGATTTTGACGGCCACAAACTCTTTGCCGCTGAGAAGGCCTTCGAAGCCGGCAGCCACGAGTTGGCGGTCTGCCGTGTCGCGCGCCTTCTTGAACGCGGGACGCATGACGATTCCGTCGAGATTCGGCACGAAGGGCAGGAGCAGGCGGAAAAGCAGGGGCAGCTTGCGCTCCTGCTGGCGTCCGTCCGCGAGGGTGACATAGGTGATCTGGCGGGCGATATTCAGGCAATACCATGCGAGACCTGCGGCACTGATGGCCCAAGCCAGCATGGTCAATACGATCAGCGTGTCATTCATGGCAAGCGCGTTCCAGATTCCCAACACGTTCCAAGCATGTTCTTAAAATCCATTATCGTTGTTTCCGGTCGGCTTGTCACGGCAGAAGAGTAAACATGCGAGGCCTAGCGAAGCAGGATCAGTGTGCCCCTAGGCGCCTCGGCGACCTCCAGACGGTGGAAGTCAAACTGCAGGTATCCGTTAAGTATGCCGTCGTAGCGCACTTTGATGACATTGTCACCAGTCCTGACGAGTTCCCGCTCGAGCGGCAGCGTGAGGTAGGTGCCGTTCGGGACGGGCGTGTAGCTCTTGAGCACGGTGTTGTTGAAGTCCACGCTGAAGGCGTGGTTGGTGCCGCCCGGGCCTTGTCCGGTGATGCGTGTGGTATAGGTGAAGAAAAACTTTTTGGCCATTTCGGCCGACAGCGAGAAGTGAACCATGACGTTGGTGTCGCCCGAGGTGATCGCCCGCTCGAGATGCATCCAGTTCGGGTCTGCCACGAAAAAGTCGTCAGGCGCGCCGCTCTCAATGATGAACTCGGCTTGGTTGTTGTCCTCATAACCGACCTGCCACGAGCCGCCCAGTTCCAGCCAGTCGAAGGAGATGTAGGGCGACGGACCAAAGGCATAGTGGAGACTGAACGTGTTCGTGCCCGTCACCAGCATGTTGGTCGTGACAAGCCAGTAGAGGTCTTTATTGGGCCCTGCCGTCTGGGGCGCATTGGTCGTGCTGTTGACGATCAGCGACAGACCGGCGGCGGTGCCGTCGGTCGAGGTCTCGACGTGGAAGACGGTGTCAAGCTTCGCTTGCGCCGCCGAGAGCGTCAGCTTGACAGTTGCGTCGGTGTAGGTGGCCGTCACCGCGCGGCGCATCGTGTGCCACGGGTCGCCGGGGAGATAGTCCGCATCGGTTTCCGACTCGGGCCTCAGGTCGGTGACCGAGTTGTTGTTGAGACCGATCTGGAAAAGCGGCTGCGGGCTGTTGAGGGCCTCGTTGACCTCGGCGAACGAGAGCGCGCGGTTCCAGACCGCGAGGTGATTGAGCGCGCCGATGAAGGATTTACGCGCGTTCCCGTTTGCGTAGCCGGTGGTGGACGCTTCGCAGCCGACAATGGTGCCGCCCGTCCCGATGGAGTTCGTGATGACTGTCGTGGTGTATTTCCTGTAGGACAGGCCTGCGGTCGGGTGGTATAGGTAGAATTCGACCGTATCGTTGGTGATCGACGACGCGTCGCCGTCGGTGAGCACGAGCGCCACGTCATACCACACGCCGTTCGTGACGGCCACGTCCATCTGGAGCGTGGCGCGCTGCGTGTAGAGCGTGAGGCGCGGGTAGGCGTTGCTTTGAACACCGAAGAGCCAGCCGCGGTAGGCGTTCCACTCCAGCGCGTTGTTGTAGAGCCAGCTCATCTTCTCGAGTTCGGTGGGATAGCCGTCCCAGCGGAAGCGGGTCACCAGCGTGGCCGAGCCCGCCAGCCCCAGGTTAGAGACCAGGAAGGTGTCCGGCCAGCAGTTGCTGTTTGCAGGATCGACGGCGGTTTGGAAGAGGAGCGATTTGCCGCCATACTCCTGCCCGCCCGCGGGTCGGAAGGCAGCGCTGTTCGTCCAGCGCGGCCCGCCCGAAAATCCGCGGATCGCGGTGGCGTGCTTGCCGCCCGCTCCTTTGACTGCGGCGGTGCCCCAGTCGCGCTGGTCTCGGATCTCGTCAAGGTCGGCCATCGTGTCGGTATCGGCATCATAGTCAAAGTGCCACCAGGCGGCGGTGGTGTCGTACACGCCGGCGGTCGCGCGGACGGGAACGCCCGCCAAACCGGCAGTAAATAGAACCAGACTGACCGAACTGAGCCAGCGAGCAACCTTCTTCATTCCGGAACCTCCCTGTCAGACGTACGAGTGTTGACGTGTAAACTTTAAAGCAATGGGCATATATTATCAGAAAAGGTGATGCGTACGCAGCTAGAATTTGCAGAACCCGTGGCCCAGAACCCCGCCACCCACCACCCCTATTTCTCGGCCGCCTCAGCAAGGGCCACTTTGAGGATGCCGGGAAGGACGGCGGCGACTTCAGGGGAGAGCTCCAGCCCCGGCTCCAGCGTTGCGGGCTGGACGCCCAGCACGATCACGCGCTGCGGCGCGCAGCCGAGACGCTCGGCCATGTGCAGGCTGTCCGCCAGGCCGAACTCGTGCAGCGACAGCGAGCCTTCCTGCTCGATCAGATCGCGGGCCTCGCAGCGGTATACAGTGCCCGGCGGCCCGTCGCCCGACGCCGCATCAATGACGATGACCTTGGTGCGCCCTTCGAGATGGTCGACCAGGTCGGCTCCGGACGTTCCGCCATCGAGGACTTCCACGCCTGGCGGCAGCTCCCGTTCGGCCAGGCAGCGCACTGCGTGAATGCCGATGCCTTCGTCACTCAGCAGCAGGTTGCCGATCCCTAAGATCAGCACGCTGGCTCTAGATTCGTCAGTCATATCGATACTCCAATAGGTAGTGTAGCACGTTGGCCCGCCTCAGAGGTAGGCCCAAAAATGCGATTAGCGAAATCGGTTGATGGCCGGGGGTGTTCGAGGAGAGCGCGTTGCGGGTGAATCTACGTCGCAAGATTGGGAGCGGGGACACTCCTGTCCCCGAAATGCAGGCCAAGCGTCGATCCGCAGGCGGTCGTCTCGTCGCATCCTGCGGCTAGGTGTTGCACACCCTTTCACAACGGGGACAGGAGTGTCCCCGCTCCCAGCGCTACGCGCGTTCCTCGCACCCCGGCCACCAACCGATTGCGCGAAAAAGCCGGCGATCCGTCCATGACGGACCGCCGGCAGACCTCGCAACCCTCTTAGTATTTACGGGTTACAGGCATCTCATCTGTCATGCCGTTACACGTTGCACGCACGCGGCTGGGAACATATCTGGAGGAGCGCGTGACGCGCAATTCCCATTTGCCGTCAGACTTGACGACGCACGAGCCCACTTTCACGCCCGCCTGATCGGTCACCAGAACCGTCTTGCCGGCAGGGCCTGTGCCGCGAACCCTCAGTTCGCGGTTGCCACTTTCCCACACGGCGGACGTCATGTCCAAGACCGCTCCCGCAACAGGCTTGTAGGTGGCGGTCACGGTGGCGGCACTGTTCGCCATGGTCAACGTGGTCGATGAGGCGGTCACGTTGGCGATGAGCGCGGTCGTGCCGGTCCACCGGTCGAAGACCATGCCCGCCGGCGCGGCGTCCGCCTGGATCGGCACAACCGTGCCGAAGCGATAGGAGCCGTCGCCGCTGCCGCTGCCCACGGTCAACGCGTAGAAGACCGGACGCACCGTGATCGTCACCGACACGGTATTGCCGTCGGCCTTGCCGTCGCTGGGACGGTAGCTGAAGCCGTCGGTACCCGTGAAGGTGCCGGTCGGCACATAGGTGAACGCGCCGTTCACGAGGAGCGTCAGCGTGCCGTTAGCCGGTCCTGCCACTCGCACCACCGTCAGCGCGTCGCCGTCGGGGTCGGTGTCGTTGGCCAGTACGCCCGGTACGGACACCGTCAGCGTGGCGGCTTCGTTCACGGCGTAGCTATCGGCCACGGCAACGGGCGTGCGGTTGGGCTGTGACCCCGCCGCGGCGATGCGGAAGCCCACGAACTCGTTCTCGTCGGAGGGTGGCTGGCTGTCCCGGTACGTGGTGTGGAGCAGGAACGGGTAGTCGTCGTAAGAGCCGCCCCGCAGGCCGCGGTCGCCGTAGACGTCCGTCTCGTTCCACTCCCACAGGTTGCCGGCCTGGTCGAGCGTGCCGTAGTAGCCCTGGGTCGCCGGGTAGGCGCCCGCCGCGGTCGCGGCATTCACAACCCGGCCGTAGTTGGCCGCATTGTCGCTGCCCGAGGGTGCGGACGCGAGGGGCGGGGTGTCGCTGCGGGTCGGATACCCCCAGTACCACGCCTCGGCTCCGCCCTGATAGTAGGCGGCCTTGTACCACTCGTCCTCGTTCGGCAGGAACACCTTCGCGTCCGGAGCGCGGGCGCTGACGCTCGTCGGCCCGCTGAAGGTGTACGCGCCAGTCTCGGTGGAGGCTGCGCCCGCCGCGCCGCTCGGCTGCCCATTGTGCAGCCAGTTGGCGAAACGCAGGGCGTCGTACCAGCTGACCCAGGCGACCGAGCGCGTCCCGTCCGCCGCCGCGTAAACGTAGCTGCCTGGGCTGCCTGAGCGCGTGATTCCCATGTTGGGGTTGTAGAGTCCGCGCGTGTCGGTGGCTGCGACGGCGTTCAGAAACGCCGTGTAGTCGGCTCGCGTGACCTCGTTGATCCCGATCCGGTAGGCATAGTCCACCGCGCCGAATCCCGTCGCCACATCGCTGGCGTTACCCGCGTCGCCCACGGGCGCTAGCGCAGGCATGGCGGCCCACGCGACGCCCGCCACCGCGGCCAGCAGCGCCGTCATCCCCAGGGCCAGCAGCGTGCTCGACCCGCACCGGCTCTTCATCATTCGTTTAGTTTCACAGTTCATGGTTGTTATCCTTGTGTTGAGATCTCAGCTGTATTTAGACTCCGGCCGTCACGTCCACGCGGCAAATCTCGGCCTTCTTTCCAGGCCTGACCAAGTGTACGGAACAGGACAGGCACGGGTCGAACGAGTGAACCACGCGCAGCAGCTCAATCGGGTTCTTCAGATCCCGGACCGGCGTGCCGATCAGCGCCTGCTCGATCGCTCCGTGCTGGCCGCTGTCGTCCATCGGCGAGGCATTCCACCCCGTCGGCGAGGCGACCTGGTATTGCGTCAGCCGGGAGCTGCCGATCTGCGCCCAGTGGCCCAGCGCGCCGCGAGGCGCCTCGGTGAGGCCGACCCCGGTTCCCGTCGAGGGCGTGGCCTTGTGGGTGTAGACCGCGCCGCCCGGTACGAGCTGGTTGAGCCAACCGTCCATGGCGTTGGCCACCTTCTCCGTCTCCAGCGCGCGCGCCACGATGCGGTCCATGGCGGAGATGCCGTAGCGGTAGTCGCCGTTGACCCACATGCGGGCCAGGGGCCCGACCTCATGCACGGCGCCGGCATAGCGCGGCGCCTTGATCCAGGAGTAGGCTCCGGCCTTGTCCGCAGCGGGCTCGGTCACGCCGGCGGCCGGCGTGCGGTTGCCGCTGTTCGCCGTGTACCACGCGTGCGACACGTACTCGCGGATCTGAGTGGTGTCCACAGTTCCGAGTGCGCCGTTGGTGTAGCGCCCGCGAGCCAGCAGCTTGGACGTGCCGGCGCTGTTCAGGTCGAACACGCCGTACGCGAGCAGGTTGCCGCAGCCCTTTCCAATTTTCGTGTAGTCGTTGAAGAGGCTCAACAGCGCCTCGCCGTCGGCCAACATCACGTTGGATACGAAGCTGCGCAGCTCCGTCAGCAGCGCCCGGAACGCGGTGATGTCCGCGGCCGTGACGGGCTTGGTCGCCCCGCCGGGCACGAAGTTCATCGCGATCGGCATGTGCCCCGCAAAGATCGAGCCCATCTGGTGGGCCTTGCGGCGCATGGCCAGCGCGGCGACATAATTGCCGACCAGCCCGGCGGCCGCGCTGCCCGTGACCATGTCAGGCGAAGACAGGTGCGGCCGCCACGGCGACATGTCCAGGATGCCGTCGGTGTTGATGTAATCCGGGGCGGCCAGGTGGTAGAAGTGCAGGATGTGCGACTGGATGTAATTCGCCCCGAGCGTGAGGTTGCGCACGATCCGGCCGTTTTCCGCAGGCGTCACCGCATAAGCGGCTTCCAGCGCCAGGCTGGAGGCCATGCCGTGCGAGATCGGGCATACGCCGCAGATGCGCTGCGTCAGTTGCACCGCATCGCGCGGGTCTCTTCCCACGAGAATCCGCTCAAATCCGCGAAACATCTGCCCCGCGGCCTTGGCTTCAATGACCTGCTGGACAGCGCCGTCGGTGTCCACCGTCACTTCGATGTCCAGGTGTCCCTCGACACGCGTCATCGGGCTGATACTGATCGTTGTTGACATAATGATTAGCTCCCACTAGCATCCCATAGGCTTGGCCGGCGACATGCCGATTCCCATGATTGGCATC
>CAYMLQ010000056.1:0-22338 GCA_964390795.1 uncultured Lentisphaeraceae bacterium
GCGCCGCCGTACTGGAGCGACTCGCCGGGGAAGCCCCAGTGGCCGTAGTTCTCCAGCCAGGTTTTCAGGCCGTGGCGGTTGGCGGCGGCCTTGAGCCCGCCCACGTAGTTGCGGGCGATGAGGTCGGCGACGAGGCGGCGCCAGTCCCAGAGGAAGCGGTCGGTCTGGTCGCGCGTGGCGACCACGCGCCCGCTGAGGCAGGCGAGCCAGGGCGTGGGGTCGTAGCCGTAGGTTTTCTCGAAGATCCGGGTCATGCCGTCGGTCCAGTTCTGCGGGCCGACCTCGTAGCTGTCGAGGGTGATGTGCTGGAAGCCCTTGCGCTGGCTGGCGGGGACGCGGCGCAGGAACTCGCCGATCATGCCGTCGAAGTGCGTGTCCACGGCCTCGCGGCTCATCTTGTCGCACTCGAGGCCCTGGGCCTGCGGCGGTGTGGGGCCGCACTTGACGCCGGTCGAGGCCATGCCGATGCGCGCGATGACCCAGTCGCCGCCAGCGGGGGCCTGCCACGCGAGGGAGCCGTCCTTGGCGATTTTGGAGGTCAGGTCGAGGATGCGCGTTGCGTCCACGGCCGTGCCTGCGGCGGGTTCGGGCTGGCGCGGCCAGATGAAGGCGTCGGGGGGCGGCACGGGCTCGGGGTACATGCGGCCGAGCTGTTTCTCCGCGCCGAAGTCGATGCGCGCGGCGGAGGAAACGGCGATGGCGTGCGCGACGGGCTTGCCGGAGAGAGCGGTGAAGGTGAGGCGCAGGTGGTCGGTCTCGGTCGGGGCGAAGGCGAAGACAAAGGGCTCGGCCACAAGCGGGCCCATGGCGGTGCTGAGGTTGGTGCGGAACAGGGCGAGGTCGCGGACCTTCACGGTGGTTCCGTTCCGAACGTTCTCGAGCACGCCGGAGAGGCGCACCGGCGAGTTGCCGAAATCGAGCGTGAGGGTCTGGAGCCGGACGGGCTTGTCAAAGGCGAGGTCGAGCGAGAGCGGGGCGGAGGGGAGCGGGCAGGCGGGCGCGCCTGCGGTGAGGAGCGCGTCGAGGCCCGCGACGGGCGCGCTGCAGGTGACGCGCGACGGGCGCACGGTGCCGCTGTCCTGGGCGGGCACGGGGTAGGCGATGACGGCGACGTCTTGGATCTGCTTCTCGTTCTTCGCCGGCGAGCCGCGGAAGGCTTGGCCGCCGGTCACGCGCGTTTCGGCGCTGACGAGGTAGCGCATGCTCTGCTCGGGCTTCATCCACGGGCCGCCGGACTGGCTCCAGCCGGGGCCGTTGAACATGCCGACGCGGATGCCGATGCGGTCGCCCTCGCTCACGGCGTGGGCGACGAGCTGCCACCACTCGGGGCTGAGGATGGGCACGGTGCCCTCGGGGATGCCGTCGCTGACCACGTGGCCGATGAAGACCTCGCCGACGCCGGCCTGCCTCATGGCCTCGAGGTCGGCGGTGATACCGTTGGAACTGACGTTGTTGTTCAGCCAGTACCAGTACATGAAGGGCTCGGTGCTTTTCGGCGGCGCATCGAACGCCTGGCGCAGCGGGTCGGCGCACAGGGTGAGCGAACAGGTTAGCGTCAACAGGCAAGAAGCGAGCAGGTGTCTCATCGTCGAACCCCCAAGGTGTGAGAGGAGAGGGGCGTTAGGCTGAGGCTGTTTGACGATCAGGAACGACAAACAACGGGCAGCGCACGCACGCCTTTCCAGTGTTGCCGGACACTGTATCGCGCCCGCGTGGTTTGCGCCAGCGGAAAAAGCGGGATGTTCGTCCAAGAATTCGTATAAAAAACAGCGTTTCATACTGAGTCCCTCTTGCCCAACGGTGTGTCAATAGACAAAACGCAATTAAACTCTATGTAATTAATACACATTGATTGGGGCGAAGTCAAGGCGTCGTTATTGCACTGATAGCACAAGTATCAGTTACCTGGTAATTTTGGAAAATATACTTCCTAACCTCCGTAGCCTTTGGCACTATGTGGCATAGTAGAAAGATAGATCAACTGATGGGATACATGGCGGGCGGGATGGTGCTGACGGTGTCCGCTCAAAGCGAGGACAAGGTGCTCGCGCAGTTCGAAGGCGAGACCTATGGCGAGTGGACGACGGAGGGCACGGCGTTCGGCACGGGTCCCGCGAAAGGCACGCTGCCGGGGCAGATGAAAGTGCGCGGCTATGTCGGCAAAGGGCTCGTCAATTCGTTCAACGGCGATACCGGACGCGGATGCTCGCAAGATCGTGCTGACAGTCGAAAAAGAGCGCGGCCAAGGCCCTGCGAGGCGAAGCGCACGCGCTGCGGTCGTGCTGGAAATAAGCAACGTGGCATGGGCGTCTCGCCCATGGAAGACATGGGCACCTGTGGCATGGGCGTCTCGCCCATGAATCACGGGCGAGACGCCCGTGCCACAGCATGCGATGCGAGGTGGCGGCTCGGTTCTGTCTCTGCTAAGATGTGGCCATCGAAGGGTGAACAGCGACGCGGGTGAAGGTGGAGGTTGCGGATGCGGTCGGCGCGGGCGACCGGCCGGTCGCCCGTACGTAGGGGCGGGCTTGTGTGCCCGCCCTCGCAAAAAGGAGTGCAAATGAGTAAGAAAGTGATCTTGTGTTCGGTGATTGCGGCGCTGGGCGGTTTTCTATTCGGGTTCGACACGGTGGTGATCTCGGGAGCGGAGCAGACGATCCAGAAGCTCTGGGGGCTGAGCGCGGCCCTGCACGGTTGGACGATGAGCGCGGCCCTGTGGGGAACCGTGCTCGGCTCGCTGATCGGCGGCTGGCCTACGGAGCGGTATGGCCGTAAACGGACGCTCTTCTGGATCGGCATCCTCTATTTTGTGTCGGCCGTCTGGTCGGGCCTTGCGCCGGACGCGTATTCGCTCATGATCGCACGGTTCATCGGCGGCGTGGGCGTGGGCATCTCGACGGTGGCTGCGCCGCTCTACATCGCCGAGATCTCCCCGGCCAAGGCGCGCGGGAGATTGGCGGGGATGTTTCAGTTCAATATCGTGTTCGGCATTCTCGTGGCTTTTCTGTCGAACGCGCTGCTGAGCGGGATCGGGGCGAACGCGTGGCGCTGGATGCTGGGGGTTGAAGCGTTCCCGGCCCTGGTCTACACGCTCTGCTGCTTCGGGCTGATCGAAAGTCCGCGCTGGCTGATCACGCACAGGGGCGACCGCGCGGCTGGGATCGACGTGTTCCGCCGAATCAATCCGGAGCTGTCCGAGCCGGAGGTAGTCGCGTTAGCCGATGCGGTCGAGGGCTCGGTGTCGCACACGAAAGAGGGCTCGCGCTTCTTCACGCGCCGCCTCGCCACGCCGATCCTGCTGGCCTTCCTGATCGCCTTTTTCAACCAGCTCTCGGGTATCAACGCGATCCTTTACTTTGCGCCGCGCATCTTCGAGCTGACAGGCCTCGGTGCCAAAGCCGCGCTGCTGCAGTCGGTGGGCGTCGGCTTTACGAATCTGATCTTCACCTTCGTGGGGCTGTGGCTGATCGACAAGCTGGGTCGGCGCACGCTGCTGACCATCGGCTCGTTCGGCTACATCGCCTCGCTGGGGCTCTGCTCGTGGGCGTTTTTCACCGGGCACGAGACCATCGTGCCCGCCTGCATCTTCGCCTTCATTGCGGCGCACGCGATCGGGCAGGGCGCGGTGATCTGGGTCTTCATCAGCGAGATCTTTCCGAACCGCAACCGCGCGGCGGGCCAGACGCTGGGCAGCTTTACGCACTGGATCTTTGCCGCGCTGCTGACGCTCCTCTTCCCCAAGATGGTCGAGGCCTTGCAGCCGGGCACGATCTTCGGGATCTTCTGCGGCATGATGGTTCTCCAGCTTGTCTGGGTGAAGCTGATGGTGCCCGAGACTAAAGGCGTGCCGCTGGAGCAGATGCAGGAGAAGTTGGGGATCGTCTAACCCCGCTTCAGCCGCCGCGCGGCGATCCAGAATCCGGAGGCGACGAGCAGCAGCGCCAGGCCGATGCAGACGCTGAGGTGGCCTTTCGCAAGGCCGGCTGTGGCGAGCACGGAAACGATCAGGATTAGGCCGACGGCGGCGATGCCGGCGGCGATCACCGGCAGGAACGAGACGTCGGAGGGCGTCTTCGCGTCCGCCGCCTGCGCGGGCGTGTCCTTGAAGCGCGCGAAGAAGGCCCGCACCTGCTCGCGACGGTTGCCCGCGTCGGGGCACAGCAGCGAGCCGGCCAGCATGCCGAGCAGCGTCACGCCGCAGGTGAAGAAGGTCAGGAACTCCGCCTTGCGCAGGAACGGGCACGTGGCGCCGAGGACGAAGACCGCGAGCCCTGCGGCAATGCCTCCGAAGAGCCCGAGCTGCGCGCCGCGCGACGAGACGCGCGGCGTCAGCATGCCCAGCAGCATGGGAAGCGCGACGGGCGGCAGAAAGAGACCGAAGACTTTGGCCATGGTGTTGAAAAGGTCTCCCGAGCCCTGGAGCGTGCGCATCACGAGCGTGATGCCGAGCACGATCAGGCCGACGATGATCGTGTTGATGCGGCCCACGACGACGAGGTGCTTGTCCGTTACATCGCGGCCGATCACGCGCTTGTAGAGGTCGTTGGTGAGCACCGACGAGGCGGCGTTGTAGTCGCCCGCGAGCGTGGACATGGTGGCCGAGAACATGGCGGCGATGACCATGCCGAGCATGCCGACGGGCAGGACTGTCTTGCAGATCAGGGGATAGACGTCCTTGGTGTTCTCGATGCCGGGCAGGAAGACGATGGCCGCGAAGGCGGGGAGGTAGAAAAGAGGCGTGCCGATCAGGTAGAGGCCAGAGACGAGGAAGCCGACTTTGCGGGCGCTGCGGTCATTCTCGGAGGAGTAGTAGCGCTGGGCCAGCGCCCACGAGGTCGAGTAATTCAGGAAGAGCAGCGTGAAGTAGCAAAGCAGGTAGACGAAGGGGTAGCCGGAGTCCGGGCGGGTGAGGTGGAAGAAATCAGGGGGCAGCCGGTCGAGCACGGCGGCGATGCCGCCCGTGCGGCCGAACGCGAGAGCGGGCAGGACGAGCACGGCGGCTACGAGCACGGCGAACTGGACAAAGTCCGCGACGAGAGCGGCCCAGAGGCCGCCCATGAAGGTGTAGCCGAGAATGATCACGGCGCAGACGATCACGGCGGTGTTGAACGGGAAGCCGAGGCCGGTGGAGACCACTGTGCCGATGGCAAAGAGCTTGAGCGAGTCGTCCAGCAGGCGGGTGGGAAGGCCCAGCCACATGAGGCTCTGGCGCATGCCGAACCCGTAGCGGGCTTCGATGTATTCAAGCGGGCTGGTCTCAGCCACGCGGCGCCAGCGCCGGGCGAAGAGGAGGGCGCTCAAGGCGGCGGCGGGCACGGCCAGCCAACTCAGCACGAGCGAGACAAACCCATACTTGTAGACCATCTCGGAGTGCATGACAAAGGCCAGCGCGCTGAAGCTGACCATGTAGAACGAGACGCCGCCCAGCCACCACGGCACCTGCTTGCCGCCGCCGAAAAATTGCGACATGCTGCGCATGCGGCCGCTGTAATACGCGCCGATGCCCAGCATGACGGCGAAGAATCCGGCGATGATCGCATAGTCTGCAACGGCCAACGTGTTCGTCATAAACTGCTCCTCAAGAGGTGCCTGCTCAATCCAAAAAACCTGCGAATAACGAAAGTCGAGTTAGGACGGCCTTATGACGGCAAGGGGCACAAGGGCATGCCCAGCCGTTCCGCGGCACTGCGCATGATGCGGTCGTTTGTTACGAGGGGATACGCCCGCGCCAACAGGCAGCTTTCATGTCATAATGAAACCACAGGTGACCACAATCGTCAAGAGCGAAGCAGTAATCGGTTAGCGACAGGGGGGGGCAGGTACGCGCGAGGGGAAGCGGAAATCGGATGATTCGGCAGTATCGGAGAGTGTGCACAGAGCGTTTCTTGAGACAGGAGGGCTTGAGCGGCTCAGCGGGGACGCTTCGCCCTACCCGCTGCGCACCAGAAACACACCCTGTCCGAAGGCGGTAGGGCGAAGCGTCCCCGCTGAGCCGTCTTCCGTGTGCCCGTTCCCGGTTGAATTCCATGTAACGGACACGCGCCCGCTTCCGCCTCACTCGCACTGAACTGCCACATCCCTTTCGCTAACCGATTACAGCGAAGTCCTTGAAAACAGGTGTACGGGCAGGAGCAGGTTTGATTTAATACGGTACGAAAGGTGGGCGTCATGCGCAGGATAAGATGGCTAGGCGGATTTTGCGGGCTTTGGGCGGGGCTGGTCTGGGCGCAGCCGCCGTTGGGCGAAGCTGAGGCCAAGGCGCAGGCCGAGGTGCAGGCCGAGGTGCAGGCGCAGCGCGCGGACGGGCTGATCGCGGCGCAGCCGTGGGTTCAATTGCTGGGCGAAGTAGAGTATTTTTGCGACAGGTAAGAACAGGAAAGACAGGGGCGTATGAAAACAGCGGTTGCGTTTTTGTTCGGTTGGGCCATCTGTGCTATGGTGTGCTGCGCCGTTGCGGCCGAGGATGCTGCTAGCTTCGTGCGCGTCAGCCCGCGCGACAGCCGGTATTTCGAATTGGACAACGGCAAGCCGTATATTCCGGTCGGCATGAACCTGATCGCGCCGCCCAAAGGTGACCTGGCGCTGATGGACGAGTGGTTCGGCAAGCTGGCCGCGCAGGGAGGCAACTACGTGCGCATCTGGCTCGGAAGCCAGTACTACGATGTCGAGCACGCCCGGAGCGGCGCGTACGACGAAGAGCGGGCGAAGCGCATCGACCAGCTGCTGGCCTCGGCCCGCAAGCACGGCATCCGGGTCAAGCTGTGCATCGACAGCTTCCGCCATCTGGGCGAGGGCACGCAGCAGTGGGCCGCGAAGCCGCTCCACCACGTGAAGAACGGCGGGCTCGCGACGAACATGGCCGAGTGGGTCAACAGTCCCGCCTGCCGCCAGCGCTACAAGGGCAAGTACGACTTCTATGCGAAGCGCTGGGGCAGCGATCCGGTCATCTTCGGCTGGGAGCTGTGGAACGAGATGAACGCGGTCGTCGGCGGCGACGTCAAGAGCTGGACGGCCGAGATGCTGCCGGAACTGCACGCACGTTTTCCCAAGAACCTGTGCATGCAGAGCCTCGGGAGCTTCGACCGTGACTCGGCCCGCGCGATGTACGAGGCGCTGTGCCGTATGCCCGGAAACGACGTGCTGCAAGTACACCGCTATCTTGATCTCGGCGCGGCGCTGGAGGTGTGCCGGGGGCCGGTCGACCTCGCGGCGGCGGACGCGGTGCGCGAACTGCTGGCCTTCGGGATCAAGAAGCCGGTGTTGCTGGCCGAGGGCGGCGCGGTCGAGCCCTGCCACACGGGTCCTTTCAAGCTCTACGAGAAGGACCGCGACGGGCTGATCCTGCACGACACGCTCTTTGCGCCCTTCTTCACGGGAGCGGCCGGGCCTGGGCACATCTGGCACTGGGATGTGTACGTGGCCAAGAACGACCTGTGGCCGCACTTCGGCCGCTTCGCCCAGGCCGTTGCCGATCTTGATCCGCCCGCCGAAGCGTTTCAGGCGCTGCGGGTCGATCACCCGCGCCTCCGGATTCTCGTGCTGCGCGGCAAGCGCACGACGCTCGCGTGGCTCCGCGACACGCAGGTCACCTGGCATAGCGCACTGGCCGAAGGGCGGGCGGTGGAGACGCTGTGCGGTCTCGCGGTGGCGCTGCCTGAGCCAACGGCGGGCGGCAAGGTGTCGGTTGCGGCCTACGATCCGTGGAGCGGGTCGCGGACAGCGCTCACGGTGGAACAGGGGCGTGTCGCGCTGCCAGAGTTCTCGCGGTCGCTGGTGGTGCGTCTGACGGCGGAATAGAAGAGGCGCTTGCAAAACCTCCGGTTTCTGCAAGAGGAGTGTTCAGTGTTCGGGGTTCAGGGGGCGATTCCGGCCTGAACACTGGCTTCCTGAACCTTGACCCCTTTTGTGCTTGCGGGGTTTTGCAAGCGCCTCAAGGTAACTGTGAGTATGAATGGCCTAACGTTCGGATTGACCGTTTCTCTGCTGGCGGCAGGCGTCTTTGCGCAGGCGACCTACACGGTTGACGTTTCCGAGCGCCATCAGCGGATCGACAACTTCGGTGCGTCGGACTGCTGGACGGCGCAGTCGGCGGGTCTTTACCCTGACGCGAAGCGCAATCAGATGGCGGACTGGCTGTTCAGCACGGAGGTGGGCACGAACGGGCAGCCGAAGGGCATCGGGCTCTCGCTGTGGCGCTTCAATGTTGGGGCGGGCAGCGCGGAGCAGGGCGCTGCCAGCCAGATCAGCGACGCGTCGCGGCGGACGGAGTGTTTCCTGCAGGCGGACGGAAACTACGACTGGAGCAAGCAGGCGGGCCAGCGCTGGTTCCTGCAGGCGGCCAAGCTGCGCGGGGTCGAGCGCTTCCTGGCCTTCTGCAACAGTGCGCCGGTTCACTTCACTGCGAACGGGCTGGCGAACAACAAGGGGCGGACGAAAGGCGGCTCTTACAACCTCAAGCCGGACCGGTATGAAGCGTTCGCGGGATTTCTCGCGACGGTGCTCGCAGAGCTGGGCGCTCGCGAGGGGGTGCGCTTCGCTGTGGTCAGCCCGTTCAACGAGCCGGAGTGGGAGTGGGATTCGCCCAAGCAAGAGGGGTCGCCCGCGCGGGTGGACGAGATCGCCCGTCTCGTGCGGCTGCTGGACCGGAAACTGTCCGAGCGGCGCGTGGACACGGAAATTCTCGTGACCGAGTCGGGTCAGATCGACTATCTGTATCGCGCCGTGCGCGAGCGGCCCGAGCAGGACAATCAGATAGAGGAGCTGTTCGGCCCGTCATCGCCGAACGGCATCGCGGGGCTGCCGCACGTGCCGAAGCGGCTGGCCGGGCACAGCTACTGGACGGCGACGCCGAACGCGGTACTCCGCGACAAGCGCCAGGCGCTGCGCGAGCGGCTGGATGCGCACGGGCTCGGGTATTGGCAGACCGAGGTGTGCATCATGCAGAACGACCGGGAGATCGGCGGCGGGGGCGGCAGGGATCTGACCATGAAGACGGCGCTCTACGTGGCGCGGATCATCCACTACGACCTGTGTGTGGCGGGGGCGTCAGCGTGGCAGTGGTGGCTGGGCCTCTCGGGCGGCAACTACAAGGACGGGCTGGTCTATGTGACGCCGAACAGGGACGGCACGGACGGCGCGGTGACCGACAGCCGGCTCCTGTGGGCGCTCGGGAACTTCAGCCGTTTCATCCGCCCGGGTGCGGTGCGTGTCGGGGTCTCAAGTCCGCAGGCCGATGCCGACGATCCTGAAGGGCTGATGGTGTCGGCCTTCCTGCATGAGGAGGGGCGGCTGGTGACCTGCGTGCTGGTCAACATGGCCGACCGTCCCTGCGCCGTGCGTCTCGCCGTTCCTGGGCGGGCGCTGCGGAAGTGCGCCGTTTATTTGACATCCGATCAGACCGGCGCAACGCTTCAGCCGCAAGCGGGTGCGGACCCGCTGAAGCAGTACGAGGTGCCCGCTCGGTCCGTGGTGACGTGGATCGGTCGCTATTGACGGTTGTGGGGGCGCCGTCAGAAGATTGTGACCTTGACGCGCAAAGCCAACCGTGTTATTGCTATACGCACATAATAAACGTGGGTTCGGCCTCAGGCGTGCGCTTGGGGCGCGTTCCGATTGGGAGACGACGCGACATGAAAAGACGGGACTTTCTGACGGCCACGGCGGTTGCCGGGGTAGCTTCGGTGTGCGGTGCGCAGCGCGCCGCGGCCCAGGGACAGGCAACGGGAGGGAATGGGATGCCGAAATTGACGCCGCCGGAGAAGCCGGCCGAGTTGAACCTGTGCCTGCAGTGGGGGGCGATTCCCGGCAACGAGATCAAAGAGAAACTGGATTTCCTCGAGGCCAACGGCTTCGCCTCGGTCGAGATCCCTTCGGGTGACTGGCCGGGCAAGAACTGCGATGCGCTGATCGAGGCGATGAAGGGGCGCAAGCTTTTCCTAGCCACGGCGTGTGGCCCGAGCGACTTCTCCTATGCCGAGGTTGAAAAGCGCGAGGCCGAGGTGCAGAAGTTTCTGCCGGTTCTCGAGGCGCTGGGCAAGATGAAGTCGGTCGGCCTGATCATCTGTCCCGCGCGCGGCAAGTTGAGCGAGCCCGGCCGGCTGAGCGCAAAAGAGCTGCGCAAAGATTTTGTCGAGAACACGGGCAAGCGGCTCGCGGAGCATGCGGCCAAGCACGGCACGTCGATCGTGCTGGAGCCCTTGCGCCGCAACGAGACGCCGTTCCTGCGGCAGGTGGCGGACGGCGCGCGCATCGCGGCGGACATCGGCCCCGGCGCGACGGTGATGGGCGACTTCTGGCATATGCAGTTGGAGGAAACGAGCTTCATGGGCGCGTTCCTCTGCGCGGGCAAGCTGCTCTCGCACGTGCATATCGCGGGCCTGAAGGAGCGGATCATACCCGGCATCCACCCGGAGGACGTCTACGTGGACGGGTTCAAGGGGCTGAAGCTTCTCGGTTATCGCGGTGCGGTCAGCTTTGAAGGCGGCTGGCCCAAGGATCCGGCGGATCCCAAGAAAGGCATCCCGCAAGAGGAGAAGACCAAGCTGATTCTCAACATGGTCAAGCTGCTGCGCGAGCAGTGGGCGATGGCGTAATTCGTTTTCGGGCGACCCGTCGGTCGCCCGCACATCCGTAGGGGCGAACCTGTGTGTTCGCCCGCGATAAAAAGGGAGAGAGAGATGAATCGTCGCGAGTTTATTAAGGGGTCAACGGTGTTTGCGGCCATGATGGCGGCGGCGCCGACCATTTCGATCGCGCAGGGCGCGAAGAAGGTGTTCAAAATCGGCATGATCGGTGCGGGCGGACGCTGCAAGGGCGCGTTCGGCGACCTCACAAAAGCGGCCGCGGCCATCGGCCATGAGATCGAGCTGGTCGCGGTCTGCGACTTTTTTGAAGAAAAAGCCAAGGCGGCGTCCAAGCAGTTCAGCGGCGAGAAGGCCAAGGCCTTTGGGGGCGCGAACGGCTATAAAGAGGTCGTCGCGATTCCGGAGATTGAGATCATTGTGACCGCGACGCCGCCCAGCTTCCGCCCGATCCACGTCGAGGCGGCCATCAAGGCGGGCAAGCACGTCTTCGCCGAAAAGCCGGTGGCCGTGGACGGCCCTGGCATCCGCCAGTTCCTCGCGGCGGCCAAGCTCGCGAAGGAGAAGAAGCTGTCGCTGGTGGCGGGCACGCAGCGCCGTCACGCGCGCGGCTACAACCTGCAGGCCAAGGCGCTGCAGGAAGGCAAGCTCGGCCCCATTCTCGGCGGCAACGTCTACTGGAACGGCACGGTGCCGTGGGTGCGCCCCCGCCGCACCGAGGACACCAACGCGTCCTACCTGACCAATAACTGGGTGAACTGGACGGAGCTTTCGGGCGACCACATCGTCGAGCAGCACGTCCACAACATCGACGTGGCGAACTGGTTCCTCGGCCGCACGCCCAAGACCGCGACCGGCTTCGGCGCCCGCACACGCCGCGTCTCGGGCAACCAGTACGACTTCTTCAGCATCGATTTCGACTACGGCGACGGCGTGCACATCCACAGCATGTGCCGCCAGATCGGCGGGACGAGCAACAACATCAGCGAGCACTTCCGCACGCCGGAATTTGAGATCTCGGGCGGCGGCAAGGTGCAGAAGATCGGCGAGAAGGACGCGCTGAAACTGGAAGGCGATTTCCGCGACGGCAACCCGTATGAGGTCGAGCACATCCACCTGCTCGAAGGCATGCTGAGCGGCAACGTGGTCAACGAGGGCGAGAACGTGGCGATGTCCACGGCCTGCGCGATCGCGGGGCGCCTGTCGGCTTACACGGGCCAGACCGTCCGCCTGTCCGAGCTGGTCGACGAGAAGTTCAAGGACTCCCAGTTCTATAACTTCGCGTGCAAGCCGTCGTGGTCCGACTTCGAGGCCGCCGGCGACGTGGCGATGCCGGAGTATGGCGACGACAAGGCGCCGCTGCCGGGCAAGCCGTGGGGGAAGTAAGCCTGAAAAGGGGCTTAGCCTGTAGGCCATTAGGCTGTTAGGCCGATGCTCCGTGAGGCTCGCGGGGGCGCTGTCACGTATCGGCGGTTCGATCCGCTTGGAAGACAGATGGCCCCGCGGGCTTTTTTTTGTCAGAAACTAGCGGTTGCATTGCGGTTCTGTCTGATTTATTCTAATCGCCTGTTTTTCATACTCGTAATCCGGCTGCTTTCAAGGAACGGCTGGGGGGAAATTATCAAAGAGGGTGCTTCGTTATGATGCAGTTCAATCGTCGTGATTTTTTGAAAGGGAGCGCGTTTGCCGCGGCTTCCGTGGGCTTGAGCGGGTGCGACACCTTGCGTGCCGACGCCTATCCGAGCGTCACGCCCGTGGCGGCCAAGTTCCGCAAGCCGGGCGAGAAGCTGAACATCGGCGTGATCGGCGTCGGCGGCAAGGGCTGGTCCGACTGGATGCCCATGTTCGAAAACGGCGAGAACATTGTGGCGCTGTGCGACGTGGACCGCGGGCCGATCGACAAGGCGCTGGCAGAGATCGAGAAGAAGGGGCTGAAAGCCTCGCAGGTCAAGTGCTACAGCGACTATCGCAAGATGCTCGACGAGTGCAAGAATCTGGACGCGGTGACCGTGTCCACGCCGGATCACACGCATGCCCCGGCCGCGATCCGCGCGATGAAGATGGGGTGCCACGCGTATGTCCAGAAGCCGCTGGTCCGCACGATCTGGGAGGCGCATTACTTTGAGAAGGTCGCCAAGGCCTGCGGCGTGGTGACGCAGATGGGCAACCAGGGCAGCTCCGGCGACGGGTTCCGGCGCAATGTCGAGATCCTGCATTCCGGCGTGCTCGGCAACGTGACCGAAGTCCATGTGTGGACGAACCGGCCTGTGTGGCCGCAGGGCATCGCGCGGCCCGACGGCTCCGATCCGGTTCCCGCCACGCTCGACTGGGACAGCTTTCTCGGCACGGCCCCGGAGCGTCCGTTCAAGGCGGGCGTGTACCACACGTTCAAATGGCGCGGCTTCTTCGACTTCGGCACGGGCGCGTTCGGCGACATGGCCTGCCACACGATGAACCTGCCTTTCCGCGGCCTCAAGCTGGGCGCGGTGGAGACGGCCGAGTGCGTGCAGATCGAAGGCAAGAACAACGACACCTATCCGTCCAAGAGCATCGTGAAGCTGCATTACGCCGCGCGTCCAGGTCTGCCTGCGGTCGACCTCTTCTGGTACGACGGCAACCTCAAGCCTTCGGCGGATAAGATGCCGCAGGTCATCGCCTCGCTGGGCGAGGTTCCGAAGACCGGCTGCCTGATCATCGGCGACAAGGGCATGATGGTCAGCACCAACGATTACGGCCAGGAGGCGTACGTCGCGCTCAAGGGCGAGGAGAAGATGAAGGCCACGACCAAGCACGAGGCGCTGCTGGGTATCCCGGAGGCGATCACGCGCTGCTGCAAGGGCGGCCAGTACCTCGAGTTCGTCAACGCCTGCAAGGGCGAGGGCAAAGCCTTCTCCGACGTCGGGGTCTCGGTCCCGATGATGGAGGGCATGCTGGTCGGCACGATCGCTCAGCAGATTCCCGGCAAGCTGACGTGGAACAGCGCCAGCCAGACGTTCGCCGGCAATGCGGCGGCCAACGCGCTGACCCGTCCCTTCATCCGAAAGGGCTGGGAGTATTGAGTCAGGGAGAAGTTAGGAGTTAGGAGTTGAAGGCTCCTGTCTCTGACTCGAGACGGGACCGCGGGGAGGGTGACTTCCCTGCGGTCTTCGCTTTTAACTTCCCTGCTGCGTGCGGTGCGGGGTTTTGGTATCATTCGCGAAAACGCTGACGACAAAACCTATGAATATCTGGAAAGACACCTATCCGCTGATTATTTCTTGCGCGCGCGGGCTTGTGCCGCAGACCTCGAAAGAGCTGACCCGCCTGGGGTACGCGATTATCGACGCGACCGAGAACACGGTCGTCATACGCGGCGGCATGCGCGACATGATGACGCTGAACCTGCAGCTCCGCACGGCCCACCGCGTGTTGGCGCCGCTGCTTCGAACCGAGTGCCACGACCTTTTCCAGTTCTACGACGATGTGGTCTCGATCGATTGGGAGAACTATCTGGAGCCCGACGGGTACTTCACCGTGAACACCGTGGTCCACAACGACACGATCCGCGACACGCGCATGCCCTCGCTCAAGGCCAAGGACGCCATCGCGGACCGCATGCGCGCCAAATGCGGCGGACGCCCGGACTCGGGGCGCGAGACGTTCGGCGCGTCGGTCTTCGTTTACTGGCAGGACACCGAGCTGATCGTGTATCTCGACACCACGGGCGAGCCGCTTTCAAAGCGCGGCTACCGCAAACTGCCCGGCGCGGCGCCGATGCAGGAGACGCTGGCGGCGGGGTGCATTCTGGCCTCGGACTGGGATGCCAACTCCCCGTTCATCTCGCCCATGTGCGGCAGCGGCACGCCGGCCATCGAGGCCGCGCTGCTGGCGATCAACCGCGCGCCGGGCAGCTTCAAGAGCCACTTCGGCTTCATGGCGCTGAAAGGCTACCGCATCACGATCCCGGGCGAGACGGCCGGGGCCAGCGTGCGGCAGCGGTTCGGCGCGTCGCCCGAGCAGATTTGGAAAGATATGGTGGTGGCTGCGCGCGCGAAGGAGCGGCGGCAGGGTCTGCCGGCGATCATCGCCACGGATATCAGCGCGGAAGCGGTCGACACCGCGCGCGTGAACGCGATCGCGGCGGGCGTGTCGGAGTATATCACCTTCGGGCATTGCGACTTTGCGGCCACTAAGCTGCCGCCGCCGCCGGGGGTGATCTTCCTGAATCCCGAGTACGGCGAGCGTCTGGGCGAAGGGCAGGATCTGGAGCCGCTTTATGCGCGCATCGGCGACTTCTTCAAACAGAAGTGTACGGGCTACACCGGCTGCGTGCTGACGGGCAACATGGAGATGTCGCGCAAGATCGGCTTGAGGTCTGTGCAGCGCGTTCCTTTCTTCAATGGCCCCATCGAGTGCCGCATGGTCGTGTTCAACCTCTACGAAGGCAGTCAGCGGGACACCGGTGAAGGCGAAGGACAAGACGAGGGGACTGGGGATGTGTGAGGGGGGAGGGCGAAGGGCGAACACATAGGTTCGCCCCTACGTGTTCGCCCGTCAGGGAGAGATGACATGCATGCGATCACCGTGACAGTCAAGGGTCAGGCGCCTCTGGTGGTGTCGGCTGGGACCCGCATCAGCGAGCTTTTGCCCTCGGTGGACGAAAACGGGTTTCCGGTGCTGGGCGCCATCGTCAACAACATGGTGCTGTCGCTGTTCGTGCCGCTGATCACCGACGCGAACGTCGCCCCGCTGACGATCACCGAAGAGCACGGCTGGAACATCTACCGGACCTCGCTCTGCTTTCTGCTTGCTAAAACCGCCCACGAGCTTTTTCCCGGCTTGGAGTGCCGCGTGCGCAACTCCATCGGGTCGGGACTCTATTGCACGGTGGCGTGGCCGGACCTGGCGCCCGAGGCGCTGGCGGCGAACGTCAGGCGGCTGAAGGAGGCAGTCAGGGCGACCGTGCGGCAGGACCTGCAGATCACCTCCGAGACCGTCTCCTACGAGGCTGCGGTGACCCTGTTCCGTCAGACTGGGCAGACCGACAAGCTCAACCTGCTGCTGCACCGCAATCCTCCGGTGGTCTGTCTCACGCGCTGCGGCTCTTTTCTTGAGCTGAGCCAGGAGTCGCTGGTGTCGCGCACCGGCGTGCTGGAGCTGTTCGACCTGATTCCGCACGCGCAGGGCTTTGTGCTCAACGTGCCCTCCTCTGCCAAGCCGAGGGACTTGCAGCCGCTGCCGCCTTTCGAGTATCTCTTCGAGGTTTATCAGGAGCATATCAAGTGGGGCCAGATCGTGGGCGTCACGACCGTGGGGCAGCTCAATCAGGCGGTCATCGAAAAACGCGCGGACGAGTTCATCCACACGATGGAGGCGCTGCACGACAAGAAGCTGGCGCGCATCGCGGACCAGATCACCCAGTGCGAACACCCGGTTCGGCTGGTGCTGGTGGCGGGGCCCTCTTCGGCCGGCAAGACCACGTTCTCGAAGCGGCTGGTCACTCACCTGCGCGTCAACGGCTGCAGGCCGCTCCTGATCTCGACCGACAACTACTTTGTGGGCGACGAACTCAATCCGCTCGACGCCGACGGCAAGCTCGATTATGAGCACATCGAGTCCATGGATCTGCAGCGCCTGAACAATGACCTGCTGCGTCTGATGCGGGGCGAGCCGGTGCAGTTGCGCGCGTTCGATTTCAAGAAGAAGCAGGGGTACGATCAGGGTGAGCCCACGCGGCTGCCGCCGAACGGCATTATCGTGATGGAGGGCATCCACTGCCTCAACCCGCAGCTGACGTCGGACATCGCACGCGAGGACAAGTTCCTGATCTACGTGAACGCGCTGACCCAGCTCGGCGTGGACAGCAGCAACCGCATCTCCACCAACGACACGCGCATCATCCGTCGCATGGTGCGCGACCACCAGTTCAGGAACCGCCCGGCGATCGATACGCTGCGGAGGTGGACGTCCGTGGTGCGCGGCGAGCGGCGCTGGATCTATCCCTACCAGCAGCTCGCGGATGCGGTGTTCAATTCCGCGCTGGACTACGAGCTGGCGGTGCTCAAGCCGCTGGCCACGCCGCTGCTGAACCAGATCAAACCGTGGGACGAGGCGTACATTGAGGCGCGCCGCCTGTCCGGTTTTCTGCACAACTTCTCGTCGCTGTCGCCGGACGTGGTGCCGGGCGATTCCATCCTGCGCGAGTACATCGGCGGCAGCCAGCTGACGTATTGACTGCGGAGACTTGAAACTGGGAACAAGGGGAATAGCATGAGCAAAGAACTGGAAGAGGGCAATGTGCTGACGCTGGATTTCGCGAAGATCGCGAAGATCGCCGAGACCTGTAAAGACGTGATTCCGGTGGCGGTGCAGCATGCGGACACAAAGGAGGTCATCCTTGTGGCGTACACCAACGAATTCGCGATGAGGAAAGCCTTTGCCGAGCGCACGCTGGTCTTGTGGAGCACCTCGCGCAAGGTGCTGTGGGAGAAGGGCAAGAGTTCTGGAGAGACCTTCGACCTGCTGGAGGCGCGCGTGAACTGCGAGCAGAACTCGCTGCTCTACATCGTGCGTCCGCGCCGCGGCGCCATCTGCCACACCAAGAATCTGAAGGGCGAGCCGCGTAACTGTTACTACCGCACGATCGACCTGGACACGCTGGCCCTCACGAATCTGGATGCGTGAGGAGCGCTCAACCATGATCTACCGCTGCCCATACTGCAAGCAGGCTTTCGGGGCACAGCCCTTGGCGCACTGTCCGGGGTGCGGAAAGGTCATGCGCGTGCCCGTGCGGCAGCCGCCGGAGAAACGCCGCGCGAAAATCCGCGCGCTCAACCGCATCGAGCGCGAGTACGCCCAGAAAAGGGCAGAGCTACAGGCGCCTGTGCCGCCGACGCTGTTTCGCAACCCGAAGTTCTACCTCGGCGTGATGGTGCTCCTAGCGCTGATCGGGGCCTCGCTGTTCACGGCCACGGACCGGGTCGCGGAGCGCATGAAGGAGGCCCCGTATCTGAGGGCCTTGCGCCATCTGGACGTGCTGGCCGAGGCGCTGGGCCGCTACCGCTTTCACACCGGCGCGTTTCCCGACGCGGAGCAGGGACTGGCGGCGCTGGTGCGCGACCCGCACGTGCCGAAGTGGGATGGCCCCTACATCAACCTGCTGCGCAAAGATCCCTGGGAAACGCCGTTCGTTTATATGCCGCCGACGAGCGGGCTGCCCGCGCTCTTCTCGTGCGGGCCGGACAAGACGCCTGGCACGCCGGACGACCTGCGGCCCGACCCCGCGCGGTACGAGCCGGGCACGGCGTGGACGAACCGCTGGGTCTCCGCCGAACAGCGCCTTCCCGGCGTGTCTGTCCTGCCCGCAGCTGTGCAGGACAGACGTGCTAAATAGCAGCACGCCGACATTTCTTGAACCAGAAAGATACGACTTTGTACCTATTGACATCGGGGCGGAATATATAATAAATTAGCACCCACTTAACGGAATAGGTTTGATTCAAACGTTGGTTGGAGGTGTTTAGGTATGAATAAGACGAGCATGCTGAGTTTGGGATTGGTTGTGTTGGCGGGGGCGGCGCAGGCCGTGTCGATCGTGCAGAATTTCGACACCGGTATTATTTCGCCGGGAAACCCGACAGTTTCAGCATTCACGGTCAACAAGTTCAACACCGCGCTCGGAACCTTGACCAAGGTGACGATCTCAATGACCCTGAACTCTTGGGGCGGGTCGTATTCGGTTGAGAACATCACGGCGCCATCCACAGAGATCACGGGAAGTTTCCATCAGGGAATCACCGCGGTCATTTCCGGTTCGCGCGTTCCCGATGGATACTCATCACTTTTCGCGGGGCAGAGTGCAGACATCGTGCTTGAATTCTCCGGCGATAGCCATAGCCTGAGTGGTCCATCTTATGCGAGCCGCCATATCCAGTCGACTTCATCGGATGTGAACTCGGGTGATTTCGGCTTGTATGAGAATGGCGCCGCTTATGTTATCAATTTCAACAGTTATCAGAACAACGGCTTTGATGGCGCAGGTGCTGTTCGCGGCACCTACGAGTCAGCGCAGTCACAAGGTTTCCTGACGGTCACCTACGAGTATACGGCCGTTCCCGAGCCCACCGGCTTGGCTCTGCTGGCTCTCGGCTGCGTGGCTCTCGGCCTGCGCCGGCGCCAGACGAAGGTTTGATCCGCCTTGCGATAGAACATATCGCTATGCTATGATGAGGCCACTGACTGAGTTCGGTGGCCTTTTTGTATACTGGGGAGGCAAGTCGATATGCGCCTACATTCGTCTGTTCTTAAACAGGCCAGAGCGCTCTGGTGGTTCGTGCCGGCCGCAGGGTCGCTCGCGCTGGTCACGAACCTGCTGTGTTTGTCGGGGGACGCGTTTCCAGGCTATTCGGCAGCCTTGGTCGCGGAGGCCGCCGGTCTGATTCCTCAGTCGGAAGCGGCGCATCCGCTGTTCGCGCTCCTCGCCCGGCAGGTCGCCGCCGCAGAGGTCCTGACGCTGACCGTCCGGCTCAACCTCTTTTCCGCGCTCTGCGGAACGCTGTGCGCGGGGCTGCTGTTCTCGCTGGTCGGGAAGCTCATCCTTTGCTCGGCCTGCGAGGACGGCGGCGGCGGCGAGCGCAACGAACTCATGGAGGAGGTGGACGCGGCTCCGCCTCTGCAGCCCGAAGTCGAGGCGCATAACCGCCGCATCTTCAAGATCGCGGTCGGCGGCGGGCTTTTGGCCGCCTTTTTGCTTACGTTTCTTGTGCCCACTTGGATGTCTGCCACGCGGCTGGAAAACGGCTCCTTTAACCTGTTGTTGGCGCTTGCCGCCTTGAGCCTGTATCCCTTCAAGTACGCCTCGGCGAAGCTGGCGAGGCTGTTCTTGTCCAGCTTCCTGTTCGTCCTCTGTGCGTGCGAATCGGCCGCGTTTCTCGTGCTGTCCCCGCTCGTCGCCTATCTGGTTTTCATGGACTTTGTGCGGTCTCCTCGCCGAGGCGTGCTGGTGGGCGTCGTCGTGGCTGCGATGATGGCCGGCTCGCTTCTTGCGGGCTATGCGCTGTGGCGAAACACGGGAGCCCTGGCAGCGGCCACACCCTGGGCTTCGGCAGCCGCGCTTGCGCAGGGGCTGGCCCATCACCATTGGGGCGAGCTGCACGCGCTCTTTCCGAAATCGGGTTGGATACTCCTTGTCATTCAGGTCGGCATTCCGGCGCTCGTCCTGTTCTTCGGGCAACAGCTCCTCTTCAAGGAACGGCGGCCCAATTCGCTGGTGGCCGTGCTGCTCGTCACGCTCGCCGCCGTACCGAGCCTTCTGAACCTGTCAATCTCACCTTTTTTCCTGTATCAGCCGCTCGGGAGTCTGCCGGTCTTCGGGGCCGCCCTCCTGGCCGCGGCACTGGGCTGCGCCGTCGCGTGCTGTCTGGTTTTCCTAAGCCCGGACGACCAGTCGGCCGACGCGGACCTGTCGGTCAAGCTGGACTACACGCGGCAGCGCCGCAGGAACGCGCTGAAGGGGGTCGCCGCGGGTCTGCTGCCGTGCGTTCTGCTCCTGACGGTGGCGACGCCGCTGCGCAGCCTTCGCTCGGTCAGCGCCCGGCAGGGCGCCTACGCTGATCAGATGGCTCGCGAGATCCTGGAGACCATGCGGGGCCGGAGCTGTCTCATCACGAGCGGCTTGCTCGACAACCACCTTCTCGTCCAGGCCCGCATGCTGGGCCGGCCGCTGACTCTGGTCGCCATGCGCTCGCGTGCCCATGAGAAGGAGATCGGGGCGGTCCGGCGGTTCATCGAAACCAGCCCGATCTTCGAGGGCATGAGCCGGCAGCGACTCTTGAACGCGCTCTCAATTGGGCCTGCGCGCTTTGTGACGGAGTGGTTCAACACGGACAAGGACGCCGGGCGCTACGCCATGGTGCTCGCCACGCCGGACCTGTGGACGGCCTGCGGCTATGTCGCCCTGCCGGAAGGGCTGGCCTTCGGCGGTGCCCGGGCGGGCGTCACGATCGACACGCGCCGTCTGGTGGAACAGAACCGCGCGTTCGCTGACCGCGCGGGTGCCTGTCTGGCCAAGCAAGAGCAGGGATACGGACTGGTCGCCGGACTCCGGGCGCTGCTGCGCATGAAGGCCGGTTTTGCAGCCAACGAACTGGGCGTGCTTTTAGAGGAAAACGGCGCCATGGAAGAGGCCTACGCCGCTTACGCGCGAGCCACGGCACTCGACCCGGCCAACGTGAGCGCGGCCGTCAACGCCTACGCGCTGACCAGCCTGCGCGGCCTGCATCCCGAGGCTGGAGAGGCGTTGAAGAAGCGCATGCGGAACGCATTGGAGAACGCCCAGGTGAAGGGCGCCCGCGACGTCACCTGGGTGCTCCAGAACCATGGCACGATCCGCCAGCAAGCCTTCTACAGCCAGCAGTCGGCGATGTGGGCCTCGCGCGGCGTGCGGTCGGTGGCGACCGCCAAGATCCGCAAGGCCCAGACCCTAGCCGAACGGACGGGAACGGCCGCCCTGCTCGACAACGCCGCCGTCTACCTGCAGGCGGGCGACACGACGAAGGCAGAGGGGTGCTTCCTCGCCGCGCTGGAGCGTGACGCGGCCAACCGGGACGCGCTGATCGGCATGTGTACGCTGATGCTCGGCAAGCAGCAAGCGAAAGACGCCGAGAAGTGGCTCAAGAGGGCCGCCGAGGCGGGCGTCGAACCGGTGGCGCTGAGCTACCAGTCCGCGACCCTGGCCATTCTGAAGAGCGAGAAGGAGCAGGCGCTCAGCCTGCTTGAGACCGCGACCAGGGAGCGTCCCGGAGACCTCCGCCAATGGGCGCTGCTCGCCGACCTGCTGCTGAGCCGGGGCGATACGCAGCGGGTCGAGCGCCAGTTGCTGCCGGACATGCAGGCCGCGCTGAAGTCGGCCGATCACTATCTGGTGCATGCGATCCGCGGCATGTGCCTGCGGCGCAAGGGCGGCGGCTTCTTCCGCGAGGCGCGGCTTTCCCTGCTGAGCGCGCTGGCCCTGAACGCGGCGCTTCCCGATATCTGGAATGAACTGCTGGAACTGGACCTGGAGATCGGCAACGCCGCCTTTACCGAGTCTGACGCGCGGAAAGCGCTCGGTATTGACCCTGACCATGCGTTTGCCAACTTCCTGCTGGGCTCGCTCAAGCTCTCGCGCGGGGCGCTGCCCGAGTCGGAGGACTTTCTGAGGAGGAGCCTTGAGAAGCGTCCGACCGCCGCAGCCAACAACGATCTGGCTGAGAATTTGCGCCAGCAGAAGAGGTTCCCGGAGGCCGAGGCGGCCGTGCGCCGCGCGCTGGAACTGGAGCCCGGCCTCGCGCCCGCGCATGACACGCTGGCCTGCGTGTTCAACGATATGGGACGGTTCGGCGAGGCCGAGCAGGGCGCTCAGAAGCTCGTCTCGGAGCAGCCGAACTTCCCGGCCTACCAGCTCACCCTGCTGCGCGCCAAGGTCGGGCTCGGCAAGAAAACGGAGGCCGATAGGCTGCTGAAGGATCTCGAGCAAGCCAAGTTCGCCATTCCGGACGCAGTGAAGAAACAAATCGCCGCGATGAAGTGATTTCGTGCATCTCTGGCCGTGGCGTTCGCTTACACGTTGAAGAGGAAGTGGACGACGTCGCCGTCCTGGAAGAGGTACTCTTTGCCTTCCACACGCATCACGCCGGCGGCTTTGGCGCCGGCCTCGCCGTTGAGGCGCACATAGTCGTCATACGCGATCACCTCGGCGCGGATGAAGCCGCGCTCGAAGTCGGTGTGGATGACGCCCGCG
>CAYMLQ010000057.1:0-22103 GCA_964390795.1 uncultured Lentisphaeraceae bacterium
AAGTAATTCCGCATGGGTAAGGGTAAATAGTGCCGCCTATGGGATGCTAGTGAAAACGAATGACAGCGGGGGCCGGGGCCGAGCCCGCCTTCGGCCCTGCGGGCCGCCCCCTGCGGGGGACAGGCGGGCTCGGCCCCGGCCCCCGCTGTCAGCGCCTCCCCCCGGCCACACTCACGTCCTGCCCCCTTGCGCCGCCCCCGCCCGCTGGCAGTCCGGCTCTCCTGACCGGCTCACAGATACTTTTCAACAAACCTTGACAGTCCGCTTTTGCACTTTGCAATTGTGTCCGCTTTTGCTCCGCCCCCGACACCACGAACTCCACGGGGCAACGCTGCCGTGAACCGGGGCCGGCTAAAGCCGGGACAACATGCGGACGCGCAGGCCCGCGCTGACAAGGCATGTTGTCCCGGCTTCAGCACCACAATGTGCCAAGTCATTTTCCGCCTAGCTCAGGAAGCCCGACGCTTGCCGAGGCAAGGGTAAAACGGTAAAGTGCCCGGCATCCAAATCGAAAGGGGTTTCATGAACCTGAACGCGCTTCTTCTCGCGACTCTGCTGCCGGCTCTTTTTCTCTCCGCATCGCCTGTGCCCGAAGGCGGCACTCCGGTCGTCCCGACCAACGCCATCGCCACGCTGCGGGCGGTCGCCACGTCGAAATACGGAACCCTGACGCGCGTCAAGGTCGAGGGCCAGCCGTTCGCCGAAGCCGTGCGCTGCGAGATCGCCGCACGCACCGCCCACCCGTGGGACATCCAGTTCCAGTTCAGAACCACGCGCACTGTCGAGCAAGGCGAGGTGCTCTGGGCACGTTTCTACGCACGCATGCTCTCCGCCAAAACCGAGAGCGGCGAGGGCCGCGTCTGTGTGATCTTCGAAAAGAACAGCCCGCCGAACGACAAGTCGCTGAGCTTCGACCTCGACCTCGGTCGCGAGTGGAAAGAGTACTTCTTCCCGTTCACGTCGCGCGGCACCTACGAGGCCGGAAAAGCCTCTGCCGGTTTCCACCTCGGCGCGCTGGAGCAGACTGTCGAGATCGCCGATTTCGAGGTCTTCACCTTCGGCAAAGGCTACGACATGAGCCGCCTTCCGCGCACGAAGATCGCCTACGCCGGACAGGCCCTGGACGCGCCGTGGCGCGCGGCGGCCGACGCCCGCATCGAACAGCTCCGCAAAGGCGCTCTCACGGTCGCCGTGACCGACGCGTCGGGCGGACCGCTGGCCGGCGCGAAAGTCAGCGTCGCCATGCGGCGGCACGCGTTCGGCTGGGGCTCTTGTGTCACGGTGAAAAACCTCCTGCGGCAAGACGCGGACGGTGAGAAGTACCGCTCGATCATCGAACAAAACTACACCCGCGTCGTGTTCGAGAACGACCTCAAATGGCAGAGCTGGGACAACCCTGCCAACCATGCGAAGATCCTTCAGGCTACCGACTGGCTGCGTGCGCGGAACATCGAGGTGCGCGGCCACTGCCTCGTCTGGCCCTCGTGGAAGAACACGCCGCGGGACCTGCAGCGCCTCAAGGATAATCCCGAAGACCTGCGCCTGCGGATCACCAACCATATCACTAACGAGGTCGCCACCATGAAAGGCCGCCTCGTGGACTGGGACGTCATCAACGAACCCTACAACAACAACGACGTGATGAAGATCTTGGGTGACAGCGAGATGATCGCCTGGTTCAAACTCGCCCGCCAGTACGATCCCGACGTGAAACTGACGCTGAATGACTACGCGATTCTCTCCGCAGGCGGCATGGACAAAGCCCATCAGGACCACTTCGAGAAGACGCTGCGCTTCCTCAAGGACGGCGGCGCCCCCATCACAGGCCTCGGCATGCAGGCGCACTTCGGCGGCACGCCCACGCCGCCCGAGCGGATGCTTGCGATCCTCGACCGCTATGCCGCGCTCGGACTCGACATCTCCATCACCGAGCACGATATCGACACCGAGGATGAGGCGCTCCAGGCCGACTTCACCCGCGACTTCCTGACCACGGTCTTCAGCCATCCGTCGGTGACGTCAATTCTGACGTGGGGTTTCTGGGAGAAGTCGCACTGGCGGCCCAATGCGGCCTACTACCGCGACGACTGGTCGCTCACACCCGCCGGCCAGGCCTGGCTCGACCTCGTGATGAAAAAGTGGTGGACGAACGCGGCGCTCGAAACCGCTGCGGACGGCACGGCCCGCACGCGCGGCTTCCTCGGCGACTACGAGATCACCGTCACGCACAACGGCGTCACGAAGACAGTGCCCGCCAAGTTGACGAAAGCGGGCGCGGTGGTTCAGATCCGGTTAGCTTCACCCGGCGCGTGAAGCCGCGAATGAACGCGAATGGATGGCTCTGTTCAATTCGTGTGATTCGCGTGATTCGTGGGCAGACAACTTGATGTTATGGACGAGTGAAACGTCTCTGGTGGGGACGCCTCCCCGAGGCGTCCGCAATGAAGTCCACTGCGGTTACGCACGTACGGACCGGGGCCGGCTGAAGCCGGTACAACGTACGGACGCCGCAGGCCTGGGCTGCCAAGGCTTGTTGTACCGGCTTCAGCCGGCCCAAAGCACCTGTCCCCATCGTCAGCTTCAGTACCGAAATGTGCCGCCTACTCGCCTGTCGACACCTTCCAGAACTTCGCGCGCACGCCATCGACCGCGCCCGTGTAGCTGTTGAAGGGCGGCGACGCCGGGAGACCCGCCTGCTGGACGGTGAACCCTGTCAGCAGGTTCGTGGACTGGTACACGGTGTAGAGGTGGTTTGCGATGCTGGTCCAGCGAATGACGGGCACTCCGCCTGTTCCAGCCGTTTCGATGGCGACGATGGCGGGAGCCGGCTCGACGACATCGCTGACCGTGATCGTGAACGCCTTCTCATACCACAGGCCGCCCTGGTCGGTCGCGCGGATACGGATGCTGTAGCTGCTCTTGGACTCAAAGTTGAAACTCGCGAAGGTCAGAAGCGCGTTACCGCTGATGCTGAACGAACCGTTGTCCGCGCTGCCCGTGCCGGCGACCAGCGTGTACGTGAAGGTGTCCGCAACGTCCGGATCGGTCGCGCTGAGCGTGCCCACGAGACTGCCTGACGGTTGGTTCTCGGCTACGCCCGAGGCCGAAAGGACGATGTTCGTGGGGGCTCGGTTCGCGCTGACAACCGTGGTGTCGAAGCTGAGGATTTGGCCATAGAACGTTCCGTACACGTTGGTGACCATCGAGCGGAAATAGTAGTTGGTTCCAGGCTGCAGGTCGGTGAGCGCCTTGCTCACTTGAACCTCGCCCGACCCCGTGACGCCGCCCTGCGCCAAGACGGTCACGAACGTGCTCAGATTCACGTTCGTCGAGTACTGGAAGAACGCGTCAGCACGGACGCCGTTGGGGTTGACGCTGGCGTGAAGTGTGGCCACCGTACTGGAGACCGCATCGGCCTCCAACGTGGTGATCGCGGGCGTCACCGCTACGGCGATCACGAACGCCTTCTCAAACCACAGCCCGCCCAAGTCCGTGGAACGGGCCCTCACGCTGTAACTGCTCTTCACCGCGTTCGTGAAACTCGCCAGGGTCCGGAGCGTGCCGTTGCTGACGCTGAACGCGCCGTTGTCGGTGCTGCCGGTGCCGGAAACCAGCGTGTAGACGAAGGCGTCGCCGCTGTCCGCGTCCGCCGTGCTGAACGTGCCCACGACGGTGCCCGGCGGCTGTTTTTCGGCCACCTGCGAGGGGGAGAGGGTGAGGCCGGTGGGGGCGGTGTAAGCGGGAGTGGAGAAACTGAGGATCGGGCCGTAGACCGTACCGGACTCGTTGGTGAGCAGCACGCGGTAGTAGTAGTTCGCTCCGGGCTGCAACCCGGTGAGCGCCAAACTCACTTGGACGTCGCCCACCCCCGTGACTCCGCTCTGCGCCAGCATGCCGGGCGGAGGGCCGATCATTCGGATGCGCTCATTATTGGTATCCGCCACGTAGATGTTGCCCGCAGCATCCATTGCCAAGCCCCCCGGGTTACGGAACCTCGCAGTTGGGAGGGGCCCATCCTGGAAATCGTAGGAGTTTCCCGTCACGGTTGTCACCGCGCCCTCAGCGGTTATTCTCCGGATGCGGCTGTTGAACGTATCCGCCACATAGACGTGACCCGTGCTATCCAGAGTCAAACCGTACGGATAGAAGAACTTTGCCGCCGTTCCAGACCCGTCAGCATACCCACCGCTTGATCCCGCGAGTGTGGTCACCGCGCCGTTCGGAGCGACTTTGCGAATACGGTGGCTGTTCATGTCCGCCACAAAGACATTGCCCGCGCCGTCCACCGCTACGCCCAGCGGAAGGTTGAAAGACGCCGCCGTATTGGTGCCATCTGAAGAGCCCGCCGTTCCGGACCCCGCCAACGTGGTTACCGTGCCATTCGGCGTGATTTTGCGAATCCGATTGTTCCCGCTGTCACCCACGTACACGTTTCCCGCACCATCCAAAACCACGCCGGACGGGGCATTGAAACACGCCACCGTGTTGGTGCCGTCCGAGAAGCTTCTCAAGCCCGAACCTGCCAGTGAGGTCACCTCGCCGGACGGGGTGATCTTGCGAATGCGGTGGTTGTTGGCGTCCGCCACATACACGTTACCCGCACCATCCAACGCCACGCCGCAGGGACTGCTGAACTTCGCCGCGCTGCCGGAACCGTTAAGGAAGCCCGCCTCACCCGTTCCCGCCAGCGTGCTTACCGCACCGTTCGGTGCGATCTTACGGATGCGATGGTTGTCGGTATCCGCCACATACGCATTACCCGCTCCGTCCACCGCCACACCAAGCGGATTTTTGAAACTCGCTTGGCGGCCGCTACCGTTGGTGAAACCGGCCACGCCCGACCCCGCCAGCGTACTTACCGTCAGACCCAAAGTCGGGTCGGTCGAATATTGGAAGAGCGCGTCGACCCGAACTCCGTTGGCGTTGACAGCGCCGTGCAGCGTGCCGCCTGTGAACGTGACCGCGTCGGCCGCCAGCGTGGTAACGACAGGCGGGGGCAGCACGGTGATCGTGAAGGCCTTCTCCAGCAACAGCCCTTCCAGATCCGTGGTGCGGACCCGCACGCTGTAGCTGCTCCTGACCGCATTCGTGAGGCATGCCAGCGTCGTGAGCGTCCCATTGCTGACGCTGAACAACCCGTTGTCGGCGGAGCCCATGCCGGCGACCAACGCGTAGCTGAACGCGTCGCCGATATCCGCGTCCGCGGTGCTGAACACGCCCACGACGGTGCCCGGCGGCTGTTTGTCGCCCACCTGGGCGGGGGAGAGGACGAGGTTCGTCGGTGCGGTGTAGGCGGGTGTCGCGAAGCTGACGATCTGCCCCCAGACAAACCCGCAGCCGTTGGTGGTCACCGCGCGGCAATAGTACGTGGTGCTGGGCTGTAGGCCGGTGACCGCCAGACTCACCTGGACGTTGCCCGATCCCGTGAGGCCGCTTTGCGCCAGAGCGCCGGACGCCAGAACGTCGGGCGGCAACCCGACCTTGCGGATGCGGTGGTTGTTCAGATCAGCCACATACACGTTGCCCGCGCCATCCACAGCGACGCTCTGCGGCATATTGAACAGGGCTGCCGCACCGTTGCCATCCCGAAAACCGACGTTCGAACCGGCCAGCGTGGTCACCGCGCCGGACGGCGAAACTTTACGGATACGGTAATTTTGGACATCCGCCACGTAGACGTTACCCCCCCGATCAACCGCCACGCCCGACAGATGATTGAACCAGGCGGCCGCGCCGGAACCATCCGCGAAGCCCTCAAAGCCCGCCCCGGCCAACGTGGTTACCGCGCCGGCCGGCGTGATCTTGCGGACGCGGTGGTTTGACTCATCGCCCACATAGACGTTGCCCGCGCCGTCCAACGCTACGCCCGTCGGAGCGCTAAACAGCGCATTCGTACCGGTACCGTCCCTGAAGCCGCCGGTTGCCCCGGCCAGCGTGGTCACCGCGCCGACCGGGGAGATCTTGCGGATACGGTTGTTGCCGGCGTCCGCCACGTAGACGTTACCCGCGCCATCCACAGCGACGCCAGACGGATTGTTGAATCTCGCCGCCGTGCCGCTGCCATCCGCAAAGCCCGCGCTATTTGTGCCAGCCAGCGTGGTCACCAAGCCGGACGGCGCTATTTTGCGAATGCAGTTGTTGCCGCGTTCCGCCACATAGACGTAACCCGCGCCGTCCACCGCCACGCTCTTCGGGTTATTGAACTTCGCCGACGCACCGAAACCGTCAGCGAGGCCAGAATCACTCGATCCCGCTACCGTGCTGACCACGCCGGCCGCCGTGACCTTACGGATGCGGTGGTTGTTATAGTCCGCCACGAACAGGTTGCCCGCGCCGTCCAGCGCCACGCCATACGGTTGGCTGAACGTCGCCACAGCGCCGGAACCGTCATTTGTGCCAGTCATGCCCGTCCCTGCCAGCGTGTCCACATACGACAAGTTCGAAACGAGCGAATACTGGAAGAGCGCGTCGGCGCGGACGCCGTTGGGGTTGACGCTCGCGCGGAGGGTCGCCGCCCTCTGCGAGACCGCGTCGGCGACCAGCGTGGTGACCGCCGGGGCGGGCAGGACCGCGAGCGTGAACGCCTTCAGGAAGCGCAGCCCGGCCCTGTCCGTGGAGCGGATCCTCACGGAGTAACTGCCTTTCACCGCGCCGGAAAAGCCGGAGGACGTGCGGAGCGTGCCGTTGCTGACGCCGAACGCGCCGTTGTCGGCGTCACCGTCGCCGGCGGCCAGCGTGTAGGTGAAGGTGTCCCCCGCGTCCGGGTCCGCAGTGCCGAGCGTGGCCACAAAGGTATCTGCGGCCTGGTTCTCGGCCAGGCTGAGCGACGAGAGGGTGATGTCGACGGGGACGCGGTTGGTCGCGCCGGTCGTGGTGAAACTCAGGATGCCGCCGCTTGCCGCGCCGAAGCCGTTGGTGGCCGAAGCGCGGAAGTAATAGGTGATCCCGGACAGCAGGCCCGTGACGCTCAGGCTCACCGGAACGGCGGACGCCCCCGCAAGGCCGCTTTGCGCCAGACGGAAGGCGGGCTGCGGCCCGATTTTGCGGACGCGGTTGTTGCCGCTGTCCCCCACATAGACGTTGCCCGCGCCGTCCGCCGCCACGCCCGACGGGGCGCTGAAACGGGTGCTCGCGCCCGAGCCGTCCGCGAAGCCGCTGACGCCCGAACCCGCCAGTGTGGTCACCGCGCCGGCCGGGGTGACCGTGCGGATGCGGCTGTTGCCGCTGTCCGCCACAACCACGTTGCCCGCACCGTCCACAGCCACACCAGACGGATTGTATAATCGAGCCTCCGTACCGCTGCCATCCGCAAAGCCCGGGCTGTTTGTACCCGCCAGTGTGGTCACCGCGCCGGCCGGAGTGACCTTGCGGATGCGGTGGTTGTCGCTGTCCCCCACATAGACGTTCCCCGCGCCGTCCACCGCCACGCCCGACGGGCCGCTGAAACGGGCGCTCGCGCCGGGACCGTCCGCGAAGCCGCTGACGCCCGAACCCGCCAACGTGGTCACGAACCCGGCCGGGGTGACCGCCCTGATCCGGTGGTTGCCGGTATCCGCCACGTACACGTTGCCCGCGCCGTCCACCGCCACGCCGGACGGCGAACAGAACGCCGCCGCGGAGCCGGCGCCGTCATCGGAGCCGCTTGCGCCCGAGCCAGCCAGCGTGCTGACGGTGCCGGCCGAAGTGATCTTGCGGATGCGGTGGTTCCCGCAGTCCGCCACGTACACGTTGCCCGCCGCGTCCACCGCCACGCCCGCCGGACTGCTGAATTTCGCTTCGCTTCCGGATCCGTTTAAGAAGCCCGCCACCCCCGACCCCGCGAGGGTGCTGACGTCGCCTTCCGGCGTGACCTTGCGGATGCGGTGGTTTGAACTGTCCGCCACGTACACGTTGCCGGCGCCGTCGGCCGCCACGCCCTTCGGGGCATTCAAGCTCGCCTCGTTGCCGGGGCCGTTCGTGCTGCCTGCGCCGCCCGTCCCCGCGAGCGTGGCCACCCAGGCGTCCAGGCCCGGGTCGGTCGAATACTGGAAGAACGCGTCGGAACTGAAGCCGTTGGGGTTCACGCTGGCGCGCAGCGTGGCCACCGCGTTGGAGACCGCGTCGGCGGCCAGCGTGGTGACCGCCGGCGGCGGCGGCACGGTGATCGTGAACGCCTTCTCAAACCACTTCCCGCCCAGATCCGTCGAGCGCGCCCTCATGCTGTAGCTGCTCTTCACCGCGTTCGTGAAGCTGGCCAGCGTCCGAAGCGTGCCGTTGCTGACGCTGAACGCGCCGTTGTCGGCGTCGCCCGAGCCTGCGGCCAGCGTGTAGCTGAAGCTGTCCCCGACATCCGTGTCGCTCGAGCTGAACGTGCCCACCGCCGTGCCCGGGGGCTGTTTCTCGGCCACCTGCGTGCAGGAAAGAGCGATGTCGGTGGGGGCCACGTAGAAGCGGCTGAAGCTCCAGTTCAGGCAGGCGCCGCCGCTGTCGCTGACGGAATAACCGTCCAAGGCGATGTGGCAGGTGGCCCCGGCGTCGAGCAGATACTCGATGCGGCTGTACATGGCATCGTCGCCGGCAGAGTCGTTGGAGGCTAACTGCTGGAGGTTCGTGAGGCTTGCTCCGGCGTAGAGGGCGAGGACCGTGTCGAACGCCGAGCCCTCCGTGTCGACGACCAGCGTCCCTTTCAGCGCGGCGGTGAACGTCCACCACAGCGAGTGACTCGGGGCACCGGCGTAATGGGCAGGCTCGCCTGCCTCCGCAGTGGCGGTGGCCGTGTCGGCACACACCGCGCCGGATGTCGTGGCGAGGATGCCCGCGCCGGCGAAGTTGTCGTTGAAGGGAGTCGCTGCGGTCAGGAACGTCCAGCCGATGTTGACCTCGCCGAATTGATCGGACGTCTTGCCATCCACCGCCACGTAATAGGGCATCCCGCCCATCAGCGCGTATTGGATCGCATTGCTGCTGAAGGCTGTCACGGCAACGGACAGCAGCGACGGAAGGGATGCGCCGAGGTAAACCGCAGTCGCGGCTGAAAACGCGCACCCTGAGGTGTTGAGTGAAAGGGTGCCGTCCGCTGCAGGGGTGTACACCCACCACAGCGAACGCACCGCATTCGTGCCGTTATGAGCGGGCTCACCCGGCTCGGAGGTCGCGAAAACCGTTGAGACGCCGCCCATCGAACCTGAAACCCCGGACAGCCCTGCCGCACCGGCAAACGCGTCATTCGCGGGGGAAGGGCCTTCGGAGAAACGCCAGTTGAATTGCAGTGTGCCTGTGTCCGTCGCCCCGTCCACGGCCATCCGATACGTCGCAGACTGAACAACGGGGAACGTCATCGTGTTGACGCCGCGCACTCCGGCAACAGGAACCAGCGCACCCAAGGAGTCGCCCTGATAGACCGCGCAGACCGGATTGCAGGTGCTTCCGGCCATATCGATTGAGAACACCCCGTTCGTGGCCGCGGTGTATAACCACCAGAGAGAGTGGCTGGCTAGGCGGCCACCGTGCGCGGGTTCCGAGAGTTCTGCGGTTGTGTAGAGATAGCGCTCTCCGGCAACCACCGCCGAACCGCTCGTGACAGCGTTGGACAGAACACTGGGTGTCGCGAAACAGTCGTTTTCGGCGTAAGCGCCTGCGGACAGCAGATGCTGAGCCGTCGTCACGGTCAGGAGACCTGAAACCACGGGCAACACGCTGTCAGCGGCAAGGTAGTAAGTCGTCCCCTGGGTGACTTTCAGCCGGATGCGGCTCCAGCCGTTGCCGAGCGCCGGATCGTCGTCGCTCCTAGCCAGCGGCACAAGCTCAGCGAGCGAAGCTCCCGTATAAATCGACAGGAGGGTGTCGAATTCGCTGCCAAGGGTATCCACCGTCAGAAACGTGTCCGCCGCAGGCGTGTAATTCCACCACAGGGAGTGGGAGGGCTGAACCCGTGGATCGTGCGCAGGCTCGAACGGCTCCGCGGTCGCGTTATCGATCTGATAAGCCTGGGTCGCCGGCAACGCGGCTGCATGGGTGAAGTTGTCATTGGGGGGGATCTGTGCGAACAGATTCCCCGCAGCAAGAACCATTGAAACCGGCAATGCCGTGACTAGCTTGTTCATCGTCATCACGCTCAATTTCCGTTGTTTGAATAGGAGCGGAACCCGATCTCAATGTCCTGAACAGCATCCTGATCCGGCAGACCGTCGCGATTGGAGTCAATGCCTTCGATGAACGTTTTGAGCACCTTGACGCGATCAGCCCCCAGCGATCCGGCCGGTACGATCAGCACCCATTCCGTGTTCCAGACCGAACGCCCGATCAGATCTTTCGAGAGGTAGGTCGCCACATCGGTCGGCGTCGTGGACGCGCGGAAGAGCGGGTGACGGCGGATCTTCGTCTGCGCGTCCACCCCGCCCGTATAGTCGTTGTAGAGGTCCGCCCACGACTGATCCAAATGGCCGCTGCCGATGGGGAACGGCAGAGGGATCACCTGGTTGACCACGTTATACGCCAGAACCGTGTTGTCCATACCCGGCACGCGCATGTTGTCCGAGCCAGCCGGGATCAGATAGACATACGGCTGGTTGGCCAATTGCGGGTACACGCCTGACTGAAGGACTTTGTTGTATCCATCAAAGTAGATGCCAGCGGCATAGATCTTGGTCGCGAAGTGCGACGAGCTGAAGCCGTTGTCGCCGCCTGCCAGATCCTTGCCGAAGAAGTTCTTCGCGAAGTCGATCGTGGTGCTGAACGGTATCACTAGGGCAGGCTCCTTGAAGGCGAGCCCGTCCTGCGATTGCAGCGGCTGACAGAACCGCTTGTAAGTCGGCAGTGCCAGCAGGTCATCGACCCAGTACTTCGTCAACTCCGTGCGCCACGCTGCGTTGCCTGTCGCATCCGGTTTGATGCGGAAGGCCTCTTGGCGCAGACTGAACCAGGTCACCTCCTGCTGCGGGTTGTTGATGCCGAGGCGCGGCTTGAGCACCAGCCAGTTGGCCTTCATCCGGGCCAGGATGTCGGAGAGTCCCGAGTCTCCGTCCCCGCCCCACAGCATCGGGCTCCCGTTGTCCGTTTCGCCAATCATGCGCGAACCGACGATCTCATTCAGGAACTGCTTGCCGGAGCCGTCCGACTCCAGCGCGAGCTGCCCGCCGGTCTCGTAGTCGTAGGCCTTGGCCGCCAGCCAAACGTACTTCTGCGCCAGATCGAACGCCGTGCTGTAGCGGCCCATACCCTCGTTCTGGGTCAGGCGGAAGAACATGTCGTTGTAACGGGCGCGGCTCAGCGTGTCCACAGCCTGTTTGCGCACCATCTCCCGCTCGTCCAGTATCCGCTGGCCGTCGGCGATCAGCTTGTTGTAACGCTCCTGGGCCTCGAGCAAATCGCCCCAGACCACCTGGAGGTTATCCAAAGAGGCGAGATATTGACCAACCGCATCCGAGATCTGCGCCGCCAGGTCTTTGATCTCAAACGCATAATCACTCTGCTGTCCTATCTGATCAGCGATCAGCTGAATGATCTCCCATTCTTTTCTTGCAGCAATGACCGCGACTTGTGCGGTTCCCAGCAAAGAGCGCAGCGAAATAATTGTCTGAAGCTCTGGCCCTAGTGTTGCAAATTGCGACAGCGCTTTGGGATCAACGGTTATTGCCATGCCCGTCCCCAATACAGTCGGAATCGCTGCTTTGGATTTTTCGTTCAGATATATCGTATTCTCGGAATTCAGCGCGGCTAGAATTGCTGTTGTTTGTAAGCTCGCATCCTGAAATGTGTAATACTTCTGCGCAATACTAATCCCCAACTGTATAAGATTTTTCAAACTGGCGGCGCCCATCCGCGCACCGACGTCAGCCTTTACGTCATCCACATTGACGTTAGCCGAATCCACAGCGGCGATTGCCTGCCTTACGGCAACCATGGCTTTGATGAAATCAATGTAGGCCAACTGGATGTCGCCCATTGCGTAGCGCTTGCCCGAGACGTTTTCCGGCTTCAGGATGAGGCCGTTGGCCGCCCGCTCGTACGTCAACGTCAAGTCCCACTCGTCATTCTTGATCTTCTTTGTGTCTCTAATCACCGAGTTGGTGTTCAAACCCATATCCTGATCCGAAAGCCCGTACTGCGTGTAGTCCATCCACATGTAATGGAACAGATCCGGCCCCATGTACCCCTGCGGATAGGTGCCTGACGGCCCGATATCCCCGGAGATGGGATAGCCGAACAGCTTGATCAGTTGCTCGTCGTAGGCCGACTCCTGCTGGTCGAGCGACTGCTGGAAGTCGTTCTGGACGTCCTGCATCTGGCGCGTGCGGGAGGCGACTGTCTGCGCTTTGTTCAAGGTCACCTGCGCATTCTTCAGCGCCGTCTCCGCGCGTTCGAGAATCTGCTCGAAGTGCGAAACCTTACCCTCAACGACATCGTCGGGGGACAGGTCGAACGGAATGGCGTTGTCCGAGAAGCCAAGCGGGTTCAGCCCCGCATCCAGTTGATCCATTTTCTTCTGGAGCGTGTCCTGATACGTCGCCAGCGCAACCAGCTCTGCGACCGTGTCGCGGTTGATGTGGCGCAAACCCTGATCCTTATACTCCTGCTGGAGGTTGGTCGATACATTTTCAGGCAAGAGGCTGTTCGCGACGGCCCAGTTGACGAAAGCGTTCACCGCGCCGCGGCTGCCCCATTCGCCATACCCAAACGCGCGTGTGGCATCCTCGTCCTCGTAGCCACCCATACGGCCACAGTCTTGCCAGACCTTCCGAGCCGTGCGGTCCAGGATGTCCACGGACGCCTTGCTCATCGCCGCCGCGGCCTGTGCGAAGCGCTCCTCCTCCATGTAGTCCACGTTGACCACATGATCGTTCACGATCATTTCGCCCATGGTCGGGAGCCCCCAGGAAAAATACGGGTTGCGCAGCAGGCGGTAGTAGCCCTTCACGGCGCTCAGATAGTGGCCCCATGCATCGCCATGACCCTGCGGGAAAAGCGTCGCCGCGCGCACGGCGTCATCTTGAACCGGCGAGAGGTCGGGATTGACCTCACCGAAGATGTTGTAGTTCACCGAATAGGCGACCTCGCCGGCGGTGATGCCGCGGGTGTAGTTCCACATCAACCGGTTATAAACCGGCGGCGCGGTATTCGCCGGAAGCTGCGCTAGGGATCGGCCGCACAGCAAGGCCAGCTCTTCGTCGAGCAGCGTCGGCACTTGATTGTCAAAGCAGAAGAGCGACGACGACAGCGAACCATAATCCAACTGGACAGTGCGGTCGCTGCTGGGCGTCGTAAAGGCGGTTCCGAAGCCGATGGTCGGATTCATCGCATCGGTGTAGGCCTCGTTGCCCAGCACCATATACAAATCGGCCAACCGTTCGACCGCCATCAGCAACTGGCTGTTGATGTCCGCATTGTTGATGCCGATCACGTTCTTGCCCATGGCAATGCTCAGAGACTCGGCCTTGTTCAACAAGGTCTGATAGAGCTGGATGAGCCCGACTTGGGTCAGGTTGTCCTGGTTCAGCGCCACGTCGCCTTGATACGGCGCCCCGGCCGCTTGAATCATGGAAACCGTGGTCTCCGCTTTGTTCTCATAGAGGCTACGCATCCGCTGCGTAAAAGGCGTCACGCTGTTCAGCACGCGCTGCAACCAGCCCTCTGCAAGTGTCGGCTCCGACCACGCGCTCCACTTATAGATATCGCTTCCGGCGATTACCGTGTTCGCATCAACCGGCAAGACCTTCCACGCCAACACGCTGCTGTCCCTCGGGCGATAGCGGACGCGGTAGTAGGTGTTCACCAAATCCGCCAGCGTGCTGCCCTGTTGTCCCAGTGTGAACCGCGTCCACCCGTTTGAGGCTGCCCGGTAATCCTGATACATCGACGGATTGGAGGGCGAGGCTTTCTGCCACTCGAACGTGTAGTTCTCTGGATCGCCTGCAAAGGACTCCGTGTACAACACATCCAAGGTCTGCGCCAACAGGTTGTTGGGATCCTGTCGCGTGACTGCCGGTGCGACATGTAGCTCGTTTGTCACCTGGACAACCTTCATTGAGATAACATCCGCAGTCTTCACTCCGGTGCCCTCTTCTGGCAGCGCGTCATTTTCGAGCAACACCACATAGTTCGTGCCGCCGACCGTCGTGAGCGCATAGTGATCTACAGGGGCATAGTTGACCTTCAGCTCCTTTGTCTGCGTAACCGAATTGCTCCGGATATTAAACCCTGCCGCTGTGGGCGACTGTTCAACCTTCGTCGGAAGCGAGTCGACCGCCTCATCCCACATGCTCTTATTGGCATTATCGACCTTCACAAGCGCCTTCAATGCCGAGCACTCCGCTTGATTCAAGGCATTCACATGCAGCATCGGAACGCCACCCGCAGGCGCATCCAGCTCACCGATTAAACAGAGCGAATTCGTCTCGTGTGCCGACGGGTCGTAATTGAAACGGCGGCTCAGCGTGGCCGGAAGGTCTTTGAAAAAGACCTTGCCCTTACGCAGCATCGCGTTGCCTTTCGGGGTGAGGTCGAAGCCCAGAGCCGCGAGCTTGTCCGTAGCGGTGACCGCCGCAAGGCTCGCTGTGCGCTTCACCGTCGGATCATAGAGGACGGCCACGCCGTTCGTCGTTCCGGCAGTCGGAGACGGGTAGAGCACCGCCAGACTTTTCGCCGCCCAGACTTCAGGCAAGCCAAACGCGGCTGTCGTGAGCGTATAGCCGATCTTCATCACGGGAGCCGTTTCCGGCCATTGCACGTTCCACGTCCAAGGCTCCGGCGTCCCCGTCAGCACATCCCTTGTCGCGTCGCGCAAACGCGTGAGCCAGGGAATCTCGGTGCCTGCGGCGGGCTGCTCCGGCAGGCTTGGGAAGTAGAAGCCGTCCTGCATTCTGTAATGCATATAAATGTCGAACGTTCCGTTGCGGCGCGCCCAAAGGACGCCTTTACGGTCGCGGAACGGAACCGTGCTCTCCAGATTTGCAGGCTCAATCCAGTTATTCTTGGCGCACCAAGGGTCAATCAGGGTGTCGATCGGGTGCGGCCCCGGAAGGACTTTCCCCGCTTCCGCTATGCCTTCCAATTTGGGATAAAGGGTGTTCGTCACCAGGACATGATAGAATTGCATCGCATAACGGCCGTCCTTGACATACTGGAGCAAAGCGCCGGGCTTGGATGTCTCCTCGGGCACATTCAGATCGGTGCGTAACGCCCAAACCTTGATGCCGCCATTGCCGGCCTCCGCATACGCATGCTCCTCGTTGGGATTGTAGCCAACCGCGCTATTGGTGTTCTGCACATAGACATAGAACGCCGTATCCGGATCAGGCACGACCGGCGTGTTGGTGACGATGCCTTCGGTGAGACTTGAAACGCCCGCGCTCCCCCGTTGCGAGGCCAGCACAATCTGCGGTTTGTCTTGAATCACAGGCCATCTCGCAGCATACGACTGCCTCCATCCGGGAAACGTCACCGCCTTAGGCATTTTGTCTTTGATCACGCTGCTGTACCACCAAACCTCTAGATTGTCCGTGAGGTTCTTTTGGGTTGTCGTGTTGACAAAGTAGATGGCCGACGGCGGTCTTTCATTCGCTATCTCTTCAGCGATCGTTTTCTGCTGCTGCGTATAGTAGGTATCCGGATTGTAGTGCGTACCCGATGTCGGCTTGTAGATATACCCTGATACGCTTGCATCATACGCGTTTGTGAAGTCACTCCCTAACACCCGGTGAAACGTCACTTCATCGCCAACATTATTGATGACTTGTTGCGAAGTGAACAGGGTTGTGTCGCTGTTGAGAACCGACTTCACCACCATGAACCACGTGTTATCCAAACCGTCCTCATCTGTCCCCTGCAGCTTGAGCAAGGACAGTCCGGCGCCTATTGAGCTGAAGGTGTTTTCAGCGCTGATGGCATAAGCATGTCCCTCGGGCTCCTGGTAGGGCATCCGCTCGGCAGTATAGGCATTTGGAATATAGACCGGGATACCCAAATCGCCCGGCGACGTACCGCGAACAAAGGTCGTTGGGTTCGCGGGCCAGTCGCACCTGTAGTGCGTGCGCTGGAACGGCCAACTGACATTCTGGGAATCGACTTCCCGCCAATAGACCTCCGCCTTCCATTGCTGCCAACCAGCCGCTGTCTTGGTGGGCCTGATCGAGAAGACGGACCCATTCTTCGGACTATACGCCTGTCTGCCCTGATGCTTATACACATAATCACCATACTTGTCCGCATTCTCGACTGCCAACGTAGGAACAGCTTCCAGTCCTATTAAATCGAAACCCTCTCCGGTGGGCTTCAACTCCTCGCCGACAACCCCCGTTTCCAACATGACCGTCGGCGCCGTGACTTCGATCACGACCACATCCAGCAAGCGCTCAAAGAGGCCGGAATCATAATAGGCCATCAGCAGCTGTCCGCGCGGCGTGCCCTTCGCATAGAGAAAGCTCAATGCGGTGTCATAGTAAAGCTGCGAGGCCTCACTCGTAATATTCGTTTGCAACTGTAAGTTCTCAACAAATATTGGAATCAACCCGCTTGTGCCGCCATAAAACTTCACAAACTTGCCTTTCAAGCTCACGGGGGAGGCGCTGTAAGGAAAGTCTGTCCAGAAGAGACGATAGGGACGTTTTTTCGACACCGATGAGACCAAATAGGCTTCCGACTTAACCGTGCCATCCAACATGACCCACTGAACCACGTACGTACCACCGGCAGCAAAATACATACCCCCCGCATCTTGCGCCGTGGAGATAAAAACACGCGAGTCAAACAGAATGGTGTTGGTCGCACACGTCTTGAGCCAATCGATCTCACCCGGCGGCGGTGTGACTTTTTCACCCAGATAGTAATCCGGCTGGCTCCGCGCCGCCACGTAGCCATATTGACAATTTTGGAATCGGAAGCGGCGCAAACTGCCCCCGGCCTGATTGGTCGGATACCCCGACCCATCCGTCGCGTTGCCGTATCCCAGTCCCTCGGCGGAAACTTTTCCCTGCACGCCGCCCGCGCTCAGAGCCAGCGACGTCAAGTTGTTGGTGGCCCACTGGTAAATCACGGTGCCGCTTACGCTGGGCAAGTTCGTAGGCACCTGTTGCAGCCCAGGCACATCGAGCACATACAGCTTCGTGTCTTGCGCCGCCAACACGGGAGACCCGGAAATAGCCGTGACCGCAACCCCCGCAGCAATACCGAGGAGCTTACGCCACGTCGCAACCCGCTTATGAAAAACGTCTATTCGTTTCATTGCCATGTTCCTTTTCGCCGTCTCAACAGCATGGTCGTCCATCTCTTATTTCGAAAAATAGAGAACAGAGATTTCGCGCATGAATCCAGCCCCGAAAACGGTTCTTCTATTGGTGTCTGGCGAGTACCAACACAAATACGTCCCTTTTCGCATGAAGCTGCAGACACAGCCCTTATGCGCGCCAAACGTTCCGTTGCCATCGGAACGTGCATAGGGCATGGCGATGCAATAAGGCGCGAGCTGACTGGCGGTTATATAGGGAGTCGTCCCCGTCATCGCGATGTATTTTATTCCCCGTTCGCTGTCAGCATCGCAGCCAACCACGTAGCTCACCGTGACGAAACAATCTTGGGGCGCTTTCCAATAACCCACGGACGTACCGGTGTCGCCCGCCGACGTGACCTCATAGAAGCTGTTTGACCAACCCGTGTCGTTGGCGGGAACCGTCGTAACCACGTTCGACACGCACGCCCGTGAGCCGAAAACGTTCTTCAGCTTCGAATTTGATGGCAGCGTGAACGCATCCGTAATCTTCACATCTGTCGCCTGGAAGGAGTTTACGTACAGCGTCCCCGCAACCGCCAAGCTTCCGGTGACCGTCATACCTGCGGACATCGACACAATATTACTCACGGTGGTCATCCCGGCTGCGACTTCAAAAGATCCGTAGTTATTATATTGCACTAAGGCGGACAACCCTCTTAGCCCATTAAAGGTCGCGCTTGTAACTGAAATTCTGTCGGCAACATTCAGGTTTGCCAGAGACGACTTACCGCCCTTCACCGTGACGTTGCCGCCGATTGTGACCGGCTCACTGAATATGGAAGGTGAAGCACCTTCAAATCTCACATCGCCTTTCAGGGTCGTCTCGCCTTGCACGAGCATCGTCCTCAGCGTAGCCGTACCGTTCCGCACCTCGAACGTCTTCGTCGCCTGTTTGACATCCCCCGCGACGAGCGCGAAAGGAACGCTCTGGATCCGCATCAACGGGAAAAGATTGGTGGCGAGCCCCGCCGGGTGGAGTCCCAAATAGAAGGTCTTGTTCGTGGCATCCGCTAACATGTCGATGAAACTCGCATACGTTGCGCCACTCAGCGCCTTCGTCGAGAGTGCCGCGCCGTCACCGAGTTCGGCGACGAAGCGACCCTGTTCGAGCATCACAGTAACATTCGTCCTCCCAAACAGAGCCGCAGGAGCATTGGTGGCCGAATAGACGCGGAAGGTCATCACCTGCGAAGCAGCCGTATTCGTCGTAAACGCACCCTCGTTGATCCCGCCCAGTTGACCTTGGATGGTCATGGTGGGAGGAACAGCCGCCTGAAGCCCTGCTGGCGATAGCAGAAGCGCCCACATGAAGAGCGTTATGCTTGACCGAATTTCGACTTTCATACCCCTATTCCTTTTCTATCACGCTCAGATGATTGCGTCAAAAAAGCCTTTGGAACGACCGATAACAGACGCGCGTTTTTTCGGTAGTGTTGGGATTGGTCCCGTTCCCGAAAATTACAGACTCGCCTTTCCTCAACAATAAAGTGAGCGTATAACCTTGATTCCCGTAATATTGATTCGACGTCAAAGTCGTACTGACTACGCTAGGGCTTCCCATGTTAAAAGTCATCGATCCCGTTGCGTTACCATCTTTGATCACCATTACGCTGAACACGTAAAGGCCGTCCGCGTCCGCAGTCACCGAACTTTGTGAGGCAGACATGGCGACGTCCGAGCGGAAAGACACGGCAGAATTTGTAAAATAGGAGCCGAAAACGGCCTTGCCTTTTACCACGAGCGCCGCCGCCCCGTTAAAGTCCAACTTAGGAGTTGACGTCTGAAGCGGCGTTGTCACGCTTAACGCACCACTGACACCCATGGCACCCGCAACAGACAATGAACTCGCAAAAACCTCCGCAAAAGGACGAAAGTCCCTGATCACCGCGCCGGCATCGAACACCACGTTTCCACCAGCATTGATTGGATACGTGACCGTGGTCGGCCCGGTGCAGTTCAAATTCACCACGCTGATCTGCCTCACCTCCAACGGTCCCAGGTTCGTCACGCCATTTTCAAAGACCACGTTACCGTTGATACTGACCGCGCTCTGATTGGTCACGGCACCCAAAAACCGCGCTGACCCCGTTACCTCCAGCGCTTGAAACAAGGACGTGCCATTCGTGGCATAGAAATCACCCGACGCTTGTCTGACATCGTTGGCAAGCAAGGCATACGGCGCGGAGATCAACGGCTGGCGCGGTTGGATTTCATTGTTGTCGTCATTGTAAGGCGTGATCCCCACAAACAGCGTCGAACCGCTACACCCGGAGATTAGCGCCAACAGGTTCGAGGAGACTGCGGGCAGCGCTTCGCCAGAGTCGTCGCCAATGTCGAGCGCGAACTGGCCATCATTGACGAGGGTGCTGATTTTGCGCCCATAGAGCGCCCCCGACTTCGCTGCGCCTGCGCTCTCATACAGACGGACCCACATAACGACAGGAAAAACGGTGTTCGTCCCGCTTGTGACCGGCGTATTGACCCCGTTCACGATCTCCATCAGCCGGCCCTGATAGGTGAATTGTGGCGGCGGCGAAGCCGCAAGCAGCGCATCCGTAAACAGCACAGCCGCGAACGCCAACGACACTAACCACCGCTGACCGGTAATAGGTGAAAAATCCTTTGCCTTCATCTTTCCAATCCTCCTCAGATTAATCATTATTGTAGGTCAGCCTGCGATAGGAGAACTTGGGGTTGCCGATCGTCGTCCCCGCTCCCAACTGCCACGTCAGATATTCTCCACGCTTAAGGAAGAAGCTGGCCGTAGTCGCTCCGCGATAGGCCGAATAAGGCTGGGTTCCTGCTGCTGTCCCCATGCCGACCTGCGCCAGAAGCGCCCCCCCCCCCGCTGAAGTCGGCGAGGCATAGAAGGCTGCAGCGACCTTCTGCCCGCTGACACCATTTGTCGTGAAATTGACACTCATTAAAACAAAGCAATCTTGCGGTGCTAGCCAAAAAGTCTCTCCAGATGCCAGCTCAACGACGTTATCGGCGCTGTCAACAATCGAAACCTGAGGAAAGGCGGAGCCCACGTTTCCAGCGGTCAAGTTAGTGACCGTTACGAGTCCCCCCGGCTGCATCATACTGATGCCTGCGGAAGGCGTAACAGTGCCTACCGTCGTATCATAAAGCCACAACTGGCCTAATAGCGTAAGGCCTCCAGAAAAAAGGCTCGGCCCCCACGTGCCCAACTCGTTCAGCGTTGAGGCCGCAGCGCTTCTCACTGTAGTGGCATACAACAAACTGAAGGTGTTTGTGCCCGTGACCGTCACGTCTCCATTGAAATTGATAACCTTGTCCGCCTGTGACGCTGTCAATCCTTTGACAAACCGGGGGGCCGAGGCGAACCAGACATCTTGTGGCCCTTGGGCCGAAGTCATCGTGACCTTATTGCTGAAAACCGCATTCTGCTGAACCGTCAGATTTTTGACGGTGACCAACCCGTTCGTCACCGTGAAATTGCGGCGCGCGCGCGTCACGTCGTTGGCCAGCATCGCGAACGGCACGCTGACCACCCGTTGGCGCGGTCTGATCTCCATTCCGGGCACATCGTTTAGGGGCCTCACGCCGATATAGAGCGCTTCGCTGGACGGGTCGGTCGCCTGCAGGCGAAGAGCCGCCTGCAGGGACGACGTGCGGGCTCCGCTTCCGTTGATTTCCGACCCGCCGTTTTCGGAAATCTCTATGCTGAACTTCCCTTGGTTCAGCGTCACGCTATACGACCTCGCCCACAAGACCTCCGTACTGGATGGCGACGAGTACAAGCGCACGTACATGAGTGCGTTCTTGTCCGCCATCGTTGTCTCGCTTCCCGCTGTTGTCTCGACCAGCTCGCCTGAGTAGTTGATCGAAAGCGGAACGAGCGCAACCGCCTGTTGCGCTCCCGCGAGAAGACACATGGCTATACCTGCCGTCAACACCTGCTTTTTCATGTTTTACCCTCGTGAGGCCTTTTTTACGAATACTCCCCTGCTGAGTACCAGCGCGTTACACCCCGCCCAAAGCCGGACTCTCGGCGCTTTACGTTGGAGGCAGAAGAATCACCCCGACGGGAGTGATGCGTTTCAACTGAAACGTACCTGTGACGCTGACGTCACCCTGCCGGCGCACATTCTTGACCAACCATCTGCACGTTCCCGTTGAGGTCTCCGTCGGGTTCCAGGCCGCAGCAGTCATCCCCGCGGCGACATCCCACGTAAGCTCGATCGTGTTCCCGATGGAAAAGGTTTCGGGCTTCACCGTGCCCGCATAGTTGGAAACGTCATCTCCGGAAGGCGCCGCCCCGACAAAATAGAAATCCTTGCCGTCATGATCCGGATGGAAGGGGTGGTAGAACGGATTCGAGCGCCCTTCCGGCTTGATCGTATACGAGAAAGCGAGCGTCCCCGTCCCGAAGGTGCCGGTCGCGTTCATAACGACCGGCGTATCAAGATCCAACGCCGCAGCCGAAATCCGCGTCAGCGTCGCGCCAGCAGGCAGCGCCTGGGTCCCTGCGTACAGCTTGGTCTCCACGCTGGACACATCCAGGCCGTCCACCTGATTGGTCGTGAGCGACGTGGCCAGCGTCACCCGCTGCAGCAGCCTCACCGCACCCGCAGCGTCCACATGCAGGATGGCTCGGATTCGCATCTGCCCGCCGGAGGGCAAGTCTTGCGACACGGGCGAGTCACTTTCGAAGAAACCGACCCGGTCATAGACCATCTCGCCCACCCACAGCCCCGCTGGCCAATCTGCGCGGGACAAATCGTTCGAGCCGGACGCGGTCGCTGACACCGGAACCTTCACCAGCATTTTTGAAAGCCCCGGATCCTTAATGGTCAAGATGCCCGTCTTCTTGCCGCCTTTAACGGTCGTTTGGTTC
>CAYMLQ010000058.1:0-21885 GCA_964390795.1 uncultured Lentisphaeraceae bacterium
TTGACGTTGGCGGTGATGTCGTCGCCGACCTCGCCGTTGCCGCGCGTGGCGGCGCGGGTGAGCAGGCCCTTCTCGTAGAGCAGGGAGAAGGCCACGCCGTCGATCTTGGGCTCGACCACGTAGTCCCAGACCGCGTCGGGGAGCTGGCGGCGCAGGAAGGTGTCGAAGTCCGCGAGGTCGCCGCGCGAGTGGGTCTTATCGAGGCTCATCATGGGCGGGTTGTGGCGCACCTGACGGAAGGCGGCGAGGGGGGCGCCGCCGACGCGCTGCGTGGGGGAGTCGGCGGTGAGCCACTCGGGGTGGGCGCGCTCGAGGGCTTCGAGTTCGCGGTAGAGCGCGTCATAGTCGGCGTCGCCGATCTCGGGCCGGGCCTCGACATAGTAGAGGCGGTCGTGGCGGCGGATCTCGGCGCGGAGGTGAGTGAGGCGTTCGAGGGACATGGGGAGAAAGGAGGAGTTAGGAGTTAGGAGTTAGGAGTTAGGAGTTGATGGAGTTGGGGGAGAGCGTCGTTGACGGCGCGGATGCCGGCGGCGATGGCCTCGGGGCCGCGGTGGAACTCGAGGGTCATGATGTCTCCGACCTCGGGCTGGATCAGGAGGTCGGGCGGATTTAGCTCCAGTTCGCGGCGGGTGAGCTGGTTTTCGGCAAGGCGGAAGGAGCGCGTGAGGACGTCGAAGATCGAGAGGGAGTCGGCGGCGTTTTTATTTGGGGAGAGCCAGCGGTTGGCGGTTTTCGCCATCGGTGTTTGCAGGTGCGGCATGAGCTTTCCGAGCGAAGCGATGAGTTGGGTGATACGCGGGTTCGGCTCCGCTGCCGGCTGCGGCGGCTTGGCGGCTTTTCGTTTGCGCGGCGCGGCGCGCAGGTTGATGTCCACGGCGATCACGAGGTCGGCGCCCATGGCGCGGCAGACCGAAACGGGCAGAGGATTGACGAGTCCGCCGTCAACGAGGGTTTTGCCATTGAGGCGGGTCGGCGTAAAGATGCCGGGAATGCCGATGCTGGCGCGGATGGCGTCAAAGAGGTTGCCTGAACGAAGGACGACCTCTTTCTCGGTTTCCAGATCGGTGGCGACGGCGGCGTAGGGGAGGCTGAGGTCGGCGATGGTTTGGGCGGGGATGATGCTTTTGAGCATGCGCATGAAGTGCTTGCCGGTGAGGAGACCGGAGCGAGGAAACGTCACCTCAAGAAAAAGCTGGGCGACGCGCTTCCAGTCGAGCTGTGCGGCGAGGGCCTCCATGGTCGCGAGGGTGTCGGTGGCGTAGAGCGCGCCTGCGATGGAACCGATGCTGGTGCCTGCCACGCAGCAGGGCTTGACGCCGAGTTCGTCCAGCCGTTGAAGCACGCCGAGATGGGCCCAGCCGCGCGCGCCGCCGCTGCCGAGGGCGAGTCCGATCTTTTTTTGTAGAGGGCGTGTCACTGGGGTTTGGCGATGGTGGCGGTGGCTTTGCGCGGCGTGACGAAAATGGTGCGCGTGTAACCGCCCCTTACGAGTTCTGCGGTGAGCGATTTCATCAGCGCGCGGTCGTTCATGTCGGGGATACGGATGTTGATCTCTTGCGTTTTGGTGATGCCGGCAGACTTGAGCGCGGCGGCGAGTTTGCCCGTCTGGACCTGTCGGCCCTCGAAGGTCACGATACCGGTGCTGTCGATTATGATTTCGGGAACGCGGGTGTTTTCGATCAGGCGAGACGTGGTGCAACCGGTCCAGACGGTGAGGGTGGCTAACAAGGCAAACAGGGCGATCTTACGCATGGTTTCTCCTTAAATGATGACGTGCACTTTACCATATCCGGCTAGACGCTGTCACAAAAAATCGGTTTGGGCTAGACGCGGGCGGGAAATTTTGATAAAAACACAACTCCTTTTTCACCCTTGGGGGTGGAGAGAGCGATCCTGACCGGGCTTTCACGGCTGGCTGCCCGGCGGGTTCAGGCTTCAAACAAGGAAGAGGTAAATCATGCCTACCATGAAGACCAAGAAGTCCGCGACCAAGCGGATCAAAATGTCGGCCACGGGCAAAGTGATGCGTTCGCAGGCGGGCAAGTCCCACCTGAACGGCTATAAGCCGCGCGGACGCAAGCGCAATCTCCGTGGGACCACTACTGGCGACGTTACGTTTGTCAAGACCGCAGCGCGTATGCTGCAGGGCAACTAACAAGGAGATTGTGTCATGTCAAGAGTCACGAATGCACCTGCCTCCAGAGAGCGTCGGCGTCGGCGTCTGGAACTCGCGAAGGGTTTTCGCGGGTCGCGCAGCAAACTGTTCCGTCAGGCCACCGAGGCCGTTGACCGCGCGCAGCGGTTGGCGACCATCCACCGCAAGCACCGCAAGCGCGAGTTCCGCCGCCTGTGGATCGCCCGCATCAACGCGGCCGTCCGCAACGAGGGGATGACCTACAGCCGCTTCATGGAAGGGCTGACTAAGGCCGGTATCGCGATCAACCGCAAGATGCTCTCCGAGGTCGCGATCGCCGACGCGGAAGGTCTCAAGGTGCTGATCGAGAAGGCCCGCGCCGCGCTCGTCTAATGGCGAGAAGTCGCGAATAACCTGAAAAAGACCGTCCCCGCTGCGGGGGCGGTTTTTTTGTTTCATCACCTGCCGGATTTAGGATAAACTGATTGCCAACTATTTTACGGAAAGCGAAGGGTTTATGACACTTGCAGAATTGGATGCGCAGCAGGCGCAGTCGTTGAACGAGGTGGCCGCCGCAGTGGACGTGGCCGCAGTGGAGCCGGTGCGGATCAGGTATCTGGGACGTAACGGGCTGCTGCCCGCGATCGTGAAGCAGATGAAGGACGTTCCAGCCGAGGAGCGCCCCGAGTTCGGCAAGCGCATGAATGCCTGGCGCGCGGCGCTGGAGGCGGCTCTCGCCGAGCGGCTGGCGGCGGTCGGCACGGTGAAGAAAGAGGAGCGCGCGTTCGACTGCACGCTGCCGGGACGCTGGTTCGCGCCGGGCGCGAAGCACCCGGTCTCGCGCGTGATCGAAGAGACGGCGGCGATCTTCGCGCGGCTCGGTTTTACCGTGGCGGACGGCCCCGACATCGAGAACCGCTTCAATAATTTCACTGCGCTCAACACGCCCGCGCACCATCCCTCGATGGACGCGTCCGACACCTTCTGGCTGACCGATGACCTGCTGCTGCGCACGCAGACCTCGCCGGTACAGATCCGCATGATGACGCAGTACAAGCCGCCGGTGCGCATCATCACGCCGGGGCGCACCTACCGCCGCGACACGACCGACGCTACGCACAGCGCGAACTTCCACCAGATCGAGGGGCTGTACGTGGATACCCAGCCGGTGTCGCTGGCAGACCTCAAGTCGACGCTGGCCTACTACGCCAGCGAGATGATGGGCTCCAAGGCGGGCGTGCGCTTCCGCCCCCACTTCTTCCCGTTCACCGAGCCGAGCGTGGAGGTTGACTTCTCCTGCCACGTGTGCGCGGGCAAGGGCTGCCGCGTCTGCAAGAACAGCGGCTGGATCGAGATCGCGGGCGCGGGCATGGTGGATCCGCGCGTCTTCGAGTTCGTGGGCTACGATCCTGAGCGGGTCTTCGGCTACGCCTTCGGCTTCGGCGTGGAGCGCATCGCCATGATCAAGTACGGCATTCCCGACATCCGCTGGCTGTACGAGAACGACACGCGCTTCCTGAGTCAGTTGGCGTAGTGTCCGGGCAATGGCCGTGAAAAGGTGGTCGCGATGGCCGGCATGGCACTGAGCAAAGATGAACGTCGTTACACCTACGACGATTACCTGACGTGGCCGGATGAGCCGCGCAAGGAGATCATCAATGGCGTGTCGTATGCGATGTCAAGTCCGACGGTACGGCATCAGGAGTTGTCTGTCCGTCTGACGCTGGCGATGGGCCCCATTTTTAAGGGCAAGCCGTGTCGGCTGTTTGTCGCGCCGCTGGACGTGGTGCTTAGCGAGGACACCGTGGTGCAGCCGGATCTGCTGGTGGTGTGCGATCCTACGAAGATCACGGGCGCTTGCGTGAGGGGTGCGCCGGATCTGGCGGTCGAAATCCTTTCGCCGTCCTCCTCTTCGCATGACCGTCTGCTTAAGTTCAAACGGTTGAAAAACAACCCCTTCTTTTGGCTGATATCCGCACACGGGTGTGCTACACTGACACGACGTTTTTTGAGTGAAGAAGGGTTTGAGAATGAAAGTACCTGTCAGTTGGCTGAATGAGTATGTGGATGTGGCGGACTTATCGGTCAGAGAGTTGTCCGACAAGCTGACCTTTTCCGGCGTGGAGGTGGAGGGAATCGACGAGGTCGGCGTGACGCTCGATGATCTCTTCGTGGTGGGCGAGGTGCTGACCTGCGAAGCGCATCCGAACTCCGACCACCTGCACGTGTGCAAGGTGACGGACGGCACGCAGGAGTTGCAGATCGTATGCGGGGCGCCTAACTGTGCGGCGGGTCTCAAGGTGCCGCTGGCCAAGATCGGCGCGGTGGTGCCCGGTGGCGGTTTCACAATCAAGCAGGCCAAGCTGCGCGGCGTGGCGTCGTTTGGCATGCTCTGCTCGCAGCGCGAACTGAAGCTTTCCGAAGAGCATGCCGGGCTGATGATTCTCGATCCGTCGCTCAAGGCTGGCACGCCGATGCGCGACGTGCTTCCGCCGCCGGAGACGGTGCTCGATCTGGAGATCACGTGGAACCGTCCCGACTGCCTGTCGATCATCGGCATCGCGCGCGAGTTCGCGGCGATCCTGAAGCGCCCGCTGCGGCTGCCGTCGGTGGATTTCTCTGAGTGCGGCGAGCCTGTGGAGCGGTATGCAAAGGTGCTTGTCGAGGCGCCTGTCAAGTGCCCGCGCTACACCGCGCGCGTGATGACGGGCGTGAAGGACGGGCCTTCGCCGGCGTGGATGCGGCGGCGGCTGGAGCTGTGCGGCGTGCGGGCGATCAGCCTGACGGTGGACGTGACCAACTACGTGATGCTGGAGTACGGGCAGCCGCTGCACGCCTTCGACTACCGCACGCTGGCGGAGCGCACGATCGTGGTGCGGTGCGCGCGGGCTGGCGAGAAGATCAAGACGCTGGACGGCGTCGAGCGCACGCTGGACGAGAGCATGCTGGTGATCGCCGATGCGCAGGTGCCGACCGCGGTGGCGGGGATCATGGGCGGTGCGGGCAGCGAGATCGCGGCGGGCACGGAACATGTGTTGCTCGAGAGCGCTTTGTTCGAGCCGGCGTCCACCAAATTCACGGCTACCAAGCTCGGGCTTTCTACGGAATCGTCGCGGCGGTATGAGCGCGGGGTTGACCCTGATTTGGCCGACTGGGCGAGCCGTCGCGCGGTGGCGCTGCTGGTGCAGTATGGAGAGGCGGTGGTAGCGAAGGGCGTGCTCGACGCGGATGCGCGCGGCTTCAAGCACGCCGAAGTCACCTTGCGCTTCGGCCGGGCCCGCGAGGTGATCGGCGTGGCGCTGTCCGATGACGAGATGGTCGGCATCCTGACCTCGCTGAGGCTGGCGGTGGTGAGGCGCGATGACGAGACCGCAGCGTTCCGCATCCCGTCCTTCCGTCTGGATTTGACGCTGGAGGCGGATCTGATTGAAGAAATCGCGCGCATGCACGGGCTGGACGCGATTCCGGATGCGATGCCGGAGCTGACGGCTGTGTCGACGCTGGACGACGGGCCGTTCTATGCTCGCGCGAACTGCAGGCAGCTCCTGCTCGGGATGGGGTTCTCAGAGGCGATGCACTACAGCTTCCTGTCGGCGCAGGAGCTGAACGCCTTCGACCGGCGCGGGGAGGCGCGGCGGGCGGTGCTGCCGAACCCGGTGAGCGCGGACTACGGCGTGCTGCGCGACTCGCTGCTTCCGCAGCTGGCGGGCTCGCTGGGACGTAACGCGTCGCGGCAGGTGGAGAGCGCGGGCCTGTTCGAGATGGGGCGCGTGTTTTTTGTGGGAGCTGACGGCAAGCCTGGAGAAGAGGAGCGCGTGTCGCTGGGGCTGATGGGCCCGTTCGGGAGGACGGCGATTGACCGGCGGCGGGCTGTGACGAACGAGGAGTCGCTGCTGTGGCTCAAGGGCGCGGTGGAGACGCTGGCGGCCTCGCTGCACGCGGGTGCGCTGGCGTTCGAGAGCTGCGAGCATCCGGCGATGGAGCCGGGCTGGGCGGTCGGAATCAGCCTCAACGGGGAGTCCCTGGGATGTCTAGGGCTGGTATCGGCCACGTTGCGGCATCAGTGGCGGATGACCGCGCCGATGCCTTTGGCCGAGTTGCGGTTGGCGCCGCTGCTGGCGGGCGCCGCGCGAGTCGGCGCCGTCAAGCCGGTGCCCCAGTATCCGGCGGTGCGGCGCGACATCGCTTTTGTCGCTGAGACCTCCGTTACGCACAGCAACGTCGTGGAGACCGTGCGCCGCGCCGCGCCTGCGGAATTGACCGGAGTGGCGCTTTTTGATATCTTTGTTTCAAAAGAAATAGGCAAGGGGTTGCGCAGTTTGGGCTATTCCCTTGAATTCCGTTCGCCGGACCGGACGCTGACCGACCAAGAGGTGAACGAGGCCTTTGCGAAGATCATTCAGGCGCTGAAGAGCGAGCTGAAAGTTGAGGTGCGCGAAGGTTGATTTTTGTGTTCTTTGAAAGCGCCGGGCGTTGAGAGGCTTGCCCGGAAAATACCGAAGTGGGCCCTGCTTTGTTCGCGAATAAGCAGTCATTTCCTGACCTTCAATTTGCATTGGGAGTTTGAATGCGGTTTCTGACGGAAACCTGCCGTAACGGCAGGAACCTGATGATATCGACTAGAGCGCCCACCTCACGTGTGAGGTTTCAGGGATCTTGCAAATACGGCAAAGTGGGGCTTTTTTCTTGGGGGATTTCGATTCGGAATTAGGAATCAGAGTGTATGAAGCGTTTGATCATGTTATGGATGGGGGGACTGCTTGGCGCTGCGGCCTGCGCAGCCGAACTGCAGGAGGTGCCGGAGGAGGCAATCGCGGAACTCGGCTGCACCTATGGCACGCCTCAGATGAACGGTTTTGTTTTTGTCGAGGGGCGTTATCTGGCGCCGCCCTATACGGTGACGCGCAAGGGAAACGGACTCTTCATTAACCGCGTGCAGATCGAGCAGCCGGTTGCATGGTCGGCTCTTGTGGCGTCGGCAGATGCGCCGAGGAAGAGCATTGATGCGGACGGCGACTTTGAGGCTGTTGCACCTGCCGCGGCCAAACCGGCCGAACCGGCCGAGCCGGTTGTTGTCGCCGAACCGGCAGCGCCCGCGGCCGTGAAAGCGGTGAAAAGCATCGACGATCTGTTCGCCGATGATGCCCCGCCGGTGGCCGCAGCCCCTGCGCCGGCAACCGCCCAGGGAGAAGATCCTGCCGTTGCGGCTCCGGCGCCTGCGCCTGCGCCTGCGACGCAAGCGTCGGTGCAGCGAGCGCCGGATGACGTGAAAACGCAGAAGGACGATTTGCGCGCGAGTCTTGACAACCAGCGCAAAGTGCTGGAGCAGGCGCTCGTGCGTGGCGACATGTATTTCTTCAGTCAGCGGCACAGCCGCCTGAACGGGAATTATGGCACGGCGCGTACACTCATGGGCGTGTTGCCGCAGGCGTTGCGCCAGGCGCAGTCGCCGCAGGAGCTGATGCAGCGGCTCAATCAAGGGGGCGTGTATTTCATCGATGTTCAGGTCTGTTCTGCGCTCTACAAGAATAAGCTGACGTTCCCCTTGCTCGAGGAGCGGCAGAGGAAGATCCAGGAGTCCGAGGCGGTCAATGCATCGCGCAGGAATCAGTTCCAGTCGCGCTGAACGGGCGTAGGCGTCAGCAGAGGAGTCATCTCGTGCGTGTGAGTCACAAAGTGGATACGCAAGCGTTTGCGGCGATTGCTGACGTGCTGTCATCGATCCGGTCGCCTGAGGACATGCGGCGTTTCTTGAATGAGCTGTTGACGCCTGGAGAGGTTCGCGATATCACGCTGCGGTGGAAACTTCTCGAGATGCTGGCTGACGGGATGCCTCAGCGCAAGATCGCCGAGGAGTTGCAGATCAGCCTGTGCAAGATCACGCGCGGGTCGAGAATCCTGAAGCAGGAGGGCGCTGTGACGGCCTGTGTGCTCGCGAAGCGTGCGGCGGGCAGGAAAGAGGAAACAACATGAAGGTGATTGCAAGCGGGATTCAGAGCCAGATGGCGAACGCGTCGTGGATCCGCAAGATGTTTGAAAAGGGCATGGAGCTGAAGGCGCAGTTCGGTGCCGAGAACGTGTACGATTTCAGTCTGGGCAATCCGGACATCCCGCCGCCGGCGCGGGCGCGGGAGGTGTTGGCTGAGCTGGCTGAGAGCGCCGTGCAGCCGCTCGGCTTGGGATACTGCCCTAACGCGGGGCTGCCTGCCTTTCGCGAGGCGCTGGCTGCATTCTTGTCGGAGCAGCAGCAGGTGCCGGTGCAGGCGGGACACGTGGTGGTCACGTGCGGCGCGGCAGGGGCGCTGACCTCCTTTTTCCGCGCGGTCCTGGAACCCGGCGACGAGGTGTTGTGTCCGGCTCCCTACTTTGTCGAGTACGGCGCATATTGCGGCCACTTCGGCGGCGTGCTCAAGCCGGTGCCGGCCATCCCGCCCGATTTCCAGCCTGACCTCGCGGCGATGGAGGCGGCGGTCACCGACAAAACGCGCGTGATTATCATCAATTCGCCGAACAACCCAACCGGCTGCATCTACAGCCAGTCCACGCTGGACCGCCTGGGCCGGTTGGTGGATCGCTTAAACGCGACGCGTGAGCGCGCGCTGTTTCTCGTGAGCGACGAGCCCTACCGGTTTCTGGCGTATGACGGCGCACAGGTGCCGCCGGTGCTGCCGGTCTCGCCCTTCACGCTGGTGTTGGGATCTTTCTCCAAGAGCCTGTCGCTTGCGGGCGAGCGTATCGGCTACCTGGTGGCGAATCCGGCGATGCCGGAGGTCGCCCTGCTGATGAATGCGGTGACCATGACCAACCGCACGCTCGGCTTCGTGAACGCGCCGGTGCTGGGCCAGCGATTGGCGATGGCGCTCTTGAACGAGGGCGTCGATCTGGCGGTGTACGACCGGCGGCGCAAGGCCATGGCCAAGGTTCTGTCCGACGCGGGCATCCGTTTCGCGATGCCGAAGGGCGCGTTCTACTTTTTTCCGGAGGCGCCGGGAGGCGACGACCAGGCTTTCGTGCGCGCGTTGCTCGCGCAGAACGTTTTGGCGGTGCCGGGCTCGGGCTTCGGATTTCCCGGCTATTTCCGGCTGAGCTTCAGCGTGGACGAGGCGGTGATCGCGAGGTCGGCTGCCGGCTTTAAGGCTGCGGTGGCGAGCGTCGGGGTGGGGCGGTAGTCGGAGGTCAGAGGTCGGAGTTCAGAGGTCAACAGTCGATAGGCGGTTGCGATGGAAACGGGAAGCTGGAAACGGTGCGCGGCGCTGCTCGGGCTGTCGCTGCTTGCGGGCACGGCGGGAGCTGCGGGCTTCACAGGGCCATCCGAGTGGCTGCGGGTCAATACGAACGCGGTCCGCGTCTGGCAGGAGGCCCAGCAGAAGCGGGCTTCGGCAACCGTCAGCGTTTGGCCGGGCGTGGCGGCTGACGGGCAGAAGCGCGAGGTGCGGCTGCTGGCGGAGGCGGTCGGCCATCCTGCGGGTGTCACCGTCGAGTTCCTGTTGGTCGGTCCGCAGAGCGACCGCGCGTACGAGTCTGCGGCGGTGACGGTCGCGCGTCCGGGCGACATTGCGCGAGCGGTTGAGAACATCGGTCTGCCGCGCGGCGGCTGTGTCGGCAGCAGGCCCTTCCGCTTCTGGCCGTTTGGCGAGCGCGTGTCGGTGACCGTGCGGCGTCTGTCAGCCCCAGCCGCTGTTGAGAAACCGCTGCGGACGCTGGTTCGCGACGCGGAGGCGGGCGCTCCTCTGATCGGCGAGGGAGGCCTGGTCTTCACGGGCGGGCGCTGGACTGGCGAAGGCGGCTCGGCGGCATACCTGACCGACACTCAACTGCCTTCTTCTGTGATCTCGCTGTACAACGAGCCCGGTACGCTTTTCGACGTGCCTTTTCAGGTGGGGCAGAGCGCGGTGTACGGGCGGCTGACGCTCGCCGAGGCGCTGCCTTTCGGGGATTTGCTGGAGATCGTGGTGAGTCCGTTGCAGCCGGCCGACGGCAAGCCGCGCGTGCTCCCGCTGACGGCGGTGGCCTCGATGGAGGGTTCAGAGGTGATGCTGACGTGTGCGGGATCTGACGGTGCGGTTTTGCAGAAGGCGAGGCTGGCCGACGCGCTGGCGTGGCTGCGGGCCCGTTCGGATGAGGGCCGCGAAGTGTTCGTCACGCTGGACGTGGAGGACACGGTGCCGCTGCGTCGTGCGGTTGACGTGGCGCGAGTCTTCGGGATGTTGGACGGCAAGGGTGTCAAGCTTGACGGCAAAACAGAGCGGGGGCTTTTCCCGCGTGCGTTTCTGCCGCAGGAGCAGTGGCGCGAGCGCAAGGGCCGTAATCCGCAGCCTTTCGAACTGCATGTCACTGCGGGAGAGTCCGGCGCGGTGATAAAGAAGGTGGTGTTCATCGAGGAGGACTGGAGCGTTGAGGGGCTTGACCCCAAGTTGACTCCGCGTGAGCATGTCTTCGAGACGTGGGAAGAGCTTCCGAAGCTGGTGGAAAAATGCGGCGGTGCGGACAGTAAGGTGTCGCTCCTGTTCGTGTTTGCGCCTGCCGCGATGCCGGTGGCGGTCTTTATGCCTGGCGTGCGCGGGGTCGCCGAGCGGCTGCCGCTGGTGTATGTGTTCGCTGAATGAGGCTGTGGCTTGTGTTTTTTTAGGCTCGTCAAGGGTAGCGTGAAACCATGAAGAAAAAGCAGGTCAACAAGACACGGATTGCCGAACTGGTTCGCGAGCTGCTGGTCGAACTGGGCGAGGATCCGGATCGTGAGGGGCTGAAAGTGACGCCGCAGCGGATGGCGGAAGCGCTGGCTTTCCTCACGAGCGGATACCGTCAGACGCCGAAGCAAGTGCTGAACGGAGCGGTTTTCCAGGCGCACATGAACCACATGATCATCGTGCGGGATATCGAGGTCTACAGTCTGTGTGAACACCATCTGCTGCCGTTCTACGGGCGGTGCCACGTGGGGTACATCGCGAAAGACAAGGTTCTGGGCGTCAGCAAGATCGCGCGCATCGTGGACTGTTTCGCGCGGCGGCTGCAGATTCAGGAGCGGCTGACCGAGCAGGTGGCGAGTGCGGTGCTGGAGGAGGCCGAGGCTGAGGGCATCGGCGTGGTGATGGAGTGCCGGCACTTGTGCATGATGATGCGCGGTGTGGAGAAACAGAATTCGGTGATGACCACGTCGGTCGTGCTCGGTTCCTTCAGGGACGACCCCGCCACGCGGCAGGAATTTTTGTCTTTGATCCGCCGGCAGGCCTAAAGCAACGGGAGCGACATGCGGTTTTCCCTTTCCACCAACTGGAACGTGCGGCGTCACACGGAAGGCGAGGCTCTGGCAGACGAAATCCTCGCACTGGGCTTTGACGCTCTGGAACTGGGATACCACACGACGGAAGAGCTGGCCGCAGGCATACGCCGCTGCGTTCAGGCGGGCGTGGTCGCCGTAGACAGCGTTCACGCCTACTGCCCGGTACCGATCGGCGCGCCGCACGGCTATCCGGAGCTCTATCTGCTGGCGTCCCGTGACGAGGACGAGCGCGCCATGGCTGCGATCCTGATCGGGCGCACGCTCGATTTCGCCTCATCCATGGGCGCCCGTGCGGTGGTGCTGCATGCGGGACGGATCTTCCTGAAAGCCCTGTTCAGCGACGTGAACACGCGGACGCTCGCAGAGGCGCTGGGCGAGGAAGGCTCGCCCGAGGCGCCGCGTTACCAGCGCCTGTTGGACAAAGCGCGGCGCCGGCGCGCGGCGCGCGTGAGCACGTATTTTGACGGGTTCTGTCTTTCTCTGGACGCCCTGCTCCCGAAGTTCGAGCAGGCGGGTGTGGCGTTGTGCCTGGAGAACCTGCCTTCGATCGAGGCGTTTCCTGACGAGCAGGAGATGCTGATGCTGAAGCAGCGTTTCGATACGCCGGCGTTGGCGTACTGGCACGATCTGGGCCACGGGCAGGTTCGCGAATATCTGGGGTGGATCAGTCATGCGGAAGCGGCGGGAGCGTTGCTGCCGGTGACGCGCGGCGTGCACATCCACGACGCGCTGCCGCTGATGGACGACCACCTGCCGCCGGGCAAGGGGATGATCGATTTCGGCGCGTTCGCCTTCTATGGGGCGGACGAAGTGATCAAAGTCTTTGAGCCGGCACCGGATGTGACAGGCGAGGAACTGACCGAATCCTTGCGTTTCGTGCGAGAAAAATGGGCGTGAGCTTTCTCTTCCTGTCTTTCGCGTTAATCTGACGGGAAACTATGGAAAAAATGAGTCACGCGTGCGTCGGGTGAGAGTCCGCCGTTTTCGGGTGGAGAACAAGGGGAAACCGTATATGGTGGGAAAAGCGGATGGGGCTCGGCAGCCAGACCGGGTGTTGGCAAGTCTGAAAGCGAATCTCGGGGCGGTGATTCGCGGTAAGAGCGAGGTGATCGACCAGTTGCTGGTGGCGATGCTGGCAGACGGGCATGTGCTGATCGAGGATGTTCCGGGAACCGGAAAAACCACGCTGGCCAAGGCCCTGGCCGTCTCGCTCAAAGCCCGCTTTGCGCGTATTCAGTTCACGCCGGACCTGCTGCCGACGGACATCGTGGGCGGGATGATCTATTCGGCGACGAACGGCACCTTCACGTTCCGCCCAGGTCCCATCCACGCCAACATCGTGCTGGCGGATGAGATCAACCGCGCCTCGCCGCGCACGCAGTCGGCGCTGCTCGAGGCCATGAGCGAGCGGCAGGTGACCACCGAAGGCGAATCGCGTCTGCTGCCGCGTCCGTTCCTGGTGCTCGCCACGCAGAATCCGGTCGAGTACAACGGGACCTATCCGCTTCCCGAAGCGCAGCTGGACCGTTTCTGCATGCGGATTTCACTGGGGTATCCTTCGCATGAGCATGAACTGCAACTGCTGCGCGATCAGGAGACGGTACTGCCGCTCGACGCGCTGCGGGCGGTGATGGACACGGAGACGCTGACGCGCTTGCAGGCCGAGGCGCGCAGGGTCGAGGTGGAAGCCTCGGTGCTGGACTACATTGTGCGGCTCGTGGGGCGTACGCGGGGCGACGCGCGGTTGCGGCTGGGAGCGAGCCCGCGCGGGTCGCTGGACTTGCGGCGGTGCGCGCAGGCGGCCGCGTTTCTCGCCGGGCGCAGCGCGGTGCGTCCGGACGACGTGCAACGGTTGGCCGTGCCGGTGTTGGCGCACAGGCTGGTCATCGATGTCAAGGCTCGCCACAGCGGACTTGCAGGCGAGGCCGTCGTCGCCGAAGCGCTGCGAGCGGAACCGATACCCGCATGAGACTGAGCGTCAGATGGGGAACAGACCTGCTGAGGCGGTTGAGAAGCCCCCCCATCGGCTACCAGCATGGCCGCCGTGCGCGGCTGACGCGCAATTTCCCGATGGTGTGCTGGACTTATTATTGGCTCACGGCGCACACGACGCCGCGCCTCTATCTGGTGGGGGTTGTCGGGGTGGGGCCGACGGCCTTGCTGATGTTGGCCGGCTTCGAAAGCCATTCGACGGCGGTTGGGTTTGCGGTCATCGGCTGGGTTGTTGCCTGCATGGTGTCCGGGCTCGTCTGCCGGCCGCACGTGAGCGCGGAGTCCAGGATGCCCGTCCGCGTCGAATGCGGCAGCCGGTTTGAAACGCGCTACGTGGTCCGCAATCACGGACGGCGGGCCGTCCGTGACTTGGGCGTCGACACGCTGATCTTTTCCGACTGGATGAGCCTGAGGCGGCAGCGGGCGCACCTCGCCGTGTTGCCCGCTGGCGCGGTGGAGTCGTTGTCCGGGTCCGGGCATGCGCTGGCGCGCGGCGTGTATGCTCTTCCAGCGCTCCGATGCGATTCCTGTTTTCCGTGTGGATTCTGGCGGTGGGGGCGCACGGAGTCCGTCGAGCGGACGCTCTTTGTGTATCCGCGGTACACGCGGCTGGAGACGCTGGACATTCCGCTGGGACACCGGCACCGGCAAGAGCTGTCGGCCTCGCGCGACTTGGCTCGCGAGGCGCTGGAGTTCCACGGCTGCCGCGAGTTCCGCGACGGCGATGCGCTGCGGCATGTGCATCCGCGCTCCTCGGCGCGCGTGGGCATGCCGGTGGTCAAGGAGTTCCAGACGGAAGGGCGCTCGCGAACGGCTGTCCTGGTGGACACGCGCGACCGCGGCTGGCTGTCTTCGGCTTGGGCGCGCCTGCGAGGAAACGATCCGGCGGAGGCCGCTCTCTCGCTGACGGCCGCCATCGTCGACAGCTTGTCGGTGACCGACCGCGTGCTGGAACTGCTGGTGGCGGGCCCTGAAGTTTACCGGTTTGTCAGCAAGGGGCGCGTCGGCTACCTCGAAGAGGTGCTCGACATCTTGGCGGCGATCGAGCCCTGCCGCGAAGACCCGCTCGACCGCCTTGAACCGCTGCTGTTCGAGGAGATCCGCTCGATCCAGAGCGTCTGCCTGATCCTGACGGGCTGGGACGCGAGGCGGGAGGCGCTGGTGCGGGACATCGGGGTGTGGGATATCGGGCTCAAGGTCATGCTTGTGACGGCCGACGGTCTGTCGCCCGCCGGTCTGCCGCCAGAGGTGACGTGCCTCGCGGCCAGCGCCATTTTGCGCGGCGAGGTGCATGGCCTATGAAGCGCGAAGCGACAGAGTGTGTCCGTGCGGTGCCGCCGGGGCGCAACCGCTGGCCCGTAGTATGCGGCGCGCTGGCGCTGCTGTGGTGCGCGTGGTGGTATTGCCGCGGCGAAGGCCAAGGGTTGCTGATGGTCACGACCGGACTGGCTGCGGTTGCGGTGGCGCTGCCGCACGCGTTGCCGGGAAGCACGCGCTGGGTGGTCTGGTCTTGGCTGCTGCTGTCGATCGTCTGCCTCGCCGCAAACGTCTCGCGCATCGTTCCGCCCGATAACACGGTGGATGGCGGCCTCACGCTGGACCGTATCGTGACCGTCGCCTTTGCCGTGGGTGTGACCGCCCTCTTCTTCCGTCCTAGCGTGCTGGGTGTCACGCTGATCGCGCTGGGCGGGCTGCCCATGACGATGCTGGTGATCGGGCGAGAGGCTCCGGCGGCGGGCGCGGCGACCGGGTACGAGGCTGTGATTTTGTGGGTGTTTGTGGCGCTGGTGGTCGCGCTGGACCAGGCGCAGCGGCTGATGCGCGAGCAGCCGGAGGAGCGGCCGACGCTGGTGGGGCCGGAGCTGGCTGTCCGCGGGTGCGTGCTGGGGCTTGTGCTGGTTTTGGCGTTTGGCCTGCGGGAGCCGATCGGCTTGGCGGCGGTCGAGGCGCAGAAGCGGCTTTTCGGGCTGGTCATGGATGCGGGGCAGGGGCTGAAGAGAGGCGATGATCTGTCGCTTGGGCAGGCCGTGCCGCTCGATTTCGGAAGTCGCACGCGGGCGATCCTGCTTGTGCAAGCTGAGGCGCTTCCGGGGTATTTGCGTGAAAGCGTTTACACCACCTATCATGCCGGACGCTGGCAGGTGGTGAAACCGGGAGGCACCCTGCGTCCGGCAGATGCGGTGGCAGCGGGGGACCGCCGGCGCCTGTATCCGCTCGTGCCTTCCGTTTTTGTTGGAACCCGAAGCGCCTGGCAGGTCGAGGTGCTCACCCCCCGGCTGCTGGCCGGCTTCTGCTTGCCCGGCAATGCGGTGACGCTGACCTGTGAGGGACTGCCGCCCCTGATGGAAACGAACGGCACGGTCGCGGTGAGCGAGGCGTTCCCAGACCGGTACGAAATCGAGGTGGTCTCGCGTCGCCTGACCGAAAGCGCGTATCCGCAGCCGGTCGGGTTCAGCGACCCGGCGTATCTGGCGGTGCCTCCCGCGTTGGCCGGTGCGGTTTCCAACTGGGTGGCGGAATGCGCGGGCCTTTCCGATGCGCGGTCGATTCGTGAGGCGATCACGTTGGCGGAGCGTCATTTCGCTGCGAACTTCTCCTATCAGTTAGGCATTCAGATGAAAGCGGCGCCCGACCCGCTGGTTGACTTCATGCAGCGTCGTGCAGGCGCCTGCACCCATTTCGCCAGTGCGGCGGCGCTGATGTTCCGCTCCCTTAAGATCCCGTCGCGCCTGGTGTGCGGATATGTGTGCAGCGGTTGGAACCCGTGGCTTGACCGGTGGGTGGTGCGGGAGCGTGAAGGCCACGCCTGGGTGGAGGCCTGGGACGCTTCTGAGGGAAGGTGGCTGCTGGCAGACCCCACCCCGCCTGAAGGACATCCGATGGCGCTCGACAAGCCCGGTGCGGTGCGGCTGGCGTTCGATTATCTGCTGGCGGGATGGCGGCGCCTGTTAGCCGGTCTCACGACAGTGAACTTTCTTGCGACCCTCGCCGATGCCGGAGAGACTTTCTTTCTCTTCCTGTGGCACACGGTGTGGAGCCCGGCTTGCGCGGTGGTGTTGAGCGGATTCGCCGTGATCGGATGGCTGCGCCGGCGCGTGTCGCGAAGCAGGCTTTCTCCGGAGGAGCGCCTGCGCGCCGAACTGGCGCACGCGATGGCGCGAGTCGAGCGGCACGCGGTGCCGGAGCGGCTGCGCCGTCTTGCTTCGGAGAGCTGGGAAGCCTGGCTGCAGCGCATGGAGCCCGACGTGCCAGCCGCGCTGTTCGCTGAGTTGCGCGGCTTGACGGAGCGCTATCAGGACGTGCGCTATCGGGCGGAGCTGGACGCTCCTGCCGCTCAGCGCTGGCTTGGCAGCGTGAGGCAGCGGTGGTCATTCATGCGTGAGGCGAAACACGGGGTTTGTCGGAAAAAAGGAATCAGATGAGAGCAATGATGACGATGGGCGTGGCGCTCTGTGCGGCGGCCGTGTGCGCGGCGACGTACGATCATCATGTCAACACGGCAGAAGAGTTCCGCATGCGCGACGGACTGCCGAACCTCTTCGCCAAACTCAAGGCGGGCAAGCCGGTGCGCATCGCCTATCTCGGCGGAAGCATCACCGCGGCGGCGGGGTGGAGACCCAAGACGCTGGCGTGGTTCAAGGCGCAGTATCCGAAGGCGGAGATCATCGAGATCAATCCGGCCATTTCCGGCACCGGCTCCGACTACAGCGCCTGCCGGCTGCAGGGCGACGTGCTGGTTCAGAAGCCCGATCTGATCTTCCTTGAGTGCCGCGTCAACGGCGGGGGCGGCTATGAGGCGAAGTCGGTTGAGGGCGTCGTGCGGCACATCTGGAAAGACAATCCGATGACCGATATCTGCTTCGTCTACACGCTGCATCAGGGGATGCTGAGGGACTTGCAAGCGGGTAAGACGCCGTGGTTCGGTCCCATTCAGGAGCGGGTCGCGAACGCGTACGGCATTCCGACCATCGATCTCGGCGTCGAGATCGCGCAGCGTGAGAAGGCGGGGGCGCTGATCTTCAAGGGCGACGTGCCGGCGGCGGGAAAGCTGGTCTTTTCGAAAGACGGCGTGCATCCGGGGGATGAGGGCCATACGATCTATTGCGAGGTCATCGCCCGCTCGATGCTGAAGATGGAGGCGGCGGGTGTGGCGCAGCCGCGCGCGCTGCCCGCAGCGCTCGAGGCGGCGAACTGGGAGCAGGCGACCCTGCTGCCGATCACAAACGCGGTGTTGAGCGCGGGGTGGATGCCGGTCGATACGGAGAAAGACCCCGTCTATACCGAAAGCCACGGGCGCACGCACGCGATGCTGCGCGGCGCAGTCAAGAGCGAGAAGGCCGGCGCGAGCGCCACGGTCAGGTGGAATGGCACGGTGGTGGGCATCAGCGACATCCCGTACGGCGAACCGTGCGTGCTAGAGGCCGTGGTCGACGGCGGACAGCCGATCATCGCGAAACGCTCCCAGTCGGAAAAAACCAAGCATGCGCGTTTCTGGTATCTGCCCGAGCAGGCACCGGGCGAGCACACCGTCACGTTTACGGTGAAGGAGCTGCCGTCCGGGCAGTCATTCTACCTGGGGCAGTTTCTGATCGTGGGCCAGCCAATGAAGTGAGGCCTCCGCAGGACGGGCGCTGGCCGGAGCGGGTGAGTCGGAATTTCTAAACGAAGGACGGGCGATGCGTGATACGGTACATGTTTCGGGTATCGGCGGAGTCGGGATGAGCGCGCTGGCGCAGGCGCTGCTGGATGAGGGGGTGAGGGTCACGGGGTCGGACCGGCTGCTTGACGCGGGCGATCTGACCGAGACGCTGGCGTGCCTGAAGGCGCAGGGCGTGGCGCTCTGTCCGCAGGACGGGTCGGGGGTGACGCCGCAGACGTCGCGGCTGGTGGTGAGCAGCGCGATCGAGGCTGACAACCCCGAGATGGTGCGGGCGCAGGCGCTGGGTGTTCCCGTGGCGCACCGCGCGGCTGAGCTGGCGCGGCTGACCGAGGGGCGGCGGCTCATCGCCGTGACGGGCACCTGCGGCAAGAGCACGGTCACGGCCTTGCTGGGCTGCCTGCTGGAGGGCGCGGGGTTCGATCCGTTCGTGGTGAACGGGGCGGCTGTGGCGGGCTGGGACGCATGCGGGACGCGCATCGGCTCGGTGCGCAGGGGCGGCGCGTGGGCGGTGATCGAGGCGGACGAGTCGGATAAGTCGCTGATGGTGTTCAAACCCGAGCACGCGGTCATCACCAACGCATCGGCCGACCATTTCGCGCTGGCCGAGACGCTGGCGCTCTTCGCGGCTTTCCGGGCGCGCGTGCCGGGCGTGGTGATCGACGGACTTCAGGAGCCGGGCGGCCCGCAGGGCGTGAGGCTGGAGGGGTGGAACGGGTTCTTCACGTTCGAGGGTGTCGAGTACTGCGTGCCGATGCCCGGCGGGCATAACGTCCACAACGCGTGGCACGCGGTGCGCCTGGCGCGCGCGCTGGGGGCTGCACCCGAGAAGCTGGTTGCAGCGCTGCGGGGTTTCGGCGGCGTGGAGCGGCGTCTGCAGCGGGTGGGGACGTGCGGCGGCGCGGCGGTGGTCGACGACTACGCGCACAACCCCGAAAAGCTGGCGGCGGCGTGGACCACGCTGGCGGCGGCGTTTCCGGCGGGCGTGTGCGCGGTGTGGCGGCCGCACGGTTACGCGCCGCTGCGCAAGATGCTGGAGGGGCTGGTAGAGGTTTTCGCGCGGGTTTGCCGCCCGGTTGACACCCTGCTGCTGCTGCCGGTCTACGATGCGGGCGGCACGGCTGACCGCAGCGTGGGAAGCGACGTTTTGGCTTCACAGCTCAGCGATAAAGGTGTTACTGTTATTGTTGTTCAGACCTTGGATGTCGCCGAGGATTTATTACGTGCGAAAGCGGTTCCGGGCGGGGTACTCGTGACGTTCGGCGCGCGAGATCCAGGGCTGCCGCGGCTGGCTGCCCGGCTGGCGGGAGTTTAAAAGGAGCGTTGCAGATGAAACACATGATCAGTTTGGCGTTGGTGTGTCTGATGGCGGCGGGCGTTCAGGCTCAGTCGTGGGCGAAGAAGGACAAGGCGCCCGAGAAGACCAAGGGCTGGCTGGACAGCTTCGAGCAGGCCAAGAAAGAGTCCGAGGCGTTCAAGCAGCCGATCTTCGCGTTCTTCACGGGCAGCGACTGGTGCGGCTGGTGCATGAAGCTGCGCAAGGAGGCGCTGGACACGAAAGCGTTCGAAAAATTCGCGGAGGACAACGTGATCCTGTTCGAGGCGGATTATCCGCAGGGCAAGAAGCTCACGGACAAGGTGGTAAAGCAGAATGACGAGTTGAAAAGCAAGTATGGCGTGCGCGGTTATCCGACCGTTTTCCTGCTCGACGCCAAAGGCGAGCAACTGGGAAAAACGGGGTATCAGGAAGGCGGCGGCGAGGCGTATGTGACGCACATCAAAGAGCTGCTAGAAAAGGCCGGGGTCAAGACGACGGATAAGCCGGCGGCGGGCAAGGCGCTCTCGCCGTTTGAGAAGATGAAGGCGGAAAAGGCGGCCAAGGCGGGCGGCGGGGTGAAGGAATAGTGCATATGGATTTTTCGTATCCGGTCGGCAGAGTGTTGGTGGGCGAGACGCAGGCGGTGCGCGACGCGTATGAGCGGCTGAAAGCGCAGCCCGTGGATGTGGCCGATGTGTGCGAGGGCGACGCCGGCTATTCCGCGCGGCGCACCACGCTGGGCGGGGAGCGGTCGGTGACGGGCCCGGGCACCTTTTACGGGCGCGCGCAGCGTACGCTGACCTTCAAGCCTTCAGATGAGTATGGCTGGTGGATCGACCGCACGGACCTGGCCGAGCAGTTGAAGACGCTCGTGACGATCCGCAACGTGTGGACTTCGGCGCGCAACATCGTCTTGCGCAGCGGCAACCCGCACAACTACCTGCGCATGGTCGAGCACATCGTGGCGTTGCGGCTGGGCATGGGCGTGGACGACGTGGTGATCAGCGTCAACTCCGGCGACCCGCCGCTCTTCGTCCGCAGCAGCATGGATCTGGTCGAGGCGATCGATCAGGCGGGCATCGTCGAGCGTGATGAGCCCGCGCGCTACGTGACGGTCAAGGAGCCGGTGACCTTCGGCGGCGACCGCGGCGACTTTCTGACGTTTCTTCCGCCGGAAAACGGCGAGAAGAAGCTGCGGCTCGACTGCGCGATCGACTTCAATTCGATCATCGGCAAGCAGCGCATCGTTTTCGACGTGACGCCCAAGACGTTCCGCTACGGCGCGTTCGCCCGCACCAACGCCTCCCACTCGCAGATGAGGATGGTACACCTGTTCGGTTTCCTGATGGCCGACACGCGCAACCTCGGCTACACGACCGACAACATCCTGATCCACGGCAAGAAGAAGTTTCACGGCGAGCCGCGCTTCGTCCAAGAGCGCAGCGGCAAGGCCTTGGAGCCGGCATGGCACCGCGCCACACTGGACCTGCTGGCCGCGATCGCGCTAATCGACACCGGCCGCTTCGTGGGCCGCGTGGTCTCTTACCGCGCGGGCCACACGCTCGACGTGCGCGCCATCGGCCAGCTCTACCTGCACGACCTGCTGACGCCGGTGAAGTAGGTTAGATCAGCTCGCACTTGCCGCCCGCGCAGGCGATGGTCTGGGTGACGGTGGTGTTGTCCTGCCGTTCGAGGCACTTCGTGTAATCGACCGGCAGGTAGGTGCGGGTCAGGTCTTCCCACTGCTTGCAGGCGTTGACGCGCTTGAGGACGCGGGTCATTTTCAGGACGTCGCTGCCGAAGTAGTGCGCGGCGAACTTGTGCGCGCGGCGCACCCAGTCCTGCTTGGACTGGCGGACCACCTCGATCGCCTCGTACACGCGCATGGGGTAGATCTTGGGCGTGGGCGTCTCCAGATTCTCGCCGCGGCCGAGGGCGCAGTCGCAGGCGGCCCAGAGGTTATCATCGAAGGCGTGCAGACCGTCCACGATCAGGCCCGAGGCGAGCAGCGCGCCGACCCCGTAGGTCGAGACGATCTCGTCGGCCGTGAGCACCTCGCAGAAGGGCGCCTGGGGATAGTCGAGGTCGCCGCCGTCGGGCAGCAGCGAGATGCCGGCGAAGGCGTGGCGGTGGTCGTAGATGAAGGCCTCGACCTCGTCCCACTCGCCGTCCTTGACAGAGATGGTGTTGGAGACGTTGTGGCTCAGCCAGGGCTGCGCGCACAGCTCGGGGCGCTTGCCGGTATCGATCCAGTTCTCCTTGGTCAGCTTGACCTTGTGGAGCAGCTCCACGGCGTCCACGTCGCGCTTGGTGAGCGAGTCGGGGCTGGCCTCCACGCAGAAGGTGAGGACCACGTCGGTGCCGTTGGGGTTCCAGACGGACTTCTCGACGGCCTTGGGGTTCTGCGCCTGGAAGAAGTCGACCAGCAGCTCGTCCTCGTTGGCCTGGGCGCGGCGGAAGTAGCGCTTGGCGTGGTGCGGGTGGATGCCGGAGGAGGTGCCGAG
>CAYMLQ010000059.1:0-21278 GCA_964390795.1 uncultured Lentisphaeraceae bacterium
TGCCGCACAGTTTACAAAACCCAATGGCTTTTCACACGCTAAACCCGGAAGCGCCATTGGAACAATGTTCGTGTAGTTTCTCGTATTCTTTACCAACAAAGCGTAATTGCCGGACTCTGGTTCTATGGCAAAGACACGCGCTTGCGGATATTTTGTCGCGAAATAGATACTACTTGTGCCGATATTAGCCCCGCCGTCGATGATGACCTTTGGGTCTGACAAACAAATATGATCATACTCTTTGTCATGCAGACTACTGACTGCTACGAGCAGGTCAGAGCTGTTCGTCCGGACATAGACGTGAAAGCGATCCACCGAAATCAGTCGCACGATCTCTCTGCGAAAAATCTTATCGACGGTGCAAAGAAAGAGACTGGACACGTCCAACACCCGGTAATATCCAAGATACTTTCTTAGTCTGGCTTTCGTCCGACCCAACATGTCTCACCTCATCGCTTGTGTCTATCATTCCTGTTCAACAGCCGAAGCACCTGCATCCCCTGTTGGCGTGCCCAACCTCGGTTCGTCGGCTTTGACCACGTTTCTTCGCTCCTGAACGAGCACCCGCAACGTGAAGAACCAGGCTGCGAGAAGATAGGCCATTTGCCCCACGATAAAGGCAACGGCCACACCAGGCAAACCAAAACCCATACGATATGAGCAATAGGCCATAGTCACGAAAACCGCAAACCCGATGAGCACGCTGGTTAAACAAGAGACCAGTCTCACAGCAACCCAAAGAATACCGGTTGGTATTTTGAGTAATGCAAGCGGCATCATAAGCAGGAAGATTTGCATAAGGACGGTTGCTTCGACATACCGTGGGATCAAACCTCTCACCACCCAAGGCAGCAGAAGCCAGCCAACGGCAATCAGCGGAAGCGAGCCCAGCGACATCAGCACGACCGGCATAACGATTCGTCGCAAGGCGCCCCCAGCACTGTTGGAACGGCCGTAATGCTCGCAAATCTTGACGTTCAGCACTTGGCTGACATTCAGGACCAGTTGCCCGACGACCGTTCGGATGAATACCGAGACCGCATAAAGCCCCAGAGCTTGGGTTCCAAACCACGTAAGCACGAGGGTTCCCTCTACGGATATCCACAGCGACGTGTAGACGTAGCCAATGCCGCTCAGGGGGAGCCCGACTCGGATCACTCTCCAAAAAACGGGCCAGTCTTGACGGGGGTGAACCTTCAGCGGCCGCCACCGATGCAGAAGAAACAGATTCGTCAGGGAAATGACACTCGACCGTAAGCAGGCTCCGTAGTAACCCATGACGGGTAACAGCGGCAATACGAGCATTCCGGCCAAGGCCTGGATGACAGACGTCTTAGAAAGCGTGACGAACTGTTTCCCGGTTCGGAAGGTCATGCCCAGGTATCCGCCATAGAGCGTAACCAAGATCGACGGCGTATAGGAGAGGCAACCCCAGAACTGCATCCACTGACTGGACCAGGCAAAATGAATGGCCCATCCCAGAAACAGTGCCACACAGCCTGCTGACACAACCATGATCCACGCCAGACATGCAGCGGCCGCCTGTTCCGCAGCCGTCTGATTCCCGCGCCCCATCTGAAGCGGGATCTCTCGCTGCAAGCCATCAAAGACTCCCAGTTGTAGGAACGCCAGATATCCTGCGACAACGCCGAACGTGCGAAACACGCCCAAATCTGAGGGGCTGATATAGCGGGCTTGAACGATTGTCCCGATCAATCCAAGCAACATCGCGACCATGTTGCCCATGCCAAAAACGGTAATCGTACGAACGGTCTTCGATCGGAACAGGTTCGATAGCCACAGCGTCATAAGCAGTCTTCTTTGGCCACAGAGCGAGCGTATTGCACGGGCCAACGCCCTGACGACCCACCGTCTTACTTCCTGATCACTCAGAACAACTTCCAGGCATGCCTCATCAATAAGCCGATGACACCGGCCGCCGCGGGTATGATATAGATGCAGATGCACCCGAGAGCGTAGGCGAACCAGTAGATGAACCCACACGCACGAAGAAGCCCTTTGCCTATATTCAGGCGACCGTATACGTTCAATGTCGTCACCACGACAGTCAGCACGAACGCAACACAGCTCGCCAACAACCCCACCCAGAAGCCCCGGGGCACATACCTGAATTCAATGTCGTTCTTCCCTTGATCCATTCTGACCCCAAGAAACGAACCAAACAGGATCATCGGCTTCCTGATGGCTCCATTGACCCGGCAGGCCCACCCCTCATCGTAAGACACGGGAAGAAACAGCAACTTGCCAGGTGCCACATCGTTTTGCTCATAGCTTATTTGCCGTCCAGCAAGGCGAACGCGGGCACCATGCTCAGGACTCATTGCCGAGATGAAATCGCTGTACGCAGACAGCGCTAGCTTTGCGAAGAATAAATCACCTGAAAGACCTTCGCCTTCCAGTTCCAGCCGCACCCTCACTTTTTCGTCTTTAAAAAGCCCCAGCTCCATGATCCCGTTGTTCCAGCGGGCCGGATAGAGATCTTTGCAGGGAACGTCGAGCGTCGGCACCGCCAATTGGGCACCGTTCACAACGATCCTCATGAACGTGTTGGTCGGGGCGGCAAAGAAATAGAGAAGCTGCTCGCCACGGACGTCAAATTCAAACTCACGGCTGCGACATCCAGCCTGCGTAGCAACCGCAGATCGCTCGGCCTCACCTGCCGTTACGACAGAGGTTTCAAGAATGTCTGTGCTCTTTCCGGAAATGGCGCGATAGATCGCATTCTGCGTGTCGAAAGGTGAACCTTGAACGGGCCAGGCCAGGCCGCCTGCGGGTTCCGGCACCGTCATGCCAAAAGGGATCTCGTGCGCTTTCGCGTAAACCGACAAGTTCTCCGAGTGCCCCTGCCTGACATAGATGCGACTGTGCAAGTCCTTCCGCGCGATCTCGTATTGAATGCCAAGCAAGGCGTCTGAAAAGAGCGTCCCCCCCGTCTCCACAATTCTGGTGAATACGTGGGAGTAGCCGAGACGCTCCATCGTCTTCTGCTGTCTGCCGCTGAGCAGCCCCGTATAATTTCCCAACGCCCCCTTCTCAAGAACCAGCGGGTAGTTATCGTTCAGGATCTTCTGGCAGTCCTTGACGCGGCTACAATCACCGGGGTCAAAACTCACGCTCTTGCGAAGACCGTTGGCCATGTAGACCATGTCCCCGCGGGAGTAAACTCTTCCGACGCCGAGGTGCCACATGGAATAGCTGATGATTTCGCCTATCATCACCACTGACAGAAAGAGCAGTCGCAGCCGGCATCCCGGCTCCTTCAGGAGCACCCAATAGCAGAAGCCGAACAGCAGGCTCATGGCTACGAAGACCCCCGTTGCCCGATAGCTTAACCCCTTGAGCACGGGGACGCTGCTGTTGATTTCTCCGTAGTACTTGGCGCACAAGACGAGGGCCGCAGCGAACGCCAAGACGGCCAGCAGCCTCATAGCGACCGCCGTTGTAACCCTCGCGAACGGCTTGATAGCGGGCCGCGTTGAGAGGTAGTACCCGCAGGCGCAGAAGACCATGAACGTGGGGATGAAACCGTAACGAAACGGGAAGCAGATGTAGTTGCCGCAGTGCCAGATGCGATTGATGTTCTCAACGACGACTTGAATGGTCACGATAGAAATCAGAAGCAGCCAGGTGGCGGCGGCCCGCTTATTCTGCCTGAAGGCGAAAATCATCCTCGCCAGCAACACATAAGTTACGGAGGCGAAGAGGAACACCACGATCTTGCTCTTGACCGGGCCAAGTCCATTGATGAGCACGTTGCTACTCGAATACTCGGCCCGAGCCGAACTCACCACCTGAAGAATAACAGGCAACGTCACAAAAGCGGACAGAAACACGGCCGCTAGGGTGCCGGCGCCCAACCTGATGATGACGCCGTTGCGCCTCTCCGCAGGTACCGTCAACCAGAGGAGAATACCGCTGGCGAAGAAGACGAACAGGATGACCATGAATGAAACATAGAAGCCGAGGAGCAGGTTCGCCGTGACGACCAGCACGTACGGCAGCGTTCTGTCTTTCTCGAACAGCTCTCTCAGAGAGAGCATCAGGAGCGGGAAAAGGATCACATAATCCAACCAAGTGATATTCGTATAGTAGATGAGCACGTAGCCGCCGCAGGCATACATCACAGAAAAAGCGGCCTGCCAAAAATACTCGAGCGAGGGGAATGCCTTACGGAAAAAGAGCGCCGAGGTGAACGCGATCAGCGCCATGCGCAGCATGAGGATATAGGACACGTTGTAGGTAATGTTCTCTCTTGCACCAAGAGCCAGCAGCCAAGTCAGCGGGCTGAAGGCCCCGCAACTGACGGCTGAACCGTACATGTTTACGCCGGCACCCGTGTAAAAATCCCAGAACAGATCCTTGGTTCCGTGCAAGACGTCGTAAATGTGGCAAAAAATGGGTATATAGATTTGTCCGATATCGGCATAGCAAACCGTATGCTGCCCGAACGGATAAATCCCCTTGATAGCAAAAATCGCAGACAAAATGCCGATGACGATCACTGATGGCAGGATCGCAGCCAGTACCTGTTTTACTTTCATCTGTAACATCCCTGTGATCGAGAAGCTATTCCTGCTACTCAAACGAGTGTCCCTGGCTTAAGCGAACTTACAGACACATTCGAGAACCTTGTGAACGTCCAACTCGTAAAAGAGTGGCAATCTTACCAGGCAATCAGAGAAGTGATCGCAGTTTGGAAGCGCGCGGCCATCATGCTGACCCCGATAGAACTCGGAACTGTGAAGACTGAGGTAATGGAAGACCGCCAGAATGCCGTTGGCTTTCAAGTATGAAATGAACCGTGTGCGTTTCTCCACCGATGGAAAGACGAGATAAAACATGTGGGCGTTATTGGTCGCATAGACCGGTATTTGCGGCAACATGAAGACGCCCTGTCCCGACAGCGCCTTCAACCCCTCATAATACGCGTTCCAGATCTTCTTGCGGCACTCCTGAATCTGATCTAAGTGTTCCACTTGTGCCAAAAGAAAAGCGGCCACAATTTCAGAAGGGAGAAACGATGAGCCGGTATCAACCCATCCGTATTTATTGACCTCTCCACGGAAGAACTCCGCGCGGTTGGTCCCCTTTTCCCAGATAATCTCGGCCCGCCGCATAAAGCGCTCGTCATTGATCGCGAGCATCCCCCCTTCTCCGGAAATGATGTTCTTGGTCTCATGAAACGAGAAACACCCGAAATGTCCGATCGAGCCCAGCGGGCGTTTGGTGCCGTCCGCAGAGAGGTGGTACGAATCAACCGCCTGCGCCGCATCTTCAACCACGAGCAGGTTGTGCTTGGCCGCGATCGCCATAATCGAGTCCATGTCACAGGCCATACCGGCGTAATGGACGGGCAGAATGACCTTTGTCCGCGGGGTAATCAGCGCCTCAATCTGAGCGGCATCGATGTTCGGATGGCAGACCGAACTGTCGGCGAACACAATCTTCGCTCCCTGGCGGACAAAAGCTAACGCCGACGAAACAAACGTATAGGAGGGGACGATCACCTCGTCACCCGGCTGAATGTCAGCCAACATCGCGACCATCTCTAGCGCATCGGTGCAAGATGTGGTTAACAGGCATTTCTTAAACCCATAGCGGCTCTCAAAAAAGTGTTGGCACTTTTTTGTAAACGCCCCATTACCAGAGATCTTACCCGAAGAAACCGCCTGTGCGATATAATCCAACTCGTGGCCGATGATGAATGGCTTGTTGAATGGGATGAGATTATTCATGGGGTATTTCCGAATCGATGACCATCGCAATGCGTTTTATCTGTTCCGCACTCACATTGACCAAGGGGAAATTCAAGAGTTGTTTTTCCATACGCAACGCCTGTGGAAACGACTCGTTAACATTGAACATCGGCGCGATGACCGGATACCAGTCGCTGACCGGCAACCGTTGCTGGAGTAACGCAGCAATCAAGCCGGATCTTCTGGAAGCATCAACCAGGATATTGTAGCGCCAGGGCACCGCTCCCGCGTGAAACACATATCTCTTTAGCCCCGCACCCCAGTTCAGGCAGGATTCATACCGCGCAACATTCTCACGGCGCTGCCGGATGACCCGTTCCAGTTCGTCAGTGCTGGCAATTAATCTGTCAACGTGCTCGGGCGATGCCCTAAACAGGAATCCATGCTGCAACCGCTGGCGCGCATAGGCGAAGACGGTCTCCGTTAACGAGCCCACGGGGTTGTTGCGCAGCACGCGGTAAACCTGAGAGAATAGCTGCAGTTCCGCGTCGACGCTGGGAGTATGGTGAGGCAGTTCCGCGTTTAGCGTGACCAGATCGTCCAAGTTGCGTTGACTGACGATTAGCCCGCCATAGCCGCAATCAATTGTTTTCGAGTATCCGAAACTATAGACCGCATAGTCACCGAAGGTGCCGGTCATAGCCCCATCTATGTCCGCTCCCAGCGCCAAGGCACAATCTTCAATCAGCGTCACACCGCGGGCACGCAGAGCCTTGCAAATGTCGGCGATCTCTCGGCACGGGTTACCATACATATGCGGAATGATGGCGGCCCGCGGGTCAGTCTTCATCACTGCGGCAACCGTGTCACAGGTTAGATTGCCATCCTCCCCCACATCCGCAAAGACCGGTTGATTCCCAGAATAGAGAATCGGAAGCACCGCCGCATAACAGATATTGGCCGGCACCACGATGCGTGCTCCGGAAACTTGGTTAGCACGAAGCGCCAAATATATGGCCGTGCTCGCACGGCCAGTATACAAGCAGTTCCGGGTTTCCAGATAGCTCTTAAAACGCCTGTTCATCACATGGTTGCCGGGCGCTGCTCTTCCTTGATGTAGTGGTAATGATGGTACGTCTGCTTCTCGTGCTCCTTGCGATAGTCCTTCAGCATGTCGACGTAGTTGTACTTGGGCTCCCAGTGCAGATCTTGCTTGGCGCGGGAGATGTCGTAAACGTAACTGCGGGTAAACGCCGGCTTCTCTGGCCGCCGGACGATCTGAGACTTCTTCCCTGGCGACGAGAACACCTCAACCAGCCCTTGCGCCTCTTCAAGCAACGAGAGCCCAACGCCAGTCGCGATGTTGTAGATTCCTTTCGCGTCAGGGCTTTCAGATGCCGCAATAAACGCCGTAAGCACGTCCTTGATGTAGATGTGGTCGCGCACGGCTTTGCAGTCGCCCCACACCTCCAGCGATTCCCCTTTCATCGCCCTCTCGACAAATATTTCGAAGGTACTCTTTTTGTAGGTTCCGTCCGGTTCAAGTTGGCCGAGGATCTCCCCATACCCATGCACGCCCGTCAGACGGAGAATGATCCCTTGCATACCAAACTGTTTGTTGTAATATTCAACAAATTTTTCAGCCGCAAGCTTGGAGATGATATAAGGCGAATGATCTCCTGCGAAGCAGGGATAGTCGCTTTCTTTCAACGGAATATGATGAATGTCATTGTAGACCTTGTGCGACGACGCATGCACAAAGCGCCGGATCTTGTTCTTGCGGCAATACTCCAACAGCTTGTAGGTGCCGATGGTGTTCACCGCAAACGTTGTTTCGACAGGCGTCTCGATCTCGGCCAGCACAGCGGCCAAGTTGATCACGGCGTCAACGCCAGTCGTCGGCAGCTCCGCATAGGACTTGTCATCTGTGATGTCAAATGACTGACAGGGAATCGAATACTCGCGAAAGAAATCCATTACTTTCTGGGATCGCCCCAAGGCAAGGATCTGCTTCCCCTGCTCGACCAGTTGTCGACACAAGTATCTTCCGACATAACCCGTTGCTCCAACAACCAGAATCATTGTAACCCTCCATTGCGTATTGTTTCTTTTTGCACTAACTCCCTGACAATAAAAATCGGGCGTCCCTTTGTTTGGTCGAACACGTACCCGATATAAAGTCCCAAGATCCCCATCTGCGCGAGTATCAGTCCTCCCACGAAGTAGATCGACACGATTGTACTGGTCCAACCTGCAACAGTCACATGATAGATCAGATAACGAGCGGTGATGCAGAGCGCATAGAGGAACGCCACCAGAGCCACAGTGAACCCGATCTGGATTGAAAGGATTAAAGGTTTATTGGACTGCGTGGTGATAATCTCCAAGGCCAACCGGAGTTGCTTGCGCAGCGTATATGAGGACTTGCCGGAGGCTCGCTCGTCGTGGTCGATGTCGACGATGGCCTGCTTGAAACCCATCCACTTAATGAACAAGATGAAGGCCCGATTCTGGTCCCCCATGCGCTTGTAGTTGTCCATCACGATCCGGCGGCTGATGCTGAAATTGCAGATGGAGCAGTCGAAGGCGCCCGCGGTGAAATACCCATAGATCCAATAGAAGAACTTCGACGACAGCTTCTTCAAGAACGTGTCTTTTCTGAGTGCCCGCCGCGAGAAGACGACATCAAATCCCTCCTGCGCTTTCCGATAGAGCTTAGCGATCTCCTCCGGCTTGTCCTGTAGATCACAGTCCATCACCACCACCCACTCACCCTCGGCATGGTGTAGTCCAGCTGTGATCGCGCGGATCTGCCCAAAATTACGCGACAGGTCAATTCCCTTGACGCGCGAATCCTGCTCCACGATCTGCTTGATGCCTTCCCAAGAATTTTGCGGGCAGGAATCATTGACCAGGATGATTTCGAAGTCGGGCGTGATGCGTTCCAGCGCTGCCACCAACCGCCGGTATAGCTCCTCCAAGCTAGCCCGGCATCCATAGACTGGTATAATAATCGAGAGTTCCATCATGATCCTCCTACCGAGAGTTCCATGCGCCTATCACCCTGATAAATGAAATACCCCGAACGGTCAGCACTCTTCGTCAGCTCCGGCAAGTCGAGCGTGGTAACTTCCGCACGGACGATTTCCGGATGCTGCTCCTGTCTCCGAATGTACGCCAGCACGTGCGGCGTATTCCTTGAGAAGAACCAGATGCCCGAACAGCGTCTGGGACCCATCGCTTGTCCGGGCGGCGAGAAGGAACCGCTGGCCACATCGATAACGCCTTTCAAGAAGTCGTAACCGGTTGACAGTCTGACCAGATCGGAGCCGATGAAATCGCCGCCCATCCTGGCGCCCACTTCGGTGACGAAGACGTGGCCGTCCCGCGTAATTAAGAACTCCGCGTGCGACGCGCCGTAGTCAATTCCGAGCACGGTCAAAGCCGCCAGCGTTTGGCGTCGTATCTCAGCTTGTGTTGCTTCAGGAAGCAGAGAGGGCTGGTGGTGAGCGAGCTCCACGAAATGCGGTGAGCCCGAGGTGACCTTGTCGGTGATGGTCAAAATGAAGTGGCGCTTCTGCCAAGAAATGGTCTCCACGCTCACTTCCACGCCTGCAACAAACTCCTCAATGATGGCTTCGTTCCCGAGCGACAGCTTCAATGCAACCGCTGTGGCAGCAGCCAGCTCTTCGGCCTTCTCCACTTTCGTCACACCCGCACTCCCCGATCGGTCGCACGGTTTGACGATGAGCGGAAAGCGCAGGCCGGCCGTTTTCTCCAAAACAGTGGCCGGATCACAAATCTTCAGAAACTTGGGGCAGTTGACGTCACTCGTAGACAACGCTAGACGCATCGCGTATTTGTTCGTGGAGCGATAGGCGGACTCGGGCGTGTTTCCAATGAGGTTAAGCTTTGAAGCCACATAGGCCACCGTGGGGACGGCGACGTCCGTGGCGATGGTCGTAACGGCATCGACGCCCTCATTTCGACACACCTCCAGAATTTTCTCTTTCTCGGTGATTGAGATCGGATAATACCGATCTGCGACGGGACCCGCTACCGCTCCATCCGCCCAAGCGAAGCAGATGGTTTCAAAGCCCAGTTCTTTGGCTTTTAGAACCAAGGGCTGCTGCAAATAGCTCGCGCCGATGATGGCTATTTTCTTTTTCATCTGTAGCGTCCTACGTGTTGGCGGTCGCGCCGCTGACGGTGAAGTCGGACAGCCTTCCAAACCCCAAGATGCCCCAAGCCCAAGGCGATAGCCACAACTGAATAGGAACGCAAGACAATCGAGCCTGCCTGCGCTGCCGCCGCAGTCACGCCGAAATGCATCAACACTTGCGCCGTGCCGGCCTCCGAGACACCCAAACCTCCCGGTATCAGGCTTAGGATGCTGATCAGGGCGACAATCGACATGAGCGCCACGGCCTTTATAAAATCCACGTGTATCCCGCCGGCATAGAGGAACACTTGCCAACTGAATGCAACGGATGCCCACGACACAGACGTTATCAGTGTCAGCAGCAAGAGTGTCGAAACATCGCCTACGCATTGACGCATGGTTTCCAGCAATTGCTGCGGCCGGCCCTTCATCTGCACCTTCATCAGCATGATCACTCCCACGATGCAGGCAATAACCATGACGCCAAGTATCCCATAGGCATAGCTTGGACTCGGAAGGACATCAAGAACCGTCAAAAGGCTGACGCATGCCATCGCCACCAAGATCACAAGATCAAAGGCCTTTTCGACCAGAAACGAACCGTATCCCGGCATGCGTTGAAGCAGTCCGTATTTTTTGAGCAACTCGACTTTGAGCATCTCCCCTGACTGTAGCGGCGTGAACAACGCAAAACTCAATGCGACACTCGTACACAGATACACATCTAGCAACGGCACATGGGTATCGGTCCGGCGCAGTAGAATCTGCCATCGGAGGCCTCTGAGCATCCAGTAGCCCATGATGGATGCGCCACCCCCCGCAATCAGGTATGTCAGATCCACATCCCTGATCACTTTCCCAAGTGCCCTCCATTGAAAAGTCTGACCGATGTACCAAACGCTGGCCGCGAAGAGAACCAAACTAATGCCCATGGTTATGGCACGGCGTCGCTGCCCCAGCGGTCCAATGGTTGCACCATTGTTATCTGCACAAGGGGTCATCTGATAATAAAGAGGCGTTCATGGGAGAGCGCTGACGGGCGAGTGTGCTCAAGTTGATGATGGTTGAACCCAGCCTTACTTAGCTCCTCTGGGACAGCCGAGAGCCATGAGCTGATCGTTAGAGCCGCCCGTCCACCTGATTTCTTGGTAGCGTGGCCTTGATGTCGTAGACCACCGTCGTCGGGACATCGCGCTCGAACGAGAGCTTGGAGAAGGCCTCGTGCTTGACCGCGAAAACGACCGTCGAATAGCGCGAGAACATCGAACCGGCGGCGACGGACTCGTAAGGCACAAGGGTCACTCCGTATTCATGCATGACCTCTCCGGCGTCCGCCCAGGGATCGGCCACGTCCACGCGGCAGCCGAACGACTGCAGCTCGCGGATCACGTCGATGACGCGGCTGTTGCGGATGTCGGGGCAGTTTTCCTTGAACGTCATGCCCAAGACCAGGACGGCGGCATCCTTCACCGCCAGGCCTTTCGCGATCATCAGCTTGACCGTCTCGCTCGCGACATGCAGGCCCATGTTGTCGTTCAACCGGCGCCCCGCCAGAATGATCTCCGGGTGATACCCCAGCGCCTGCGCCTTGTGCGTCAGGTAGTACGGGTCAACGCCGATGCAGTGGCCGCCCACCAGTCCCGGCCGGAAAGGCAGGAAATTCCATTTCGTGCCCGCCGCCTCAAGCACCTCGATCGTGTCGATGCCCATGCGATGAAAGATCATGGACAGCTCGTTCACGAAGGCGATGTTGATGTCGCGCTGGCTGTTCTCGATGACTTTGGCGGCCTCGGCCACCCGGATGCAGGAAGCCTTGTGCGTTCCCGCCTTGATGATCGAACCGTACAGCGCGTCCACCACGGCGGCCGCCTCGGGCGTCGAGCCAGCGGTGACCTTGCGGATCTTGGTCAGCGTATGCTCCTTGTCGCCGGGGTTGATCCGCTCCGGGCTGTAGCCCGCGAAGAAATCCGTGTTGAACGTCAGCCCGCTGAACTTCTCCAGAAGCGGCACGCAGTCCTCTTCGGTGCAGCCGGGATAGACCGTGCTCTCATAGACCACGATCGCCCCGCGCTTCAGGACTTTGCCCACGGTCTCGCTGGCCTTCACCAGGGGCGTCAAGTCTGGACGCTTGTACTCGTCGACCGGCGTCGGCACGGTGACGATGAAGATGTCGGTATCCTTCAACTCCGACAACTCCGAAGCATAAGACAACTTGGAAGCCGAAGCCAACTGTTCCGCCGTCTGTTCGAGCGTGTGGTCGCACCCCGAGCGCAGCTCGGCGATCCGCTTGAGATTCACGTCAAACCCGATGGTCGGGAACCGCTTGCCGAACTCGACCGCCAAGGGCAGGCCGACGTAGCCTAAGCCGATGACGGTGACACGGATGGAGCCAGAATCGATTTTGGACAGCATTGCCTTCATTCATTCACCTCTCATACAAGAAAAGCGCATGGTATCCGATGGCCCACTGTGCCCTCTGCGCCTCGGCGAGAGAAATCGCATCAGGCTGTTGCCCGGACAGCATCGCAAATACGTTCTTTTGCCGCGTCCCAAGTTAGCGACTTGAGCATGACCGGCATTTCTGTTGTTTCCGCATCGTCAAAATAAACCAAACTGCGCATGACAAGCAGCTTCAACCCCGTCGGATACTTTCTTTGATACAAACCCAACAACTCCTTCAAGGAAAACAGATTCAAGAGGAAAGCGACATCTATAAAATCCTTCTTGCTGCCACGATTGGTAACGGCCTCCAACTTCATTGCCGCGATGTCTTCTATCTGTGCGAGGCGAAGACCACCTTCGAATGAGGCATCCTTCAGCCATGAATACTCATACGTCACAAAATCGACCTTGATCTGGTTGACTTCGTAGAATTGCAAGCGGCCCGTTCCGCCTGTTCGCACTACAGTTCCGCATGATTCAAGATCGGGCAACAGGTTTGCCTCGCCCCAACTTCCGAATAAATCCAAATCTACAGACAGCCGATGTCCCAATTGAAGGGCTAAAGCGGTTCCCCCAACCAGCCGCGTTTCGGATAGGATGGGCAAAGCCTGAAGGTGCTTCAATAAACCCAATGTGTCGGGTTGGACTGTTTCCAAGTGAAGCATCGGAAGCTTTCCTTCTTCGTCTTTCCCATACACGAGGCAAACGCAAGCGCCGTGGGTTCAAGCGAACGAAGCTCTTTGGCCGTTTGAACGATCCCTTGGATCGTATAACACGCTTTCAACAGTTCCCAGTCCGAATCATGACCGCGCTCGAGTACTCGCTGAACAATGAGAGCCCTGCTCTTCTCGATGTCGAGGCTTTCACGGTCAACGTCCCAGAAAAGTGCGGGTGTAAAGTTGGCGATTTCGGGAGACATGTGGAGAAATTCTAAAGTGCGGGAGTTGGGAGAGTTGGCAGTGGGCAGGAGCAGCAGCAGTGGGCAGGGGCAGTGGGATCAGTCGGCAACATGGACACCGAATTTTTCCGGGTGGTCTATCATGAAACCGAGCAATTTGCCGATTTCATGGTAGCTTGCTGAAAGTCTTTCATGCGCCTCCACCGTGATGTAACCGCAATCTTTCGCAAAGTTCAGCCAGACGATTGTTTCGCTCGCTTCACCGTCCGCATCCGTGAGCTTCATCACATAATGCTTCAAGTAACGCCGCTTCCGATAGGCTTCCGCCGTGTTGGCGCATACGGAACGTGATGATCTCCGTATCTGCCTACTGGTACTTTCTCCCCTGTTCCTTGAACCACGCGATAAACTTGGGAATGCCGTCGGAAATGGGCGTCGTGGGCTCGTAACCGACTGCGGCGCGGATCTTGTCGATGCTGGCGTAGGTGGCGGGCACATCGCCGTCCTGCATCGGCAGCAGCTCCAGCTTGGGATCGGCGACTCCCAGTTCCTTGGCGATCAGGCCGATCATGTCCATGAGCTTTTCAGAGCGGTGATTCCCGATGTTGAACACCTCGTACGGCGCGAGCGTTTGAGAGAAAACGCACCCGGCGATACCGGAGACAATATCGTCGACATAGGTGAAATCGCGAAACATATTCCCGTGGTTGAACACCTGGATTGGCCGGCCCTTCAGCATGGCGTCCGCGAAGATCCACATGGCCATGTCGGGGCGGCCCCACGGACCGTAGACGGTGAAGAAGCGCAACCCGACGGTCTGCATGCCGTACAGGTGGCTGTAGCAGTGCGCCATCAGCTCATTGGCCTTTTTCGTCGCCGCGTACAGGCTGATCGGATGGTCGACGGACTGGTCCTCGGAAAAGGGCAGCGTCTTGTTGCCGCCGTACACCGACGAGGAGGATGCATAGACCAGCCGCGGCTGGTTGGTCGCGTGGCGGCAGCACTCGAGAATATTCAGGAAGCCTTCGAGATTCGACTTCTGATAGACATGCGGATTCGTGATCGAATAGCGCACGCCGGCCTGGGCTGCGAGATTGACCACGCACTCAGGACGGAACTCGGCGAACGCCCCTTGCAGCGCCGCAAGGTCGGTGAGGTCGGCGCGCCTCCACGCGTAGCCTTCGCGCGACTCCAACTGGGCATGCCGATCCAACTTGAGCTGCACCGCGTAGTAGTCGTTGAAGTTGTCGATGCCGAACACCTGGTGTCCGGCATCCAGCAACCGCTTCGCGAGATGGAAACCGATAAAGCCGGCGGTGCCGGTGATGAGGATACGGGAGGAGGTGGGAGAGGTCATAAGTGAAAGAGGTTTGAACCGCGAATCGCGCGAATCAGGCGAATAGGAAGGGAGAAGTTCTCATGTACGAGAGTGGCAGTCGGCAGTGGCAGTGGGCAGTGGGGAGAAATTCTAGAGTGGAGAGGAATTGGCTCTGCGGCTCGGTGAGGGACGTTCAACCTCCAACGCCGCCATGATCTGCCGGGCGAAGGCGCGGAAATCGTCCAGATGTTTGGTGCAGATACTGAAGACGATGGCGTAGTCGATCTCTTGGTAAGCATGTACGGAGACGTTTCTGAAACCGACTGCGCCTTTAAGGGCATGTGCCGTCACCTCATCAATGACACCCAACCGAGCCAGTTGAACAAACACCGCACCCATCGAATCTGGAACCTGCTCGTTCCTGCCGCTAAAAATGTGTAGGCCTATATCCACGCATGCTTGCACAGCGCGTTCAAGATTCAGAACAATGACGTCCTGACGCGTGTAGTCCTCCAACAAGATCTCAAGCGAGAGCGGCGTATATTCTATGACGCGGGCAAGACAACGGTTGACCGTGTCGAGTTTCCTGATGACGACATCATCCATACGCAAACCTCTCCACCCGTCGCCTGAGCGCCTGGCGCACTTGCGGCATAAAGTCCTCTGCGTTATACACCATGCGCTGGAGCAAACGGAAGTAAGCCTGAGCGTCGTTCTTGATGACGACCCGCCCTTTGGTCACTATCTGGTGCAAAATCTCTCCGCCGAGGTCGTACAGATCAACCAGATCCACCTCTCGGCGCAGCGCGTCGGTCAGCTTACCCCACAGGGCGAGGCGGGCGTCCATGTCGAGCGGCCGGTCAAAAAGAACCGCCACATCCACGTCGCTGTCCCGCCGCATCTTTCCCGCAGCCGCCGACCCGTAGACAAGCGCGACCTTGATTCCGGGCTCATCGGCCAAAGTGCTTGCCACGGTCTGGAAAATGTCCATATTCACAAAAGGAGGTCAGAAAACAGAGGTGTCACAACAGTGGCTTGACAGCGTCGACAATACATTTCTTGATTTGCTCGAACGTTAAAGTAACCTCACGGAACAGCCGAGGCACTCGGCACGATCGACATCATCAAAGTAGACAAGGCTGCGAAACTATTTCGCGTAAGGCTTGGCATATACAGGATTGAGGAAGTGACGCGTTCGTCATGACCGTTTTTTCGCAGACTCCGTCCCCGTAAAGGTCTTGAAAAAGAACCATTTGAAAAGTCATAATAATCTCAACATCAATGCGTTAAGTATAGATCCTTAACCTTAACACACCGTGTTCATTTGATACTCAAACCGAATTCAGTATAGCAGAAGTCGGATGGCGGCACAATGGGCAGTTGGGCGTATAGTGAAGAATATATGCTGGGGGGGGCCTGACAGAAAACCAGCAGCAGCCTACCGTCTTTATCAGCTGTGCGAGCCCCTGTTTCGAGACTGCCGATGCCAGGTGATTGTCCTACAGAGGGCATCGGCTAGAGACTGATGCTGGCCTAAGGCCAACTCTTCTCTCGCACGGTCAACAGACGGCACATAGCGTGCGGCATCATATCTTTTTCGTACCGTAACCACGGGACACGCGCTTCCGGCGGGACGCACGCTCACGGCTCGGAGATCATGTTACGCTTCAACTCGGCCTCTGGCAGATACGGGAACATGTCCTCGTATTTTCGCGAGACAAGCTTGCCATCCGGAAGTTTCTCCGAGGAGACCCGCGGAATCAGCAGTTGCCACTCGGGCGTCATCACATCGCACACCACCGGGCCATCGTATGCGAGCACCTCGTCGATCTTCGCGTCCATGTCGCTGACCGAGTCAATCCGCACGCCCTTGATGCCGTAGGCTTCGGCGATCCGGAGCGAGTCGGGGCACCAGACGCCGCTTTCGGGGCCTTCGCCAAACAGTCGGCCTTCCATGAAGTTCCGTTGTGTCTGCCGGATCAGCAGGTAGCCGTTGTTGTTGAAGATGATGACCTTGACGGGCAGATTGTAGTGCTTGATGGTCGCAAACTCTTGGAGGTTCATCTGGAGGCTGCCGTCCCCCGTGATGACGATCGTCCTCCGGTAGCGGTTGGCCGCGCAGGCGCCGATGCCCGCCACCCAGTACCCCATGGATGACAGGCCGCCGGTGGTTAAGAAGCGTTGGCCCTTCTTGACTTTCCACGCCTGGCACGCCACGTGGAAGCACGAGCCCGTGTCGACCAGCACGACATCATCGCTGCCCGTTTTCTCGCACAGCCGCTCGGTGAAGTAATAGGAGTTGACCGGCTTCTCGTCCTTGTAGGAGGCCAAAACAACGGGGTAGTCCCGCTTCCAACCGTTGCACAGCGCGACCCAGGAGGAAGTGTCTTGCATCTGGCCGGCATTCGCGACCGCGAGCAGGGAGACGATGAACGCCTTCGCATCGCCGCAGATCTTCAGGTCGATGGGCGCTCCCGGCTTTTCGAGTTCCTTGGGGTCGACATCGACAGCGACCTTGATGGCATGTTTCCCGAAGCTCGCCGAGTCGTGACCGACGGAGGCCGTCGAGAGCCGGCTGCCGATCGCCAGGATAAAATCGGCGTTCTGAACGGCGAAATTGGCGGCGCGTTCCCCATAGTTGCCCGGGCGGCCGACATAGAGCGGGTGCTCGGACTCGATGAGGTCGATGCCGAGCCGGGTGGTGATCAGCGGGATCTTTAACGTTTCGATCAGCGTGTGCAGCTGCGCGTCCGCCTGGGCGATCCGCACGCCCTGACCGGCAATGACAAGCGGACGCTTCGCGTTCCTCAGCAGCTCCCACGTCTTCAAGAGTTTCTCATGCGGAAACGCAGGCGTAACCTCGCCCGTCTCCGGGTGGTAAGGGTACAGGAGGGTTTCAGGCACCTCCATGCGCTGAACGTCCAGGGGCACGTCGATCCAGACCGGACCGGGGCGCCCGTTTGTCGCGAGATAGTACGCCTTCTCCATGTAGTACTGGATTTTCGCGGGGTCGTCAACGGTCACAAAAAACTTGGTCGCCTTTTCTACGAACGGCTGGATGTGGATGCCCTGTATGCCGTATTGCCTGATCCCGCTTTTCGCCTGATAATTCACACAGGACAAGGCGGATTGCCCGGAGATGACCATCATGGGCGCCGAATCGGTCCACCCGCCCACCAGCCCGTTGACGATGTTCACGCTGCCGGGGCCCGCCGTGACGAGGGCCACGCCGAGTTTGCCCGTGATGCGGGCATACGCGTCGGCAGCCATGCCGGCCGATTGCTCATGGTGCGTGCAGATGGTTCGGATGGCCGGATGGCGGCCGAGCGAATCCACCAGAAACATGGCCTGCCCGCCGGAAACCATAAAGGCCGTGTCGACACCCTTGCGCTGTAAGAAATCGAAGATGTAATCCGAGACGATCATAGGAAACCTCGAAAGTTTGTGCCTAGAGCAAAGACTCCATCAGAAACGAGATATCGTCCTTGCGCGCCCGTTGCGCAAGGTTCATGGCCACGTCGACGATCATGTCTTCCTGACCTCCGACCACTTTTCGCTTGCCGAGTTCGACAAAGATATCCCTCGGGTCCACACCAAAGCGAACGGCCGCTTTCTTGATGTGTTCCGTAAAGGCGCTGAAGACCCCCGACAGCCCCCCCACCAGACTGAGTGCGGTTATCTCCGTGGGCTTCTTCTGCAGGTGAGGCGCCACGATGCTGTCGCACACGTCCAGCAACCGGTAGAAATCCAATCCGGTGCTGACATTCATTTTCTGAAGAACGCCGCAGAGCACTTCCAACTGGCAGTTCCCGGCTCCAGCCCCGAAACCGCGCAGCGTCGCATCGACAATGGTGGCCCCGGCATCGATCGCCGCAAGCGTATTGGCGACCGCGAGGCTCAAATTGTTGTGGGCGTGAAACCCGACCGCCAAGCCGCATTCTGACACGATCGGCTTGATTCGCTCCGTGACTTGCCTGGGCAACAGAGCGCCCGCCGAATCCATCAGGATCACGCCGAGCGCGCCGTACGACTCCATTTTCTTCGCCTCCTGCAGCAGGCGCGCGGGCTCGGCCATGTGGGTCATCATCAATACCCCGTAAGCCTCAACCCCGTGATTCCTGACGTATTCGATATGCTGCTTGGTGACGTCGGCTTCGGTGCAGTGGCAGCCGACTTTCACGAGCTGGACGCCCAGTTTGAGCGCAGGTTCGATATGGTCGTGAATCGTGCCGAACCCCGGTATCAGATAGACGCCCAAGCGGGTTTTCTTAAGATAGGGCTTTGCCGCCGAAAGCATCTCCTCTTCCGAGTGCAGCGAAAGGCCGACCTGAAGCGAACTGGCCCCCAGCCCGTTTCCGTGGCCGACAATCACCGTGTACAGCCCCGCGTCGTCGATCACTTTGCAGTAGCTGCTGATGCAGCCGGTTGGGATCTGATGAGCGTTCGCGTGCGACCCGTCGCGCAGCGTGGCGTCGAAAAATCGAAGCTTATTCATGCGTGACCTCCCGTTTCTTGCGCGAGAACAGTTCGGCAATATGAACCGCAGCGCAGGTGATAATGTCAAGATTCCCTGAATACGGGGGGAGGTAGTCGCCCAGCCCGGTCACCTGCACCATGGTGGTGACGCGCCCGTTTTCAAGCACAGGCTCCATGATCACCTGATATCCCGGCACATAACACTGGATGCGCTTCTCCATCTGCTTAACCGCCAGCCGGAGCGCCTCCATGTCGGGACTGGGAATGATCGCGTAGATCGTGTTACGCATGAGAATGGGCGGTTCCGCCGGATTCAGAATGATGATCGTCTTGGCCTTGCGGACACCTGTGAAATGCAAAATGGCGTCCTTGGTCGTCTGCGTGAACTCATCGATGTTGGCGCGTGTGCCCGGCCCCGCCGAACGCGAGGATATGCTGGCCACGACCTCGATGTATTCGACGTCCGGATGGATCTTGCTGATCGCATAGGCCAGAGGGACCGTCGCCTGTCCGCCGCAGGTCACGAGGTTGACGTTCGGCTCTTTCAAACAGGCCTCCGCATTGATGACGGGGATGCACATGCGGCCGATTTTAGAAGGCGTCAGGTCAATGGTGAATTTGCCTAACGCCTTTAAGACGGGCGCATGCTCCAGATGGATGCTGGAGGACGTCGCATCGAAAACGATATCGCAACAGTCAGGATCGTCAGCAATCGCCTGTATCGACCGGTCGCTGGTGCGCACGCCAAGGTCGGCGGCGAACCGCATGCCCGGCGAGTCTAGATTGCGGCCGGCAAACAGCGAACATTCCAAAAACGGGCTCCGTCCGATTTTGACAAGCAGATCCGCACCGATATTCCCGGTTCCTATAATGGCGACTTTTGTTTTCACCGGCGTCATTTACGATTTTCTCCGCCTACGTGACAATCAGAGGGGGTTGTCACTGAAACCTCATCGCTCTCGGCACCAAGGCCGTTTCCTCATTCCCAATCGTCCACGCGGATGCGCTCGGCCTCCACGCCGAGATCGCGCAACCGGCTCTTGAAAGCGCCGATCATCGCCGGCGGTCCTGAAAGATAAAACAGCGCGCCGGCGGGAGCCGCGGCATGAATCGCGTCGATGTCCAGTATCCCCTTGTTGCCGGGTACCGAGCCGTCTTCACAATAGACCGTCTTCATGAAGTTCGGAAGCTCGGCCTCGCACCGGCTGAGCAGCTCCCCAAACAGGTAGTACACCTCCGAGCGGACGCCGTAGCAGAGCGAAACCGCCTGACCCGACCGCTCCTCGAGCATCTGCGCGAGAAACGACAGGAACGGGGTGATCCCGACCCCGCCCGCAATCAGGACGAGCGGCCGGTCCGGCGGAAAGAGAAATTCTCCGTAGGGAAGTTTCAGCCAGCAGGCCGAGCCTTCCTCCAGCGTTTGGAAAATCCGTCCTGTGAAGCGGCCCTTAACCGAAATGGTCACCGCCAATTGAGTGGCCCGCTCGGAGGGCGAAGAGGCGATCGAAAAGACGCGCGAGTCGGGCCATTGACTCTCGGGGCTATACTCGTCCAACGCCAGGTGCAGAAACTGTCCGGCATGAAATTTCGGCACGCGCCCCTGCGGCACCAAGCGATAACTCACCACCGAGCCGGTGTGCTTCACGACCTTCTCGACGGTCGCCTTGATTTTGACTGGGGTAGCCATATAATCTCTCGTCAGTAACTTCAGAGTTCAGAGTTCGGAGTTCAGAGTTCGGAGTTCAGAGTTCGGAGTTCAGAGTTCGAATTATCCCCTCGTTTGCTCCCGCTCCGCGAGCGGCGGGCTTACCAACGTTTCACAAACGCCCGAATTCGCTCCGTGACATAGCTGATCTTCGCCTGGGTCAGGCCGGGGAAGACGCCCATGAACAGCGTGTTGTTCATGATGGTGTCGGTGTTCTCAAGGCCGCCGACCACGCGATGCTCGATCGCCGCATAGCCGGGCTGGCGGAGCAGGTTGCCGGCGAACAGCCCGCGCGTCTCGATCAGGCTCTCGTCGAGGTACTGTGCCAGCTCAACGCGGCTGAAGGGCGCGCCGTCGCGAAGCGTCAGGATATAGGCGAACCACGACGGGTCGCTGTGCTCGGTGGCCTGCGGCAGGATAAAGACGTCCTCCAGCCCCCGGAGCCCTTCCGTAATCAGCCGGAAGTTCTCTTTGCGCCGTGCGGTAAAGGCCTCCAGCTTGTCCATCTGCGCGGCGCCGATGGCGGCCTGCATATCGGTCATCTTCATGTTGTAGCCGAT
>CAYMLQ010000060.1:0-20775 GCA_964390795.1 uncultured Lentisphaeraceae bacterium
AGGGCTTGCGGCGCACGGCCTCGGTGAGCTGGCCGCCCTCTTCGTAGCCGATGTAGCCGGGGGGCGCACCGACCAGGCGCGAGACGTTGTGTTTCTCCATGTACTCGGACATGTCGAGGCGCACCATCGCGCTCTCGGCGTCGAACAGCTCGGCGGCGAGGGTTTTGGCAAGTTCCGTTTTGCCCACGCCTGTGGGGCCCAGAAAGAGGAAAGCACCCACCGGACGCTGGCGGTTTTTGATGCCCGCTCTCGAACGCAGCACAGCGTCCGATACGGCTTCGACCGCCTCGTCCTGACCGACCACACGGCGGTGCAATTCGTCCGGCAGGTGCAGGAGCTTCTCGCGTTCGCCTTCGAGCAGCCGGGTGACCGGGATGCCGGCCCAGCGCGAGACCGCCTCGGCGATCTCCTCGGAGGTTACCTCTTCGCGCAGCATGACGGTTCCGTCCTTGGACTGGAGCCGGGTCTGCGCTTCCTTCAGCTTCTTCTCTAAATCGGGAATTGTGCCGTACTTGAGTTCTGCGGCCCTGTTGTTGTCATAGGCGCGTTCGGCCTGTTCGTACGCGGTGCGGGCGGCCTCAAGCTGCTCACGCAGGATGCGCGTATCGTCGAGGATTTTTTTCTCCGACTGCCAGCGGGCGGTCATGGCGTCTGCCTGCGCTTTGTGATCGGCGAGCTCCTTGCGGAGTTCGGCGAGGCGGAGCTTGGAGGCGTTGTCCTTCTCCTTCTTCAGCGCGGTCTCTTCGATCTGCAGGCGCGTGACGCGCCGCGTGATCTGGTCCAGCTCGGCGGGCATGGAGTCCATCTCGGTGCGGATCGAGGCGCAGGCCTCGTCGAGCAGGTCGATGGCCTTGTCCGGCAGGAACCGCTCCTGGATGTAGCGGTCGGAGAGCACGGCGGCGGAGACCAGCGCGGCGTCCTGGATGCGGACGTTGTGGTGGCGCTCGAACCGCTCCTTCAGTCCGCGCAGGATGGAGATGGTGTCTTCGACCGAGGGCGGATCCACCTGCACGGGTTGGAAGCGGCGCTCCAGTGCGGCGTCCTTTTCCATGTTCTTGCGGTATTCGTCGAGCGTGGTCGCGCCGATGCAGTGTAGTTCGCCGCGCGCGAGCATGGGCTTGAGCATGTTGCCCGCGTCGGAGGAGCCTTCGGTCTTGCCCGCGCCCACGATGGTGTGGATCTCGTCGATGAAGAGCAGGATGCGTCCCTCGGCAGCCTTGATCTCGTTGAGCACGGCCTTCAGGCGCTCCTCGAACTCGCCGCGGTATTTGGCGCCCGCCATCAGGGCGGTCATGTCGAGCGAGAAGATGGTGCGGTCTTTGAGACCCTCGGGCACGTCGCCGCGCACGATACGCTGCGCCAGCCCCTCGACGATGGCGGTCTTGCCGACGCCGGGTTCGCCGATGAGCACCGGGTTGTTCTTGGTCTTGCGCGAGAGGATGCGGACCACGTGGCGGATTTCCTCGTCGCGGCCGATCACGGGGTCGAGCTTGCCATCCTTGGCGAGTTCGACGAGGTCGCTGCCGTACTTCTTGAGCGCCTCGTACTGGCCTTCGGGGTTGTCGGTGGTGACACGCTGGTTGCCGCGTACCTCCTTCAGGAGCTCCAGCAGCTTCTTGGTGTCCACGCCGGCCTCGGCGAGCAGTCGGCCGCACGCGGCGCGGCGGCCCGAGTCGGTCATGGCCAGCAGCAGGTGTTCGACGGAGAGGTACTCGTCCTTGAGCCGTTTGGCATAATCCCCGGCCCGGACGAGCAGCTCGTTGAGCGGCTGGGTGACGTAGATCTTGCCCTCTTCGATATCGCCGGAGACTTTCGGTTTGCGGTCCAGCTCTTCCTCGACGCGGGCGCGAAGCTGGGGCACAGCTACGCCCAGCCGCTGCAGCAGCGACACAGCCAAACCATCCTGCACATCCAACAAGGCTGCGAGCAGGTGTTCGGTGTCGAGCTGCTGATGGGAATAGCGTGCTGCGGTTTCGCGGGCCTTCTGCAACACCTCCTGCGCCTTCTGAGTCCATTTGCTTAAGTCACTCATGAGACAGTTCCTTCCCGTGGGCCGAGCATCTATCCTGTCATCGTGCCGACGTCAGCCGGCGGTTTGACAAGCCTCGAATGCACTTACACAGAATCCTATTAGCACAGGTTATGCCAGTCGATTATCATGCGTCGTAACTGACTCTCCATGAAAGGAGTAGACCATATTACAGAGTGACACATAGTGTGTCGTAATTACACGTATATCAAGGAGTGGGTCAAAATAGCTCACTGATTTGTGAGGGTATCTTCAGGGGGCGGGCCAAATCCGATGATGGCCTTTTCGGAGCTGACGAAAAAGGCGGTCTCATGTAAGGTCTGGACGCAATGCGTCAATCCTGAAATTGAGTCAGCCCGTCATATCATTTTTTGCTCTTGCTTTGAACCCACAGCGGGTATCATGCGTTCTATCAACTGCACATGAAGAAATTGCTCATTATACAAGTCGCTGGATTGGGGCACGATTTCGCGTCGAGTCATGGCGTGCGCGAGATCGGCGGCTACCCGCTGCGCTCCCTGCAGCCGGTCTTTCCGGCGCTCACCAGCACGGCGCAGGCCACGCTGCGCACCGGCCTGCAACCGTCGCAGCACGGGATGGTCGCGAACGGCTTCTTTGACACGGTTCTGCAAAAGCCGTTATTCTGGGAGCAGTCGGCCGCGCTGGTCAGCGGGCCGCGCGTGTGGCAGGCCTTCCGCGAGCGCGGCGGGACCGTCGGTCTGGCGTTCCTCCAGCAGAGCCTCGGCGAGAGCGTCGATCAGCTCGTCTCGCCCGCGCCGATCCACATGCATGGCGGCGGCATGATCGCGGGCTGTTACAGCCGGCCGGCGGACCTGTACGAGCGGCTGAGGTCGCTCACCCGGCGCTCGTTCCGCCTGCGCCACTACTGGGGGCCGCTTGCCTCCGTGAAAAGTTCGGACTGGATCGCCGACGCGGTCGCGGGGCTGCTGGCAACACCGGAGGCACCGGACCTCTGTCTGGCCTATCTGCCGGGACTGGACTACGATCTCCAGCGCTTTGGCCCGGAGCATCCGAGCGGCCGGAAGGCCCTCACTGCGGTCCGCCGCGAGCTGGAGCGGCTCTTCGCAGCGGCCCGCGCCAACGGCTACGAGGCGGTCGCGTTCGGCGATTACGCGATCACGCCGGTCACGTGCGAGGCTGTCTATCCGAATCGCGCGTTGCGCGAGGCCGGCCTCTTCGCCGTGCGCGCCGTGAAAGGCATGACGTATCCCGATTTCTATCAGAGCGCCGCGTTCGCCGTGGCCGACCACCAGGTCGCGCCGGTCACCTGCTTTGACCCTGCCGCGCTGCCGCGCGTGGCCGACACGCTGCGCGCGCTCGACGGCGTGGCGCAGGTGCTGGACCGCGAACAGCAGGCCGCGCTCGGTGTCGGCCACCCGCGCGCTGGCGATCTCCTGCTGGTCGCGCAGCCGGGCGCCTGGTTCGCCTATCCGTGGTGGACGGAGCCTGGCGAGGCGCCCGACTATGCGGCGCATGTGGACATCCACAACAAGCCCGGGTACGATCCCTGCGAACTGTTTTTCGGGCGCACGCCGTTCAGCGTCAGCGTGGACACATCCCGCATCAAAGGCACGCACGGACGGGTCGGCGCGGGCTGCGAGGCGGCGCTGGCGTCTACGTTCCCGCTCAAGGCCGAGTCGCTGCTCGAACTCGCCCAAGAGCTGCGTGCCTGGCTGTCGTGACGTGCCCTTGGGGACAGGTGCTCTGGGCCGGCTGAAAACATACCTTGGCAGAACCGGCCTGCGGCGTCCGTATGTTGTCCCGGCTTCAGCCGGCCCCGGTCCGGGGCTGCGTCACCGCAGCGGGCTTCCATGTGAGGCTACGGATTTCGCGGAAGGGCCTCCTTCGAGGCGTTTGCAGACTCTCCCTTCGGCTCGCGGGGACGCTCGCCCTCCAGAGCGTAGCGGAATCCGCGGGCGTGGAGGGCGAGCGTCCCCGTGAGCCGCCGCTCTCAAGGGGTTCCGCAAGCGCCTCTCTGTCCGACCCGGTTTTCACGCCAAGACCCGGAGGTAAGAACCCAAAGGAGGAAACAACTCTGTCTTATCTTGGGGTTCTCCGGGTCTTGGCGTGAGACAATACACTCTTTTTGACAAAGTCTCCCGGCGGCTTCGCTTTTGGCTCACTGTTGATCTTGGGGTAGGGCAACCCGGAAGCCAAGGTCGTTGTGGCGGACTGACGAGGGGAGGATGATGCGGTACGCTGAGCGACATCGGTCGGTGAAGTTGAGACAACTACCGCCGCGAAACACACGGGACCCCGAGGATGCGCCCTTCGGATCTGACACGCTTCCCGGATAAGTCCCGTAAGCGTCCAGACACCATTCCCAAACGTTACCGTGCATATCGTACAGCCCCCACGCGTTCGGTAGTACGTCACGGGATAGCGCGCGGCCAACGGCCCGCCCGAAAGGTCGACCGCCACGTAGTCCCGACCGCCGCCAGCAGCAGTGCCGCCGGCAGCCATCGCCAATTCCGTATCCGCGTCATGTTCCGCACTCCTGTCTTTCCTTGAGAGTTGAGAGTTGAACGTTGAGCGTTGAACGTTATGGCCCCTCTTAACTCTCAACGTTCAGCGAACACCCACACCGTCTTGCCGGGTTTCGCGCGAACCCCCACTGTTTGGCATCGCTTATTCTGGGGGGGGAAAGCATGTCAAGCGCAGTTTGTGATGTTTCGAAATCAGCAGCTTGCTTCCGTCGAGTATATCCGATAAGATTTGAGTGTTTTATCGAATATGAAAGACAAGTGACATGGACAAGGATGCACTCAAACTCTTGCTCGCCGAGTATGAGCGCTACGCCGTGCAGGTGGAGCTGGTGCCGCGCCCGTATGTGTTTGAGGACGCGCTGAATTATGTTTTCGTCGGCTTGCGGCGTGCGGGCAAGTCGTAGGTTAATGAAAACCATCCTTCAGAAATTCTCGGTTCCGTTCCGTTATCCGGTCTGCTTCACGCACCACGTGTTCGCGGCTGACAATCCCCTCCTGGCCTCTGTCCTCCGAGCTCCGACCTCCGGCGTAGCCCGCGCGCTGGTCGTGGTCGACGCCGGTCTCGCCGACGCCACGCCGGGGCTGGCCCGACGGATCGAGGGGTATTTCCGCGCACACCGCGACCGCCTCTGCCTCGTCCGCAAGCCGCTGCTCGTGCCGGGCGGCGAGAACGCCAAGAACGGCTGGGCCAGCGTGCGCGAGATCATGATGATCGCAGGCGCGGAACACCTCGACCGCCACAGCTACATCGTGGCGGTCGGCGGCGGCAGCGTGCTCGACATGGCCGGTTTCGCCGCCGCCCTCATCCACCGCGGCCTGCGCTTCGTGCGCCTTCCGACCACCGTGCTCGCGCAGAACGACGCGGGCGTGGGCGTGAAAAACGGCATGAACGACGGCGGCGCGAAGAACTTCGCGGGCACCTTCGCCCCGCCCTACGCGGTGATCGACGATTTCGAGTTTCTGAAGACGCTGCCGCAGCGCGAGTGGGCGGGCGGACTCGCGGAAGCGTTCAAGGTGGCGATCATCAAGGACAAGCCGTTCTTCGCCTATCTCTGCAAGCACGCCGCCGCCTTGCGCGCCCGCGACCAGGCCGTGATGGAGAAGGTGGTCCACAAGGCCGCCGCGCTGCATTTGCGTCACATCGCGTCGTCGGGCGACCCTTTCGAGTTCGGCAGCGCGCGGCCGCTGGACTTCGGCCACTGGGCCGCGCACCGGCTTGAACTCATGTCCAATTTCACGCTGGGCCACGGGCCGGCTGTGGCCATCGGCATCGCGCTCGACAGCACCTACGCCATGCTGAAGGGGCTGGTCCCGGCGGGCGAGCGCGATGCGATCCTCCGCGGACTTTCCGACTGCGGCCTGCCGGTATGGTCGCCGCTGCTGGAGCGCCCGGGCGCGCACGGCGAGCCGGATGTTCTCGAGGGGATCGAGCAGTTCCGCGAACACCTCGGCGGGAAGCTCTGCATCACTCTGCCCGCGCCGGTCGGCGCGAAGCGCGAGGTCCACCGCATGAGCCTCGCGGCGGTGAAACAGGCGATTGACCTGATGCGCCGTGCAACCTGAATTGAGAAGCCGAATTGAGAAGCGCACTCCTTTGTGCTATCTTATCACCATGAAACAAGTTCTTTCAGTATCCCATGATTGGCAGGAGGAAACACTGGATGCTAAGGCCAGGTGGTTCCAATCCCTGGAGATGCCCGAGCGCATGCAAATGCTGTGCGACCTGACGGATTTGGCTTTGTCGATCAACCCCTCCTTGCAGGAGAAGAAATATGCTGAACCGACTACAAGACGTTTTCAGGTCATTTCAGCAACATGAGGTGCGATACGTTGTAATCGGCGGCATCGCATCGATACTTCACGGCGTGCCGAGAGCAACATTTGATCTGGATATCCTGATTGAGGCCACTCCTGACAACGCCCGGCGGCTACTGGAAGCGCTACTCGACGCCGGACTCGGCACGGCGGCCTTAACATCGACACAGGATGTACTGGCCAACGAGATCACCATTTTCAAAGACCGGGTGCGCGTTGATGTTCAGACCGCGACGCCCGGCGTCTGTTTCTCTGACGCTTGGACAAACCGCAAAACCTGCACCTACCAAGGGCAGGACTTTTTCATCCTGTCGAAAGCGGATCTGATCCGGTCTAAATGTGCGGCCGGAAGACCGGTTGACTTGGAGGACGTTCGGATACTGGGGGTTGACGAGACTGAGACCGCAGAACCAACCGCAGCACCTGATTTGAATGAAAGAGGCTGATCTATGCGCAACACACACACGTTTTTCTCGACGGCGCTTATTCTTCTCTTAGCAAGTTTCACGGTTTTCGCCGAGACGCCGTCCGGCCTTCAGCTCTATCTGCTCATCGGCCAATCCAACATGGCGGGGCGCGGCAAGGTGACGGCCGCCGACGAGCAGACGAGCCCGCGCATTCTCATGCTCGACAAGGCGTGCGCCTGGATACCCGCGAAAGACCCGGTGCATTTTGACAAGCCCAAGGTGGCCGGGGTCGGACTCTGCTCCGAGTTCGCGCGGTGTGTGGCGGCGAAAGCGCCTGAAGCCAAGATCGGCCTTGTGCCGTGCGCCTTTGGCGGAACCTCGATGGACCAATGGAAGCCGGGGTCGGCGCTCTACACGAACGCGGTGGCGCGAATGAAGGTCGCGCTGAAACAGGGGCAGCTTATGGGCATCCTGTGGCATCAGGGCGAGGCGGACAGCGCGGAAGCAAAGGTCGCCACGTATCCCGCGCGCTTCGCGGCGATGATCGGCCAGCTGCGGCAGGATCTCGATGCGGAGGCGATCCCGGTCATGGTGGGCGAACTCGGGCACTTCAGGCCTGCGAGCGCGGCCTTTAACGCCATGCTGCCGCAAGTCGCGGCGGCGGTTCCCCGCTGCGCGGTGATCTCGGCCGAGGGGCTCGCTCACGGCGGAGACTCCCTGCATTTCGACCGAGACGCGCTGAGTCTTTTCGGAAAACGCTACTTTGAAGCGTATGAGCGGTTCAATACGAAAATAAACGCTCAACGCTGAATGCTCAACGCTCAACTCTCAACGAAGATTGGTGGGAACTTGAGCGTTGAAAGGTGAGCGTTGTGAGTTGAGAGTTGAACGTTTAATCATGCTACCCGACAAACAGATGCTCTGGTGGGGACGCTTCGATCCCGCCTATTCGCGCAGCGGCGTGCTGCGGCAGCACCTGGCCGCGCTGGGCTGGACGGTCACGGACTTTCATCCGCGTTTCTGCGCGCTCGGCGACCTCGAAGCCGCGCTGAGGCGTCTGCCGAAGCCGGCTGCCGTGTGGGTGCCCTGCTTCCGTCAGCGTGACCTGGCTGCGGCCAGGCGCTGGTGTGACCGCCAGGGGGTGCCGCTGATTTTCGACCCGCTCATCAGCGCGTATGACAAGCAGGTTTGGGAGCGCGCCAAGCTGAGCGCGGAGAGCGCCGCGGGCCGGCGCCTGCTGGCGCGGGAGCGCGGTCTGTTCGCCAAGGCTGACCTGGTTCTGGCGGACACCGCCTGCCACGCCGACTTTTTCGAGAGGACCCTGGGCGCGGCCAAAGAAAAACTCCGCGTGGTCTACGTGGGCGCGGATGAGACGCTGTTCACGCCCGAGCCGGTTCGCGCAGGGACGGGGCCGGTCGACGTGCTGTTTTACGGCAGCTTCATTCCGCTGCACGGGGCCGAGGTCATCGTTGAGGCCGCGCGGCTCTACCGGGGGCCGCCGGTGCGCTGGTGCCTGCTCGGCGACGGGCCGGCGAAGGCGGCCTGCCAGGCTGCGGGAGCGGGCCTGGACAATGTGATTTTTGAAGACCCGGTTCCGTACGCGCAACTGCCCGCCCGCATCCGCCGCGCGGATCTTCTGCTCGGCGTGTTCGGCACCACCGAGAAGGCCGGGCGCGTGATTCCGAATAAGGTGTTTCAGGCGTTGGCGTGCGGGCGCGCCGTCATCACCCGCACGTCAGACGCCTACCCGGCCGAAGCGTGCGCTTCAGAGGCCCTGTGTTTTGTGACTCCGGGCGACCCGCACGCGCTGGCGGAGGCGGTCGGGGAGCTGGCCGAGCATCGTGAGGCGCTGGCCGAACGCGGGCAAAAGGCCTCTTGGCTCTACAGGACCTGTTTCTCGCCGGCCGTGATACGAGGCCAGCTCAGCCAAAGCCTGAAGGCATTGCCGCTTGCGGCGGCGTTCACGGCTTAGGTATACTGGTGAGACGTTACAGTAAGGACTACCCATGCGCATTCTGATGGTCGACAACATGCAGCTCCGCCAGTACGGAAACCTGAAGATGGGGCCGGGCCGCAAGCTGGTTTGCGGTGCGGTCCGCAACAACGACAGGCTCGCCGAATTCAGCGACCGGGACATTGCCCGCTACCTTGCGCCGTTCGGGATCCGCAAGCTCGGCGGGCACTTGGCGAACAAGAAGCTGATCCAGACCGCAAAGAACTTTAAGCCGGACATCCTCTTCATCGGTCACTGCGATTATATCCGGAACTGGGCGCTGGACGAGATCCGGTCCGCGTTGCCGAGGATCCGCATGGCGCATTTCAACATCGACCCCATCTGGATGGACTGGCACATCCAGCAGATCCAGGAGCGCATGCACTCCACCGACGCCATCTTTGTGACAACGGGCGGCGCGGCGCTGAAACAGTTCTGCACCGGCAAGAACGTCGTGGCCTACATGCCCAACCCCTCCGACCCCTCGATGGAGAGCGAGGACAACGCCCAGAAGAAGCAGTTTGACCGGGACTTGCTTTTCTGCGGGAAAGAGATCGCTGGCGATGACCGCAACGCGTTCCTACGGCAGCTCAACGCCGACCTGGCGGGCAAGCTCCGGTTCGATATTTTCGGCATGTTCGGAAAGCCTCCCGTTTGGGGCGCCGGATACGAGCACACCTTGGCCCAGAGCAAAATGGCGCTCAACCTGAACCGGAAAGAGGGCTGGCCGCTCTACTCCTCCGACCGGATCGCGCACCTGATGGGCAACGGCATCTTGACCTTCTTGAGCGACCGGGGCAACATGCAGAAGTTTTTCTCCGACCGTGAGGTTGCCTACTTCCACGAACTCGGCGACCTGCGGGAGAAGATCCTGTATTATCAGGCGCACGACGGCGAGCGCCGTGCGGTCGCCGCGGCCGGGCGCGCCCGTTACCACCAGATGTTCAGCGGCAGCCGCACGTTGAAATTCATGATCGAAACGCTCATGGGCGAACCCTACTCGGAGTCTTATGAGTGGGCGGATGAAGTCTACAGGTGACCCGCGACAGGCTGCTGCTTGCGGCTGGTTAGGATGACGGCGCATGTCCGACATGACAATCTCGCTTGTGATTCCGATGTATAATGCGGCGCGCCACCTGAGGGCCTGTCTGGAGTCCGTGGAGCGGCAGACGTTCCGGGACTTCGAGTGTCTCTGCATCGATGACGGCTCGACGGATAGTACAGGCGCGATTGTGCGCGAATATTCGGCGCGCGACCCCCGGTTTAAGCTGCACGCCCAGCCGAACGCAGGCTGCTCGGCGGCGCGGAACAGGGGCGTCCGGCTGGCGTCCGCTCCCTATCTGTTTTTTCTGGATGCCGACGATGTGCTGCATCCCCAGGCGTTTGAGATTCTGCACCATCTCAGCGAGCGCCATGGGGCGGACGTGTCGTCGTTTCAGTACAGCCGCGTACCCGACACTTTCATCTTGCGCGACCCGGTGCGGTATGACCTCGGCGAGCTGCCGGTGACGGTCGACGCGTCGCCTTTCCGGTCGTTCTTCTCGGGAAAAGGCAAGCGCGAGTCGGCGGCGGTCTGGCCGCGCCTGTACCGGAAAAGCGTGGTCGGCGACATCCTGTTTCCTGAGGGCGTCCACTTTGCCGAGGATCTGGTCTTTGTGTCGAAGGTCATGCACCGGATCAGGAGCCTGGCCGCCACGCCGGTGACGCTGCTGTTCTACCGGGACAACCCGGCCTCCGCGACGAACAGCAGCGTCTCCGAGCGCCAGATCCGCTCCTTTGCGCAGGCCGCCCGGATGCTGCACGACTACTTCACGTGCCAGGCGCTGTCGCGGCAGGAGGCGCGCCGCGTGTCCGTGTTCATCTCGACGATGGCGTACAAGACGTGCGTGGTGCCGTTCGTCCGCGGCGGATGCGTGCAGGGGCAAGACGCGCTCCTGAAACTGGCGCACGAGCACTGGTCGGATCTCGCCGAGAGCGGCGCCGCCGACCCGTCGAGCCTGACGCTGCGGAAGCGGCTGATCGCCCGATGCTTCTCGAACAACTGGCTTGCGCTCGCGCGTAGGCTCGACGCGCTGGTCACGCGAAAAGGGCGGTAGGTATGGCAGACACACTCATCTCGCTGGTCATCCCGATGTACAACGCGGCGCGCCATCTGGAGGCCTGTCTGGCGTCCGTCGCGGCGCAGACGTTCAAGGGCTTCGAGTGCCACTGCATCGACGACGGGTCAACGGACGGCACCGCCGCCATCGCGCAGGCTTTCGCCGCACGCGACCCGAGGTTCAGATGGGTCTGGCAGCCGAACGCAGGCTGCTCGGCGGCGCGGAACAGGGGCATGCGCCTGGCGGCGGCGCCTTACCTCGCGTTTCTCGATGCGGACGATCTTCTGCATCCGCAAGCCCTCGAGGTGTCGCTCGATCTGAGCGAGCGCCACCAGGCAGACGTGGCCACGTTCCTGCACGCGGATGTTCCCGACGCCTTTGTTTTGGGCGATTCCGATCGGTATGTGCCCGGCACCTTGCCCGCGTGCGTGACGGACACGCCGTTCCGCTCGTTCTTCCAGCCGCAGCGCGACAAGGTCAAGGGCCTCCCGGTGGAGATTTGGCTGAACCTGTACCGGCGCGCGGCCATCTGCGGCGTCGAGTTTTCCGAGGGCGTCCATTTTGCGGAGGACATGGTGTTCGTCGTCAAGGTCATGCGCTGCATCCGCAGGCAGGTGTGTACGCCGACCACGCTTGTGTTCCACAGGGACAATCCGGCTTCGGCCATCAATCAGGGGATCACCGAAAAATACATCCGCTCGCACGTGCAGGCCGCCCGCGTGCTGCACGACTATTTCGCGCGACAGGCGCTCGCGCCGCAGGACGCCCGTCTGCTCGCCCGCTACCTCTCCTACATGCTCTACAAGTCCTGCGTGTCGCAGCCGGCGCGCAAGCTGCGGCTGCCGGAGGGCCGGGCGGTTCTGGCGTGTGCCCGAGGATTAGCGTCCGAGCTGGCGGCGCAGGGGCTGCTTGACGCCGGCGGCCTGGGGCTCAGGAAGCGGATGGCCACGCGGTGTTTCCTCGGCGGGTGGCTGCGCCTCGCGAAGCGGTTGGCGTGACGGCTTAACTTAATCCGCTCTAGCGGGCCTTTGAAGCCCCTGCCTTCATGTTGATCTCGATGGCGCCCTGCTGTGCCATGGCGCGGATCGTCTCGGCGTTCGCAGCCATCGTGCCCGGCCCGCAGCGGTTTTGCCCTGCGGCGATGCGTTCCAAGATCAGACGGTTGATTTCGGGGGAGAAGTGTGACGTGTCCTTGTAGTAACTGAGATTTGTGGCGATGCCGACCTCGGCCTGGAAATCGAAGACCTTCACATTCGGCTGGGCGAGCAAAACCTCGGTCACTCGCGCCTTCATGTCCAGCAGGAAGTCCAGCATATCCTCCTGGAGCAGGCAGATCCAACACAGATACGAGTACGGCGCGTAGAAGACGGTGAACTCCGTTTTAGGGTGCGCCTGGATGTCGGACAGATAACTCTCCTCGAACGCGCGCATCATCCGGCGCGTCAGGGCCTCCGGGTCGTGCCGCTTCAGATCCCGCACCCACTGAAGCTCGCTTCCCCGGATGTTGCTCATGGCCCTCAGCGCCCGCTCCCTGCTGTAACGGACCTCGCCGCTGCCGTCATCCGAAGCGAACATCAGGTCTGGGTTCAACAGCCCGGAGCCCTCCATGTGCGCTTTGATGGTGTCGATGTTCGCGGCGAAGACGATGTCCGCGTTGAACAGGTAGGCGCACTCGTGCAGGAGCGATTTGCTGTAGAGGAAGGGCTCCAGCGGAATAAAGTGACTGCCCGGCTCTTTCGCGAGAATCGGGATGTCGATGGTGGTCAGGATATTGTGGATTTCGCGCTTCTTGAAGGCCATGTCACAGAAGAGCTTGTGCGTCGCCGGGCGGCACCCCTTGGCCGTGATCTTGATGGGATTTTTGTAGTGCAGGAGCTGCCGGACGTCGGCCAGCGAGAAGTTCAGGCACATGGAGGTGCCGGCGACAAGCGAATCGTAGTCCCAGGTGTTCAGCATGTTCGGGATCATCCGGTATTCGTCGCGGTAGATCGGGGCGAGGAGCGGGGTCTTGTGGTAGCGGCAATACGGGTCGGTCACATAGACGGTCAGTCCGCAGATGGCCAGAAGCAGGCAGGCCGTGCCGACGGCGATGCGGAACCAGCGGGTGTCGGTCAGTTCGGCTGACAGGCGCGCCTGGAATCGCGCGCGGAGTGCGTTTAGGGCGGGTGGAAGATGCATACGACTCCTAGAAATTGAAGTAGATGAAGGGGCTGATCCGGGCCATCGTCAGAATGGACCAGACGAGGAGTAGAACGGTTCCCGCCAGCTGCGCCACGGTGGGGCGGAAGTTGACGCTTTTCTGCGCCGCGTTCTTGCACGTCAGGCAGACCACGACCAGACCGACGACCAGGATGATCCCCGAGTGCGTCGAGAAGCCGGGGCGCACGATCTCCCGGATCTCGTGATAGTTCATGTTCGCGAAGTTGAAGAGATCGTGCCAGATCTTGAAGGCGGTGCCCATGCTGTTGGAGCGGACGAGCACGAGCGACAGAATGAAGAACAGGAAGGTTATTGCGCGTCCCAGCCGGCGGTGCATGCAGAAGCCATAGCCCTTCCAGATCCGGTGGAGAACCATGGCCACACCGTGCAGCGCTCCGAAAGTGACGAACGTCCAGGACGCGCCGTGCCACAGTCCGCTGACCAGAAACGTCAGCAGGAGGTTCACACAGGTTCTGAAGGACCCGTGACGGCTTCCGCCGAGGGGGTAATAGACGTAGTGCGACATGAACCGGCCCAGGGTCATGTGCCAGCGCATCCAGAAGTCGCGAATGTCGGTGGCCCGATAGGGAGAGTTAAAGTTGATCGGCAGGTTGATGTTGAACATCTTGCCCAGTCCGAGGGCCATGTCGCAGTACCCGCTGAAATCGAAGTAAAGCTGCATCATGTAAGAGAGCATGACGAACCAGGCCTGAAAGCACGTTAGAAAACCGGCCTGTTCGAAGCCGCGCGTGGCCCAGATCGCCACCTGATCCGCGATGACCAGTTTCTTGAAGAGGCCGATCGCGATCAGGTGGAGCCCGCAGGTCATGTGGCGCCAGTTGGGCGTGAGCGACTCCGGCTTGTCGAACTGGGGCATCATCTCTTGATGGTGGACAATCGGCCCCGCCACCAACTGCGGAAAGAAGGTGACGAACAGGATGTAATTGACAAAACTGAGGTTAGCCAGCTTGACGCCCTTGTAGGCGTCCACCACGCAGGAGATCTGCTGGAACGTGAAGAAGCTGATGCCCAAAGGCAGCAGGATGTGCAGCATGGGGAAGTCGGTCTTCAGGATGGCATTGCAGTTGAAGATCAAGAAGTCCGCGTATTTGTAATAGCCGATGAGCCCGACGTTAAAGAGAATGCCCAGCGTGAAGACGATCTTGCGGGCATGGCTGCCCGCCAGCAGGCTCTCGATGGCCCGGATAAAGGCATAGTTCACGAAAACCGACGCGAGGATGATCCACAGATACGAGGGGTTGAACCAGCCGTAGAAAATGAGCGAGGCGACCACCAGCCAGAGGTGCGCCACCACTTTTTCGGTCAGGCGTCCCAGCAGAAAATAGCCCGCCCAGACGATCGGCAGGAAAAACAGCAGGCACTCATAGGAACTGAACAGCATATCAACCCTTTCTGAACAGCCGCCGCTTCAGGCGGCGCAACACGCTGCGTGGCACGCGGCTCACCTTATAATTGAAATACTTGGGCCAGAAACCGAACGAGAGGGTGAAGTGCCGCCGCGCCTGTTCGTCCCAGATCTCGTTCATCAGCGGGTCGTGGTAGTGCAGGGCCGTCATCTTCGCCCACAGCCGATTCCGGTTCCGCAGGTAAAAGTCCACGTCAAAGACCTGCTTAAACGCGGCCAGTTTCCCGAACAGGTCGAGCGTCATCATGGTCCGAACGCACTTGTGGCAATGGGAACAGTTGTGGCTCGTCATGACGCAGACGTTCAGAAACGAGTGCGCGATCGGAAGCCCGCTGATCATGCCGGTCTTCTCCACGCGGGTTGCGGTCATGCCCGAGGAGTAGAACGTCAGCGTGTCGGTGCCGAGCAGCGCCAAGGTCACGGGATCGAAATACTCGACAATGGGGTCCATCCTCAGGTCGGATACGGCAACCGAAGAGGCGACATAATACACGCCGAACAGGCGCTGAAGGACGAGAGGTACGGCGCCGTTGCACAAGGTCACCACATTGGGGTGGGGCGCAAAATCGATATATTCCATCAGGTTGGAATTGACGAAGACGAGCGGCAACCCCAACGCCTGTGCGCAGGATCGGCTTTGGGTGAGGCGCTCCTGGCACAACTGCGCGATGCCTTCCGAGGTACAGCGCTCCCCATACCCGTTGGAACCCACATTGAAGAAGGTCAGGTGCGTAAGGCGGTTGGGCGGTGGCGGGGCTGTTTGGCTGATGAAATATTCAGCCACCGTGGCCAGGCTGTCGACGCCGCACGACAGGCCCGTTCCGCAGGCTCCCGCCGTCGGAACCGGCTCATCCGCAAGCGGCGCGTCGATTAGGATGGGTTTGTCCCAAGGGTGGGAGGCGTGAAGCGTCGGGATCAGAAACTGAGTGATAGCGAAATGCAGTTTGCGCGATACTGGGGTTGTGAACCGCAGGTTGGCGCCGACATGCATGGCCCAGCACAGCAGGGCCACCAGAAAGCCGTCCGAACGCTCGGGGGTCAAATACTCAGCAAAGGGCTCCTCGACCGAAAACCACAGGTTGCGCGGGGCTCCCAGCCATAGGAACGAAACGCTGATGACAGGTCCGCCCCCTTCCGTCCGCGTGACAACAGGAGCACTGATTAGCACGTACTCATCGTTCGTCATAACCCATTCCCATGTTTGCCTCACGCAACCATTCAGTACGTTCCACCATGGAACCGGTAAAAAAAAGGAATAAAGGTTACCCTTTTTCCCGCATCTCCGCAATGTGGAAAAGCGACTGCTCAAGGAAGCTCAGAGACCGGCTTCGGTCTTTCTCGATCTCGCGCCACACGGCCGCATAGTCAGGTGAGCTGAACTCAAAGGCCTGGTCGGGCACCGCCTGCTCGACGGCGTCGCCGATCGTGTAGCGCGTGGCAAAATCCCTCATCCGGGCACCCATCGCCGCACGCTTCGGAGAGCTGCTAATGAAGATCTTGACGGGCTTCCGAAAGATGCAGCTGAACATCAGCGAGTGAAACGAGTCGGAGACGACGGCGGAGGCGTGGGCAAGGTCCGCGATGAATTCTTTCGGCCCTGCGGCGCAGCGGACGTGAATGCGCGGCATAAAAAAAAGGCGCAGACGGAGCAGCCCATCGCCGAACGTTCGCCGCCCGTAAAGCTGCTGAAGGGTGACATAGAGAAGCACGTGTTCCCTGCGCTGTTTGGAGAGTTTCGCAACCATCTCAACGCACGTCCGCAGGTCCCCCAGCCAATAGCAGAACACATACCTTTCCGTCTTGGAGCGCTCCCCGATTAGCAGGCGCCATTCGCCCTCAGGCAAAAGCAAGGTGGGATCCAGAACCCACTGCGCCTCGCGCCCCGTCCATTTCCTGACGAGATCCACGCCTTCAGTCTCCCGCACGCTGAGCGCCGAGAACCGGTTCAGCCCCTCCTGATATTCTTTCAGAAACTCGCCGGGAAGTTCTTGAAAACCGAAACTCGCCGCATAGGAGACTCTCTTGGTTGAGGCCTCCATTTGGCCAAGCAAGAACGGGTTGGGCCGGCCATGCCACTCATAATTCCACACCTGATCGCTGCCGACGACAAGGCAATCGTAGCCCTTCAGGGCGCTCAGAGCGCTGGCGGTCTGATAGGCGGTCGCCGAGCGCGCGACATGCTCCCGGATGAACCGTATCGTCTGCCGGCGGCGCCTGATATCGGCCCAGACGTAATAGGGCCCGCGCGAGAACACATATCCTGTCGCACGAGTCAGCCGCCGCAGCCAAGAGCGCGTCGAATCAAAGAAATAGCCATTCAGCAGCGCGTTGCGGGGTGACAGCCAATAATCCACGACCTCCGCGGCATACCCCTTGTTGCGCAAGACGCGTTGGAGCGCATACGCTTGCAGAACGCCGCCGTAATTCACCTGATTGAGGAGGGTCAGAATTCCAATGTGTCGGGCGGACGTCATAGGCGCGCTTCCTTGGGCATGGCTGACGTGGCGAACACCTTGCTTTTCACGCGCTTCAAGAAGGCGCGGCAGCGTCTGGAGAACGAGGGCCGCAGCAAACGTTTCATCACTGTGACCACCGAACCGCTCTCCAACCTCTTAAAAAAAGCGCCCCGATTTTTGTGCATGCACGGCGATTGGCACACGGCCGGATTGTGTTCCCGGACATCCGCATAGTCCGACTCACGCCACGTTGTCTCTTGACCGCCTTCGCGGCCCTGCAGGGCTCTCACGGTTTCAAGCCCTAAGGAGGTCACAGCCAGAACCAGCGAGGTCCCTTGGTCATCGTCCATTTCTGGAAAACGCTTCTGCACCTGCCAGTAATCGGCGAGCGTGATATCGGCCCCGCTCCGCAGGTCACGGAACGCGCATTCGCTGCAAGAGGGGCGGTTAAAGAGGTCTTTGACAAAACCCCGCAGGTAGGGGTCCGTGTCCTGGGGCGACAGGTACTCTTTGCCGTTCTTGAAAACGAGTGCTAAGGCGTAGCGTTTCCAGCCGCAACGCTTGTTTCTGAACGAGACGCTCGCGGCAGGTGCGCCCTGACGCGCTTCCAACTCGTGTTTATACAGCGCAAACACTTTCGGTGATGGAACGGCATGGCAAATCACGTCCACGCACATTAAGTTATCCAACGGCGTGCAGTTGTTTCGCCGCACCAAGAGGACGTACGCTCGCAGCCCGGCGATCTGGCACGGGGTTCCCGAGAAGAGAACCTTCCGCCCCTTGCCGAGTTGCGCGTTGACCTGCTTAACGATATCGCCCAAATCGCTTTGGGCATATTTTGATCCTCGTAAATCCGCCAGTTCCTCTTCAGTTTCCGCCGACTTATGAACGACCCGGAAGTCGCTGCTCCACCCTGCCCCATAAACGATTCCGCCTTCGGACAGGACGTGTCGGGCGAGCACAGAGAAGAGGCCGCCCGAGGAGCTGCGTAAGCGAAGGGAGCCGTCGTGATGGACAGCCGCATAAACGGCCAGGGGCGCGCGAGGTTCAGGGCGGTGGATCACGGGGCAAATCTTCACGCACAAGCCGCATTTGATGCAGGTCGCGTCGTCAACGCTAGGATAGTGAAATCCTTCACTGTCGGGCACCATGCGAATCGCTGAGACTGGACAAATGGCAACACAGGCAGTACATCCAGAACACAGATTCTTAGGTGCCACGTTCATTTTTTACCGCCACGCGTCTTTGACCCAGCCCACGGGCGGAAGGGTCTTGTAGATTTTCTTGTACCACGGCGCGTCCCACGTCCCGGAGGCCAGCTCGTCCGGCGTCGGATGGCCGGTACAGACCACGATTTTCGCATCGGCGAAATGCCGCGGCTGCATGAAAAGCCGCAACGGGAAAGGGCGCATGCAGTGGACTTTGAACTGTTTGATCCAGCCGTCCGGCCAGAAATCCATGCTTGTGATCGTGTTCGAGATGAACGTCTGGGAGTTGCTGTATTTGCGCCGCATCTCCAGCGGGTTGGCCAGCAGGCTCTCCAGCACATCGGGATGCGAGCCCACGGTGAACCGGAAGACCGAGGTGTTGCCGATGCGGCGGTCCGGCGTCGTGTAGTTCCGCATCACCATGTAATCGGACGGGCCCTTGTAGGTGAAAAAGTCGTCAAGCGAGCCGGTGATGATGATATCGAGGTCGAGGAACAGGCACTCCCCCTTCAGGTCGGCCACCTGGGGCGCCCAGAGCGACACTTTGCGCCAGCCGCCCCAGCGCATGTGGGGGGGGATGTCGACGGACGGACAACCGCGAATCTCGACCTCCGGCACAATGCCGGACGGATCATCCGTCAGGCAGACCAGTTTGAAAGGGGGCGTGATGTGGCGCGCGATCATCCGGTACAGCCGGTTGACGTATTCCGCCGAGTACAGCTTTCCCCACTTCATGCAAATAATCTGTTTCATCTGAATCACTCCTGTTGACACCTTCAGTTTGCCGGGCGCGCTGGAGCCACGCCGGCCAGCCCCTCGCAAACGTATGTTTCTCTCAGGCGCTTGAGATACCGCGAACAGCGCCGCCGCACCTTGCTCCGGACATAGGGTTTGATGTAGGAGAGACCGGGCACCAGCGCCCGGCCCTGAGGCTCGAAATCCACAATCCGCAGACGGAACGCGTCGGGCCCGGTCCACTGCACCATCACATTGGGGGGATCATAAAAGCGCACCGCGTGTTCGGCCAGCCGCTCGAAAAGGCGTGCGGCCGCATCATACAGCCTGCGCCGCAAGCGCTGATCCTGCGTCCGTCCCATCTCGGCAATCACCCGGCGCATCGGCGTTCCATCGGCATTCAGAAGCAGGCTCTCGATGATTCCCCAGCCGCATTCCCGCGAATACGCGCGCTCGATCGACTCGGGGAACGCCGCAAACAGGTCGGACGGGAGCGTCCGGCGCAGGGCCTGATGGTAGCGCCACTCGTGGCAGTTGACGTTCAGGCTGGGGACAAAGCGTGCGAGGAAGATATGAAGGCGCACGCTCCACGTCGTCTTCTTTGTGTACTCCGACGGTCTGCGATAAAACTTAACACACAGGCTCTCGCTCGGGAGCCGGTAGCACTTCCGTCGACTGCCCTCTCCCAACAGGACGAGATGATCAAGATCGAACGGCATGGACATCCTATAACTTCTCTAATCCACTCAGATCAGCCCGCGACGGATCATCTCCTCGGCGATCTGCACGGCGTTCTGCGCCGCACCCTTGCGGATGTTGTCGCCGCAGCACCAGAGGGCCAGACCGTTCTCGACGCTCGGGTCGACACGGATGCGGCCGACATTGACCACGTCGCCGCCGCCGGTGAAGAGCGGCATGGGGTACTGGCTGGCGGCGAGGTCGTCGATGACCTTCACGCCGTCCGTCGCCGACAGGATTTCGCGCGCGGTCTCGGGCGTCATCGGCGCGCTGAACTCCGCGTGTACCGCGACCGAGTGCGCGTAGAAGACCGGCACGCGCACGCAGGTGGAGGCGATGCGGAGGTCGGGGCAGCCGAGGATCTTGCGTGACTCGAAGGTCATCTTGGCCTCTTCGGTCGTGAAGCCGGGCATCTCCTTCTTGGCGCTGCCGATCTGCGGCAGCACGTTGAGGGCGATCTGGTGGGGATAGACCTTGACGCTCATCTCGCCGCCGCTCGCGTACGCGCGCAACTGCTGGTCGAGTTCCTCGATCGCCGCGCGGCCCGTGCCGCTCACGGACTGGAAGGTCACGGCCGTCAGGTGCCTGAGCGGCACGCGCTTGTGGAGCGGCGCGATGCCCATGAGCGCGATGATGGTGCTGCAGTTCGGATTGGCGATAAAGCCCTGGTGGGCGTCGAGCGCCTCGCCGTTGATTTCGGGGATGACGAGCGGCACGCGGTCGTCCATGCGGTAGTCGTCGCCGTTGTCGATCACCACGCAGCCGCGCTTGACCGCCTCCCAGCCGAACAGCTTGGACGCGCCTTTGGAGCCCTCCGTGCCCGCGAAGAGCACGATGTCCAAGCCGTCGAACGCTTCGGGTTTCGCCTCGAGCACATGAAACGTCTCGCCCGCAACCTCCTCGTCTCGCTCGCGCGTGGCGAGAATGCGGATCTCGCTGGCGGGAAACTTCCGCTGCCTGAGCACCTTGACCATTTCAGTGCCCACTGCGCCAATACCGACAAGTCCGACTTTGTACTGTTTCATGGGTGAGTCCTTCCGTTGCTTGAAAATGGCGTTAAAGAATATCGGAAACTGCGGACAAGTGCAAGGGTGCTTGCAGGGAAAAGCAGGGCCGGGGTGCGATTTTCTTCTGTTGAAGGGGGATGGCCGTTTTTTGAGCGA
>CAYMLQ010000061.1:0-20695 GCA_964390795.1 uncultured Lentisphaeraceae bacterium
TACGCCCGGTACCGGTCAGTCCGGAGCCGTTGATCATCGACACCGGCTCACCCCATGCCGCATACCTGCTGCTCGCCGACACGCTGACGGGCGTGATGACGCTCACACCCTCGGCACGTCCTGTCGTCACAGCCGCCAAAACGAACACAATGCCCAACCACACCGTCTTCACTTTCCGTCTCATCGTTTACCTCCTGCTGTTCTGTAACTCCCGCACTTTAGAACTCTCGCACTTTCAAACTTTAGAACTTCTCCTCACCCGCCCACCCCATTGTTGCTGAAATCCGCTTTGCGCTCGCCAACACCTTGGGGCCGATCTTCTCTTCAAGCTCTTTAACCGTATAATGAATCGTCAGCACGGAGCAGCAGATCGCGCCCGCCACCTGTCCGGCGTAATCGAAGACCGGCGCGCCGAAACAGAGGATGCCCTTGATGTACTCCTCGTTGTCGAGCGCGAAGCCCTGTAGGCGCACCTTGGCCATCTCAGCCAAGAAGCCCTTGCGGTCCGCGTGGGTGTGGGCCGTCAGCTTTTCGAGCCCTTCGGCAAGCAGCCGCTCGCGCAGCGCGTCGTCCGCATACGCGGCCAGCACCTTGCCCGCGCCGTCCGCATGCAATAAATAGCGCCCGCCGAGGCGGCCGCCGCCCGACCGGATCTCGCGACCGCCCTCGTGGTGGATCAGGTACAGAATGCGGTTCTCGTGCAACACGCCGAGGTAGACGCACTCGTTAAGCTCCTGCCACAGCGCGTGCAGCGGCTCCTCGGCCGCGCGGGTCACCGTCATGCGCGCCACCGGCATGGAGTTGTAGTGGAACGAGAGCAGCGACGGCTCGTACTTGGGCCCCTCGCCGGACTCGACGATCACGCCCTCGGAGAGAAACGTCTGAAGGCAGCGGTAGACCATGTGCTTGCTGAGGCCCGAGGCCTGGCACAGCTCGGCCAGTCCGAGCGGCCGGGGCGACTCGCAGAGCAGCCTTGAAATCCGGATGCCGGCCCGCAGTCCCGGCACATCATAGGCAGGTTCTTTTTTTACCATGAACCGATGGTACACTAATGAACCTTCCGGCGTCAAACGGGAAAATCACCAAATGACATCGACATCCGGATAGCGCGGAAGCACCCGGTCGGCAGAGACCAGCAACCGGCGATGCCAGTAACAGGGCGGTGAGTGCGAGAGAAACAGTTTTCATCATGTAATCCAAATAATGATTCATCCAAGGAAAGCTCGTAGCGTCCCCAGACATTGGAATTGCGCTGGTTGCCGAAGTCGCCATGCAGCGCCAGCGCCGCCTTGCGCAACTGCTTTGTGTCTGTGCCGTCGGCGTCGTCCAGCATGAAATCCATGCGGAACTGACTGCCGCCCTGGACGCGGAAGTAACTCTTAGCGTTCGGCGTGACCTTGCCCTCGAGCACATAGACTCCGACACAGATCACGGCAGGCGGTGTAGCGCGGTCATGTATCCCGACGACGTCCCAACGGCTGTTCGAGTGTATTTCTTGTCATTGGGTTGTTTCTTTGTCGTGTGGAGTTATGCGCTCAGTTGAACTCCGCGCGAAGCGTGAGGAGGCCGTAAGGAAGCAGGGAGAAGCGTGTGCCGTCGGGCCCGCCAGGGGTCTCTTCAAGGGCGCAGACGCGCAGGGATTTCGGCGTTCCGCCGGGGAAAGAAAGCACGACGGCTTCCGGTTTCTCAGAGAGTGAGCGCAGGCGGATGATGGTGAACCTGCCTGTGCTGGGCTTGAGGATGGTCACGCACACGTGGTCGTTATCAAGGGCGACCAGCGGTTCGAGTTTGGGGTCGACATTCGCGGCCACGTGCGCCAGCGGCTGCGCCTGTTCGAGGCCGAAGCGGTTGGCGGCGGCTGCGTCATACGCGCCGTGCGGAAGGATGCGGTAGCGGAACGTCACCGGGCCATCCTGGGTCAGCGGGAAGTTGGTGATCCAGTGGTTGTTCATGGCCCAGGAATAGACGGTGGAACTGGGGGCGAGTTTTTTAATCCACGGCCCCTTGTTCCCCCATTCGGAGTCAATGTTGGCGGTCATGTCGCCGTATTCGAAGAGCGCGGTGTCGAGCGAACACCACGTCACGCCCTCCTTGTCATTGGAGATGTCGAGCCAGCGTTGCATCGCGATCCAGTTGCGGTTGGCTTGCGGCCATTGATCCTTTTCCATCTCCATCACGCACCAGGGGATGTCCACGCGGGTGCGGCCCTGAGGAATGTCGAAGCCGAAGCCAAAGTGGATGCCGTCCTTCGCGACGAGCGGCAGCTTGTCCACGATGTTGCCGATCTCCACCCACGGCTGGCCCGCAAGCAGACGCACGCTGCGGCTGACCGCGCGACAACCTGTGGCCTCGGAGGAGACGCGCAATTCCACAACCAGCGGCCCGGCTTCAACCGTCGCAATGGCGATGTGGGTGTCGGCTTTCGGCTCATAGCGATTGGCGGGAATCCAGCGGAAGGCGTTGAGGCCGCCGTTGACCTTCACATCGGCGAAGTTCTTGTCGGTGGCGAGGTTCACGAGGTGGGTGATGTTTCCGGTGGCAGGGTCGAGGGTCACGCGCAGGTGCTGGTTTTCGAGCGTGGTGCCGCTCAGCTTGCAGCCGTCGGTCAGCGGGCATGTGCCTTTCACAACGCGGTAGTGCCGTGATCCGAAGGCGGGGACAGCGGAAGCGAGGAAGACCAACTCTCCCGTGGAAAGGCGCTGGGCCGGGATATCCTTGCCTTGTTCGTCCGTGACACGGTCGCCGCGGGAACTCTCCGCTTTGGACAGCGTCACCAGTCCGCCATGCTTCCAGGAGTGCGTGTTGAAGACCACCACGCCGCCATTGGCCGGTCCGTCCGCCGGGCCGAGCGCGCCGCTGGACTTGTCCGTCGCGGGCGCCAGAGCCTCGTCGTACAGCGTTTGCGCGCGGTCGCTGGCCTCGCGGAAACTGTCCTGCTTCACCCTCCAGAGTGCGTCCTGAAAATAGGGCTCAGTGGGATTCTCGGCGCACCAGGTGTGTTCGGAACCCAGCGCGATGTAGCGCCACGCCTCATCGAATTCGGCGCGCGGAGCGGGCTTGCCGGGCCGGAGCATCGTCCAGAGCGTTTCAGCTTGGGTCAGGCGTTCCTTGGCGTTGCGGTTAATGGCGGTCAGGCGCGCGGCGGTGCCGCCGCCATCGGTCCAGTATTCGGTGTAGTCGCCTGTGACGACGGGAAGTTGGTCGCCGTATTTCTTCTCGATCGCCTGCATGATTTCATGGGCACCGGCGATGATGATGCGCGGGTAAGCGTGCTGCTCGTTCCACGCCTTGACTGCGTCCGGGATGTCGGCGTCGAGCGGGCAGTTGTCCCACAGGCACCAGGAGAGAACCATCACGTCGTAAGGGTGCTTCGCTTTTTCCAGGCCGGCCAGTTGGTCCGTGAAGTCCACATTGGCACTGCCAGTTTTGATGACGGCGGGGATTTTATCCGTGTCGCGCTGACCGAACCACGGGCGGCCCGTGGTGCGGCCTTTGTTCATGCTGCCGCTGTTAGCGTAACCGCCGGGTTGGAGAAAGAGCACCTTGGACTTGCCGTCCTGCCCGACCCACCAGAAGGGATGCTGGTCAATCCCCTCATGCGCGTGACCCGCCCGGCAACTATTTGGCCAGGACATGATGTAACGCACGCCTTCCTGCGCCATGACCGGCACCAAGCCCCATGAAAACCCGGGAACATCCATTTGCTGGAGCGTATCCATCGGCATGCCGGTGAGTTTTTGAAGCTCTCGGCTGAAGCGGAAGGCGTGGAACATCTCTTCGTCGGAGCAGACGCTGGTGTTGAGGCTCAGATAGCTGGCGTCCACGCAGAGATACCCGTCGCGAATGGCTTTCAGGACGCGCTCCTTTTGTTCAGGCGTGGCGGTTTGCCACAAGCGCTCCAGCGGCCAGGTGATCTCGGGATTCCACCGGTAGCGCGCGCCTGCCGGATAATCCTTCGTCGCCTCGGCGAGTTTGATGCCTTCCTCGATGTTTCGCTTATGAAGAAACTCAACGACTTTTTGCGGCGCGGTGTAGCCGATGTCCACATGCGAATGCGGATAGAGGTACACGGTCCAGTGGCGCATCGCGGGCACCTTGAGGGTCTGCTTCAGCTCCCGGTCGCCCTGTCGCAACGTCAGGGCGACCTGCGCCTCCCGGTCCACTCCGACGCCCGCCGGCAGAAGTATGCGGCCACTCGCAGCCCCGCCGGCCTCGGGCGGCAACGCGGTGGTTTCCGTCTGTCCGTCCGCCGTCACCTCGACCTGCGCCGTGCCCGTCAGCTTGGCGGCTTTGAAGGTGAGGGATACTTCGCGTCCCGGCTTGCCGTCGGCCCGTTGCCTGTAGACCGGCAGCGCCACACACTCCATCTCCACGGGAGCCGCGCCGCTCGCCGCAACGGCCAGACACACGGCACCACACGTGATCAACATCCGTCCTCCGCTAACACGCTTTTGCATCACATGCTCCATTTCCTGTTTCTCTAGCGCCAGTCTGTGCCGTCGAACGTCTTCAGCACGCCGTGGCACACGCAGTCCAGACCCATGCCGCACCTGCGAGGTCTACCACCCTTTGGCAGTGATCTTGGCCGCGACGGCGTTGGCGATCGCCTGATTACCTGAATTGCCGGGATGGATGTCATCACCAAAACCTGACCGCAATTGTAAGGGAATATAGCCGGGGCCGATCCACGTTTCGCGCGCACCGGTCGTCGCAGTTCGGTAAACCTCCCAACTGGATTGACTGCCCGGGGTTCCCGAGGTGAGAAGCCATAGCTTTTCCGGGACTGTGGGATTCAGCAGTAAGCTCTTCTCTTTGTCCGTGCGCAGGGCATCGAAAATCGCCATGGTGTCGATGTGGTTGTCCGGGAAGTTCGCCCGCACCCACGGCATATAGGTGTCGTAATAATTGACCCAGTTGACCGATCCCGGGCCGCGGTTTGTGAAGCTGCCGGAGGGGGGGCAAACGATAAGGAAGCGGGGATTGACCGTGCTCATTTGCTTCAGCAGTAGCCAGTTGTTGGGGATGGTCATGTTGGTCACCGCATTGACGGAGGGTATGTCATTGGCGGAAACCTCCAGCAGCCAGAGCCAGTCATCGTATTTTGTTCTGGCGGTCCAGGTGACATCCCACGTGCCGCCGGTAAAGGCCACGTCATACGACCAGCCGCACTCGACAACGGGATTGCCCGTGGCATTGCTGCCGATGTTCAGGGTTGTGGTATCGCCTGGCAGCTCCTTGACCTCGAACGTGTCGGTCGTGACATTGGCGGCGAAATACACCCGCCGCTCGATAATCGCGCTCGGCAGATGCGTGCTTGTGAAGTTCCATGCGGCCGAGCTGTTCGTGACAGACAGGTTACTTGGGTAGGCCGGGTCATTGCTGATGAAGGTGACCCGGTCGCCCGCCGCGAGGCCATGCCCGGGGCAGGTGAAGGTCTTGGTGTTGCTGGCGTAGTCGGTGGTGAAATGTATCACACTGCGTTTGGCCCCGCCGATCGAGCGGCCGTGCTGATAGACTTCGATGGCGGTGGGCTCGGACACCGCTTTGGCAAAGTAGGCCCATTGGCTCCGGTAGGTGGCGGTGTGCGTGCGATCCGCAATATGGCGGTGCCACTTCATGTGGATGACGCCCGGGTTGACCGGATTGGCCAGCGGATACTTCAGCTCGACGCCCCGCGTCCGGCCCACCATGGACGGGCTGGTGGTTCCGCCGATGGCTTGGGAGAATGTATGCCGGCCCACCAGGGGCGCCAGTTTGATGGGCCACGCGCCGGGCGTGCTGATGCTGTCGCCAATCACATAGATGTTTGACGCCCCCGTTTCCCGCAAGGGTCTGTTCCCTTGCGCACTCGGCAGGCACCCCACTTGCGCCTGAGAGAGATCGAGACCGACCGCTTCCGCCGCCTCGGCGGCGGACAGGCAGGTGAGGGCGAGGGCTGCCAAGGCGATGACGGCGCTCCTCATCACCGCCGCCAGAGGACAACGTTTTCGAGCCGAACGATGATCATGGATGTCGCCGAAACATTCGGCAAAACAGATGTGTGGATTTTGCATCGCAACCGTTCCTTTCGCCACTGGTTCTTAACGGCTCAGCTCAGCTTCGCCCTCCATTGCAACGCAAATCCGCTGGATGGAGGGCGAGGCTGCGCCGAACCGTCGCTTTTCTTAGCGCCATTTCCGCCGCGGACGCCGCGGGGCGGCGTCCCTACCAGACGCTGATCAGCGTGCCTTTCGGCTGCACCGTGAACACGACATCATTTCCGGTGCCGCCCGTATAGCTGATTGCGAAGGTGTATCCGCCGGCGGATAACGCCGCCCTTCCAGTCGACCACTTCGCGAGCAGACTTGAAAAATGAGCCTTCGCCTCATACACACTCTGTGCGCTTTCCATGACAGCAACGCACATAAACGGGTCAGACTAGTCATACCTATCATTTATCCGGAGGAGTGACCGGCGTGCTGCGCGTGGAACTGCGGATCCCGCGGTAGAGCTTGTCCATGCGTGCGACCCGCTCCTTCTGCGCCTCGTCGTTGATCAGATTTTTCTGTTCCTTGAGGTCGTCGGCGAGGTTGTAGAGCGCCGTCGGCTGGTTGTGCTCAATGTCGAAGACGAGCTTCCAGGCACCTTCGCGTAGCGCGTGGGCCATGCCGTCGCTCCCGGCTTTCTCTCCCTTTTTCGCCACTTGATTGAGCGCCTGGTTCTTGGCCTTCTTACGCTCCTCAACCGTCATCTTCTGCCCGCCGGCCTTCGGCTTCTCGGCTAGGGACTTGCCCACCTTATCGAGGCCCTCGGTGAACGCGTCGCGGCCGGGGCTGCTCTGGATCAGCAGCGTCTGCCGCACGGGCTGGTCGTCGCCGCGCGTCCCGAGCAGCACGGGCGCGAGGCTGACGCTGTCGAGCATCTGGTCGGCGGAAAAAGTCCCGCCCGCCAACTCGACGAAGGTCGGCACGATGTCGTGCGTGCCGATGAGCTGGTTGCGCACCTCGCCTGCCGGAACGCGCCCCTTCCACATCGCGACGAACGGCACGCGGTGGCCGCCCTCCCAGATGTAGGACTTTGAGCCCCGCAGGCCGCCCACCGCGTCGTGCCCAGCTGCCTCGCGGTCGGACGGGATGCCGCCGTTGTCGCTGGTGACAACGAGGAGCGTGTTCTCCAGGAGCTTTCTCTGCGCGAGCGCCTCGACGAGCTTGCCGACCACGACGTCCACGGCGTAGTCCATGTCCGCCTTGTCCGAGATCTTAGTAACGCCTTTGACCGGCGTGCCGAGGAGCGTGTCCGGGGGCGTATAGGGACTATGCGCGCCGTCTGTAGACAGGTGGATATAGAATGGCTTGCCCCTCTCCGCGTCGATGAAGGCGACGGCCTTCTCGACCAGCCGCGCGCCGACCTTGCGGCTGTCCCAGTCCGGCAAGCCCGGCCCGGCGACGGGAATCGCGCCGCCGTTGAGCGGGCCGGCTTTGAGCTGCGTGACCTTCGTGGCGTCGCCGTCCACGCAGTTGTTTTCGAAGAAGCAGTACGGCGGCGCCTGGTGTCCGCCGAGCAGCACGTAGGAGTAAGTGAAGCCCCACTCGCGCGGCCCGATCTTCATCGGCTGCGTGAAGTCCACCTCACCCGCCGCCTTCTTCTGGAAGACGCCGCCGAAGTGCAGCTTGCCGAAAAGCGACGTCCGGTAGCCTGCCTCTTGCAGCAAGTGGCCCACGGTCTTCTGTCCCGGCATGAACTGCGGCGCCTGGCTCCAGCCCCACGTGCCGCCCGCCTGCCGCCCGCGCCACGTGTAGTTGCCCGTCGCGACCGCGTAGCGCGTCGGCGCGCAGAGCGCCGCCGGCGTGTGCGCGTCGGTAAAGCGCATCCCCTCGCGCGCCAGCCGGTCGATGTTCGGCGTCGGAACTTTGCCGCTCGCGTTATAGCACTGAAAATCGCCCCAGCCGAGGTCGTCGGCCATGACGAAGATGATGTTCGGCCGCGGCGCCTCCGCCCGGCACAGGTTGGCCAACGCCAGCACGGCTATCAGGACACGCCCTGCACTCATTCTACACCTCCTTGTTCGACTTGCCTTCCGACCGCTAGACGGCACGCCCCAGCGAGACTTGTATGGTACCCTGTTTGCGCCCGCAGATAAAGCGGATTCCCAATCGAATGAGCAAACCTTAATGTGCTAAACGAAGGCCGTCAGAAAACGGTCAGCGGAAAGGGTTCGGACGCCACTCGACCTGTCGGCATAGTCGATGCCGCTTTCGCGGCAAACCTGAAAACGGTGTTGCACCTGCAACGCCTCAGCAAAGGTCACCAGCGAGGGGAGTTTTTTTTCAGGGCCGGCCTTGGCCTCCACCAGCAGCCAGGGCTGCTTTTCCCATACCACAAGAAAATCGACCTCTCGCTTGAGCGTGTCCCGGACATAGTACAACTCGGCCGAAATGCCGAAGACATCTTCATAATAGTGACAGAACTTGAGCAGGTGGCTGGCGATCAGATTTTCAAACCGCGCCCCCTCGTCCGTGATTTCCGTCCAATCCCACAGATAGTACTTCGCCTCCTTCTTAAGCGCCCGGTCAATGCGCCGATGGTAGGGCGCGATTTTGAACGCGTAGTAATTGCGGCACAGCAACTCCATCCAGCACTTGACGGTCTTTGGGCTTGCTTCTACGTCTTCTGCAAGCGATTGAAAGGAGAGCGGAGAGGCGACGCGGGACGGCAGGAGCTGCCCGAGCAATTCAACTTGGGAGAGTGACCGGATATTCTCCGTGTCGCGGATGTCCTCCCGGAAGACGCGCTCAAAACGTTCCTTCTGCCATCTGCGCAACGTCCGGTCCGACTCTGCAAACAGAGGTTCTGGAAACCCGCCCCAGCACATGAGGCGTTCCAGATGCGGTGACCGTTTCGTGAAACGCAATTCGGGCGGCTTTTTGGGGAAGACCTCCTTTTCGATCTCGCATCCTTCCAATTCAGCGACGCTGAACGGGTGCAGCCTGTAATAGTGATACCGACCCAGAAGGGAATCGCCTCCTCGTCTGAACACGTCCAGCCGGGAGCTGCCTGTCACCAGAATACTCTCACCCCTCTGGCGCGTATCCCAAATCCCTTTGATCCAGCCCTTCCACCGGTTGTATTTGTGAAGCTCGTCAAACACGAGCAGGTCGGCATCGGGCGACCAGCGGTTCTTAAGCAAGGCCTGCCGGTGCGCCCGGTTGTCCCAGTTGAAATACTCGGGCGCCTTGAACGAAGCGCCCAGCATCTTCGACAGCGTCTTCTTCCCCACTTGTCGCGGGCCGCCGACAAAGACCATCTTGGCGGACAAGTCAGCGCCGATCTGCCCTCTCAGTGTGCGTGTATGTGGTTGCATCATTCGGTAGTATCCTCCATAAAAATCATGATTATTATGCCGATTACTCCCGAATTGTCAATTCCCAGATTCAAACATCAAAAATATGATGCGTTTGCCCTGGGGGGTGAAGGGGCTCGGGGCCGGTAAAGGTGGGGACTTTGTGACGCACGGCGTTGACGACGGACGATGGACGTCAAAAGCCGTATGATCTGGTCGTTTTACGATAGGGAAGGGAAAACCGGGCGGGCGGACAGGCGCGGACGCGCCTGAACGGAGAAGAACGGATGTGCACGGAGTTTCGTAAGTTGTCGTTCACGGGATGGTGTCTGGCTACAGTCGCGACGGCGGCGTCCCTTTTGTTGGTGAGTGCCTGCCGCGCGACGGACGAGCATGCGCAGGGCAAGGAGGCGAAGAGCTGGGGCTTTGTCTACAGCGGCGGAGACAACATGGATGAGGTCGGCTGGTACATCGGCAATAGTGACCGCAAGGTGAAAACCGTGGGGCTGAAACGGGCGAACGAACTGGGGCTGCACGTTACTGGGGTGTTGTCGCTTCGAGCTGTAGGCCGACCTACCGGTACAACATTGATGTGTCGAACTCGATCGGGTTCCGCGTGGTCTTGGCCCGCAAGTTGTCCGCAAGCGTGAAGTGATAAGGAGTGTCCCTCTGTTCGATCATCAAAACCACAAACCGTTCTCGATCATCCAGACCACGGGACAGCCAATCTGGTCGTTGACGTTGGCGATTGGGTTTATCCGAACAATTCAGGTGGCAGCCGTTGATACCGAGAAAGGCCTTTCCATGAAATCATCTATCAGTATTCAATTGTCACTTCTCTCCCTCTGCCTCGCTCTGTCTCTCGCACCTCTCACGTCCCACGCCCTGACCCAAGGCGACTACACCTACACAGTCACCAACGGCCAGGCCACAATCACCGGATTCAGAAAAAATTACACCGGCGCATTGTCCATCACCAACACCTTGGGCGGATGCCCAGTCACCGGCATTGCGAACGTAACGTTTCGCGGCTGCACCGGTCTCACGAGCGTCACGATCCCCAGCAGTGTTGCCTTCATCGGGGATGGAGCTTTCCGAGGCTGTGCCAGCTTGACCAACGTGTGTTTCAAAGGCAACGCACCCAATTTCCGACTATTACGAAAGCGCCAAAAGCCTGTCCCTCTGTTTGCAATTCGGCGTCAACGGTGTCCGGCGTCAACGGGAAAACCACCAAATGACATCGACCTCCGGATAGCGCCCCCGTGCTTGCCACCTCCGCGAGCAGACTTGATAAATGCGCCTTCGCCTGATACACGCTCTGCACGCTTTTCATGACAGCACCATACATACACGGGGCAGACAAGGCAAGTCCATCTTTCATCCGGCCGAGTAACCCCTCTTGAGGCCCCGTTCACCTCCGCTTACCGGCTGGCCGCAACCGCAGCCGGCGCCTCGGCTGGGCGGTCGGGCCGGTACTGGTAGTCGGGCCAGAGCGGGCAGTTGAGGTCGGTCCACGCCGTCAGGGCGCGCCGCTCCTCCGCGCTCAGCTTGACCTCCTTGTGCTGCGGCTTCGCGAGCACCTCGAACAGGCGGCTGCGCAGCGTGCCGAACGTCAGGGGCTCGGCCTTGAAGTGCCGCGCACCGTAGTGCCAGTCGAAGTAGTGGACCCAGCCGCCTGAAACCAGCGCCCGGTAGGAGGCGGGCACCTTCTCCGCATCCAGCACGCCGCGCAGGTCCGGCCGCGCCTTCTTCGCGCCGTCGTGACAGGAGGCGCAGCGCCGGTCCAGCACCGGCTGCACCACCCGCGCGTAGTCGAACGGCACCGCGCCCCACGGCGGCGGCGCCAGCGCCCGCACCGGCTGCGCGAGCGCCATCGTGGTCTGCTTCATCACCGGAAGCTGCAGCCGGTCCTCGTGGCAGCCGACGCAACTGCGACGCTCGCCCGGCTGAAGCTGGATCACGCTGCGCATGCGCTGCAGCTCGTTGTAGTTCTCGTCGAGCAGTTGGAAGTAGAGCACCCTGCCCGCCGGCGCGGTGAAGTTCGCCGAGCCGTCCTCGGCGACCGGCACGGTGCCGAGCACGGCTTTGGCGACATAGCTCGGCCAGCCCACCCGCTCGGTGACCGTGATGAGTCCGTTCGACCCGGCCGCGGCGCTGCCCTGGCGGAACGCATGCGCGCCCAGCGCATTGCCCGTCCGCGTCACGACCGCATGGGCGGGGCCGGTGACCTTGTGGACCGGCGTCGCGTAGAAATCCGTGAAGGGCGGATGCGTGCTGCGGTATTCGCCGCAGCTTAGGAATTCGAGCAGCGGCGGCACCTCCTGCGAGACCTGCAGGAACTTCGCACGGCCGCGGGCGACTGTCGGCCCCAGTCCCTCGTAGACGTCCTGCACGGTGAACTGCCCCAGTCCTTGTGCCGCCAGCGCGGGGTCGGACATGGCCGTCATCACCGGCGGCGCGGCCCGCGCGCGCAGCGGCGAAGGCTTCTTGCTGCTGATGGACGGGTCGAGATAGAGCAGCTCCCGGTTCCCGTAGCGATCGATCACGTACAGGCCCCAGTGCGAGCGCTTGCCCGGACTGTGGCTGACGAGGAAATGATCGCGCGAGAGCGGCTCGGGAAAGCGGAAGGTCTCGTGGTGCGAACGGCCCATCTGATACTGTGGCCGCGTGTCGGGCGTGAGGCTGGTGATGGCGTCGGTCTCGTACAAGCCCTTCGAGCGGTCGATGAGCGCGATCGGCCCCTGGTGGTCGCCGTGCGAGATCAGGGTGCAGACGAGCTCGGAGCTGTCCGGCACCTCGCGCGCATGGCCGTAGCAGTACGGCGTGTTGTTGCCGAACACCAGCTCGGGATGCGTGCCGTCCGGCCGGATCGCCCAGAGCGTGTGCCCGAAGTCGGCGCCCTTGTCCTGATACTCCGAGCGCGTCCATAAAATGCGGCCGTCGCGCGTCATGGCCGGATCCCACTCGCTGAGGTTCGCGTGCGAAAGCCGTTTCATCTCAGTACCCTCGCGGCTCATGCGGTAAAGCACGTAGGCCTGCGGCTGCCAGCAGAGAAAACGCGTCACGCAGCGGGTGGAGATGAACCCCAGCCCGCCGTCGGACAGCGGCACGGGGTCGAAGTCGTGGAAGGCGCCAGCGGTGAGCTTGCGCGCCCCGCTGCCGTCGGCGCGCATGCTCCACAGGTGCCAGTAGGACTGCCAGCCTTCCACCTCCGGCTTCTCGGGCCGGTAGGCGAAGAACAGCGTCTGTCCGTCAAAGTCCGCCACCGGGTGCCGCACGATGCCGGCCGTGCCGTCGAAGAGCGTCTCGACCTCCGCCCGCGCGGGGTCGAACCGGCCTTCCGCATCGCGCGGCACGTGCAGCACGCAGATGCCGCCGCCGGGGGCGAACAGCGCGTCCATGTGTTCGCTGTAGTTGTGCGAGGGCTGGAGCGGATGTTGCTTCGCGAAGAGCACCCGCTCAAGGGGAGCGAGCCGCGGGTCGCGGAAGAAGAGCTGGCGCTTGGCCTGGCGGGCGGCGAGGTAGAGCGCGTCCGACTCCCCTTCCGACTTCACGCGGGCGCGCAAAGCCGCGAGTTCGCCCTGCTCCTTCGTGACCGCCATGCCCTGCGCGGCGAGGCGTGCGATCAGCTCCTCGAACAGAACGAGAGAGCGTTCGACCGCCGACAGCCGCGCGATGCGGCCCCAATACGGCGCGCCGCCGGGAACAGCCGGACGATCCTTGAGCAGGGGCGAGAGTTCGTCCGTCGCGTCCATCCGCCCCCAGGTGTCGCGCTCACACCGGAAGGCATATTCCACAACGCCCTTCCACGTCGGCTCGGTCAACGCCGAAGCCGGCAGTGTTAGAGAGGACGGCTTTTTATTGTTCGCGCACGATGTTTTGGAAACCGTTGCCCAGGCCTGTCCATCCAAGGACACCTTAACCTCAATATCCCGCGGCTGGCGGTCGGTGAATTTTCCCGTGCGGTCACGGGCGAAGGCAACCCGCGCGAGCGTCGTCGCCTGCGGCAGTTCAATCTCCGCCCACTCTTCATTCGTTGTCGCGGGGATCCAGCTATGGTCGTTGCCGACCTGTCCGTCGTTCAGATGCGCGATGGCGTGAACCGCATGGCCAGAAATCACGGAGGAGGCGCGCGCCACCGCGCCGCGCGAGGCCAGCGCGAGGTTCTCCTTGCCGTCAGGCGCGTAAAGCTCCAGTTCGTCCAGACACGCCATACCGCCGTGGGTCGAGCGAATCACCAGCCGGACGGCCTTGGCCTGCTGCGCCGGAAAGGCGATGGACGTGACAGCATTCGTGCAGACGGGGTCCGTCGTCACCGTCAACGCCTTGCGCGCTTCATCCTCGACGCGCACGCGCGGCCCTGCGACCGCAGAATCCAGCACAGCCAGCGTTCCCAGCGTCGCCATGACTGCCCATAGTCCATTTCTCATTCGAATGTCCTTCCCGATGCTGATCAACAGCTTTGGAACTAATGAAACCTGTACCTTTAACTTCATGTCTTTATCCGCAGATTTTCGCACATATTGGATCAATCTGCGGCAATCTGTGAAATCTGCGGACAAAAATACGCTATCGTTTGCGGCTCGCCGCCCCATACCCCAAGCGTGCCGAGATGCGGTCGGCGTGGGCTTTGACGGTCGCGCCGATCTCCGGGATGTGTTTCCGGTCGATATCCATCATCAGCCCGGTCGTCCACACGGAAGCGACCGGATAGCCGCTGCGGTCGAACACCGGCGCACCGATGCAGTAGATGCCATCGAACTGTTCGCTATCGTCGAAGGCGTAGCCCTTCTCAACCACCCCGGCCAGTTCGCGGCGCAACTGCTCCTTCGACGTAATCGTCCGCTCATTATAGCGGATGAACTTAACGGAGGCGATGATCTCGTCGCGCTCGTTCTCGGGCAGGAAGGCGAGGATCGCCTTGCCGGGCGCGGAACAGGAGACGCCGATGCGGTAGCCGAGCTTGGAGATGAAGCAGAACATGCGCGTGCCGATGGCCTCGTCGAGCACGATGATCTCCTTGCCTTCGCGCACGCCGATGAGCACGGTGTCCTGCACGCGGTCGCGCAGCTCGCGCATGAGATCCAGCGCGTGCTCGACGAGGTTGGTCTCGGTGATCGCCCGCTGGCCGATCGACAGCAGCTTGTTCGTCAGGCGGATCTGCTTGGTTTCCGGATCACGCGCGACCAGCCCCATATCCTCCAGCGCCATGGCGATCCGGTAGGTGCTGGAGATGGGGCTTCCGAGGCCCGCCGCGATCTCGGTGAGCACGCTCCCGCGCGGATGGCGCGAGAGGTGCTCGAGGATATCGAAGCCGGTCTTCAGGCTCGGCACGTCGTACTTGGGTTTCTTGGTGGTCATGTTCAGTTGATGAACAGCACGGTGCCGCGGGGATGGTAGACGATGTCGAGCGCGTGGTCACTGAGCACGAGCGAGGCGGTATAAATCCCGCCGGGGGTGAGTTCCAGAGACCAGCCCGCGAGATTCGGCGCGCCTGAGAGCGTGCCGAACGTACACAGGCGCTGCGAGGCCGGCAGGCGGTCGCCTAGCGGGAAGGTGACCCGCACCCGGCCGTTAGCAGGCAGGGTGAGTGTTCCTGAGACGACGATCAAGTCGCAGGCGTCGCCCGTGGCGTCGGCGTCGATCTCGCAGCCGGAGGTCAACACTAGGTCGCCCGCAATCGTCAAGGTCTGCGGGCTACCCCCGGGCGTTCCGGGCGTAACGTCCGTTGCGGTGACCGTGCCGTTCGATACCGTTCCCGCGCCGGTCAACGCCTGGGCGCTCAGGGCGTTCTGCAGCAGGTTGAGGGTCGCGTTGTTACTCAGCGCGAGGGTGGCGATCATGCCGCCGCCGGCTGCGGTGAACGGCTTCTCGATCCATAGCTCGCCACCCAGCGCGGACAGACTGCTGGCCGAGCCGGTACCGATGATGAGCCGCCCTGCCCCACGCTTCTCTAAGATGCCGGCAATCTCCGTCATTTTGCAGGTCAGGACGCGGCCTGCGCCAACATCGAGCGTCGTGTCTGCTAGCCCCTTGAGGCGGTAGACCGCCGAATCCTGGTCACTCCCGGCTCCGAACCATTTGCGCATCAGGTAGCTACCGGTCGCCGCAAACTCCGCATCGTCCAGCGGGCGCTCATACACGAGCACCTCCGCCAATTTCTGTCCGCCCGCATGGGTGTCGCGGTCCCGGGCGAAAACATCGCCCTTGACCCCGCCGCCCTGGGTTCGCAACCCGACAACGTGGAACCCCTCCGGCAGGAGGGTGCTCAGGCCGACCACGCGTGCGAAGTCGAGCGAATGGATGCCGTCCTTCAAATAAGCGGAGGCGGCCGAGCCTAAAAACAGGCTGCTTCCGCCGCGGGCGAACGGCAGCCCGTCAGCCAGACTTCCGATGAAGCTCTGCTTGAGGCCAGAATCGGCATCGCTATAAACAAGGAAAACAGTGCGCAGATTGGTGTTCGTCTGGCTCCACCAAAGATGCTGGCCGTCCAGCGTGCCGCCCGTCTTTACCGTACTCAGGAGGCCGAAGTCCAGATGCGGGAAGCCGCTTCCCGTTTTCAAGACCGGGCGGTTTTTCGCGAAAGGCGCGTAGGTGTGGACGCCGTTGGTGCGGACGTCGGCCCACGCCTGGACGTAGCGCACGCCGCCGGACTCGACGAGCGTCAGCGAGTTCGTGTCCGACGCGTCGAGGTGCAGCCACGCGCCTGGCGCGGGAGCCGGGGCGGGTGCCTGGAGAGCGCCGGCATAGCCGAGCCGGTCGCTGGCCAGCCATTTGCGCATGAGCCGCTGCTCGACCAGCCGGAGCTGCGCGTCAGTCAACGGGACATTGTAGATCAAGACCTCCGCCAGTTTCTGTCCGCCCGTCCAACCCACTTTGTCGCGCGCGAACACGTCGCTGCGCACGCCGCCTGCGGTCACGCTGCTGAAGACGTGGAAGCCGGGGCCCATGTAGGTGGCTGGTTCGGCTGCCTTCCCGTCCAAGGTGAGCCGGCCGTTCCGGATATCCCCGGGCGCGCCCGGACTCAGGAGCGTGCGGCCGGTTCCCCGGTAGTAGCGGATGGTCCCCTCCAGGTTGCCCAGGAAACAGGAGCGAGCATCAGGCTCTGTGTCCGAATAGACCAAGACAACCGTGCGTATCGCCGCGTTTGTCTGGTTCCAAAGCAAGTGGGGACCGGTGATCGTGCTGAGCATCAGGGGGCCGAAATCCACATACGGCAGACGGTTCAGACCGTTGGTGACGAGCAAGGGACGACTGGACGCCCAAGGGGGAAAGGCGGCGATGCCGTTGGCGCGCACGTCCGACCACCCTTCCACATAAAGCGCACCACCCGCCTCCGTGACCGTCATGCTGTTCGTGTAGTCGCTGGCGTCGAGATGCATCCAAGGGTCGGGCAGCAAGAGGTCCGCGTCCTCGCTTAAGAGGTCTCCCGCCACGGCCAACGTACCGCCGTTCATCGTGAAAGTCCCGTAAGGCTGCGTGATTCTTCCCGCGGTGAGCTGCCCGCTCCCTTCTTTCGAGGCGTAGCCGTCGAGCCGCAGCTCCAATGCGCGGAAATCGGTCTGGGCTTCGAGCTTCGCGCTGTTCGCCAGGGTGACAAGGGCCGCCTGCCCGGCACCTTCGGCATAGCCCGGACGCGCGCTGCCGAACCACTTGTAAAGCAGATAGGCTTCGGCCGCCTGGCATTCTGCGGGGGTCAGCTCGCGGTCATACAGCACGACTTCCGACAGATTCTGGCCGCCCGCATGCCCAAGGTTGTCGCGTGCGAAGACATCGCCTTTCACGCCTCCGCCCAGCGTGGTGAGTCCGACCACATGGAAGCCGACCGGTAAGATCGTATCCACCCCGTTCACGGACGTGCCGTCCAGGGTTTGAGTGCCGTTACGCAAATACGCAGATGCGGCGGGGTCGAAGAACTTGCCGCCGGGGCCGCGGTGGAACGGCAGCCCGTTGGCCAGACTCCCGATGAAGTTCTGCTTGTCTCCCGAAGCGGCGTCGCTGTACACGAGAAAGACCGCGCGCAGATTGGTGTTCGTCGCGCTCCACCACAGATGCTGGCCGTCCAGCGTGCCGTCCGTTTGCGCCCGATTCAACAGGCCGAAATCCACGTGCGGGAGTCCGTTCCCCGCATTCAAGACCGGCCGGTTCTTGGCAAACGGCGCAGAGGCATACACGCCGTTCGTGCGAACATCGCTCCACGTCTGCACATACTTGACGCCGCCCGACTCTTCAATGCCGAAGGAGGACGCGTCGGACGCGTCGAGGTGCATCCAGGGGTTTGCGGGAAGCTGGGCCGGAAGGGTTTTGTCGGAGACGGTTCCGCTCACGGCCAGGCGACTGCCGCTGGCGTGCAGGCGGGGATGCGAAAGCGCAAGGCCGCCCCAAGCAGTGAATGCGACACTCCCGGGCCCGTTCAGGCGGATCTCGGCCCATGACCGGACGCTGTTCGAGAACACGGTTGAGCCCTTCGCATAGAGCGTGCGCGGATCCCAGAAGTTCAGCGGGCCGCCGGTGAAGGTCACAGCTTCGGCCGTCCCCGGCGAAGCGTCGACGGCGAGCGAGGCCAGATCCATACCGGAGGAGGGCACGGTGACGGTCTTGCCGGACAGCGGCGCAACCATGAAGAAGATCTTGTTATTCCCTGTGGAGGGGGCTACGCTGCCCGCCCAGTTCGTGCCGGACGTCCAAGCCCCGCCGGTCTCATTGGTCCACACGAAATCGCCCGCGCCCCACGTCGGAGGGGCTACCGGTTCGCCATGTACGACGATCTCGTCGATGCAGTTCCCGGCCTTCGTGACGATGCGCACGCCCGTGATGTTCAGCGGCGGAGTTAAGTGAAACTGGTGCTCGTACACGTCGTCCGTCGTGAACGATCCCAAGGTGGTCCACTGCGCGTCTGCGGCGGCATTCAGATTGGTGATGGCCGCGACGCTGTTCGTCGTGGTGACCTGCAGATACATCGTCCCGTCAATCCGGTCCGAATATTCGCCTAACGCCGTTCGCCCGAACACAATATCGCTGACGGTGAACGCCGCGGCGTTGTTCAGCGCCACGCCGGCGAACGACATGTTGACGGTGCCATAGGCGCCGCCTAGCGCCACATTGCGGGACAAGGTCAGGGAGGCGGTGATCCAACTGTAAGCGTTCCCGTACCGGCCGTCGTTCAGGTACGCTGTTTTGTGGGAAATGCTGCCGTGCTCGCCGATCGCGAAGGGAACCGCGCCGTTCGTGGCCGCCGCGATATTCGGCGGTGTGGCAGGTACAGTCGCCACAAGGGGCTGCCCCGCAGGCCAGTTGGCGGTAAAAGCGAAGTTGGTTGAGTTAACCGTCACAGCCGCCTGGGCGCCCGCGAACGCAGCGACACACGCGACGAAGACTATCGGGGCCAAGCTGAACTTTGTGCGCATCTCTCCTCCATTCCCTGTTACGAACCTGTCATTTCAACACGTAAAACCGATTTCAACTTACGAAAGTACTTTAGCGTAACGAAACGGACGTGTCAAGCAAGCTCGCGGTGGGCATCAGCATCAGGCGCATGGCAGCTCTGCTGGGGTCTCTTTTCGTTTTCAAGGGGAAGCGCAAGGTCGACGGTCTGACGGTTCAGTCCTACACGCTAGAGCGCATCACCGGCGAGAAGATGCGGGCCTATCTCACCTCGCTTCCGGTCTACCGGTCCAAGATCGGCCGCAGGCCCGACACGCCGCGCTTCAAAGACCTCTACGATCTCGCCCGCATCCGCCGCCGCTTCGATCTCGCTGACAACGCCTTTTGGCGGACGGCCAGCCGCGAATTCGGCCTAGCGTGCGAATCCCGCTTCGTGGACTGCGCCGGTAACCTCGACCCGGACGGTAGAACGCTTTATAAGATCTTGATCAGCGTACCCGACGGACGGATCATAATACGCTTGCTTGCCGCGTCATTTACTGCCTTGTAGATCACGCTGCTGGTGACGTCCTCGAACGGCACCTCCTCCGGACCGGAGTAGGTCTGATATGTGAAAAGCACCTTTCCTCGCGGCATGCCACCGGGAAGGATCTCGAGCTTGAGCGCCTCCGGCAGCGAAAGCGTGCCACCGACCGCCACGCGGTCAGAGCCCCCTTGGCCCGCATCCAGAATGAACACCGCGCCACTCTCGATCATCAGCCCTGCCGCCACTGAGAGCACGCCGAAGCCGCTGATCCCCGGCGACAACTTGCCCCCCGCTTTGACGACCGCCTGATAGACCGTGCCTGTGCCTCCGAAGGTCGCGTTGGTGTTCACCGTCAGCAAACCTGTCGCAGCCGACTGATTGCCGTTGACCAACAACGTGCCTCCGTTGCTGGCGACTGTTGTCGCGCCGGTATAGGTGTTCGCGCCGGCAAGAATCCATTTTCCGGCGCCGCTTTTCGTCAGCGCAACCACACACGCACAACCGTTCGTGCCATTCTTGATGACTCCGCTGAGCGTGTTGACGCCAGGGTTCTCGCCTGCCAGCGTAAGCGTCTGTGTGCCGCTCGCGGCACGGGACGACATTTCTCCCGTGACGGTCAGCGCTCCCACGCCCGTCGCCGCCCCGGCGTCGAGCGTGCCGTTTCCGTTCAGCGAGAGCGCCCGGTCGGTCGAACTGTTCCCCGCACCGGTGTACTGGAGCGTGCCGGCCGTCGTGGCCGTACCCAACGATAGCGCGTAGTCGAGCGTCGTCGAAGCCGTCCTCAGGTACTTTGCCGTGCCCAGCGCGCTGTTCGTGTACCTGTCGGCCACCGAGTCGAACCTCAACATGCCCTCGTTCACGATCGTGATGCCGTTATAGTTCTTGTTACCGGCGAGCGCCCAGGTGCCCGGTCCGTTCTTCTGGATGTTCAGTGCCCAGTTGTTCTTCTCCGTGAACGTTCCCGTCAGGCTGTTGTCGGCCGTGCTGTCGCCGGTCAGGATCAGCAGACCGTTCCCCTGGGTGCCATTACTGGTGTACCACGACAGCGGACCGCCCAGGATCAGGGCGCCTGATCCGCTGGCGTCGATCGTCGCGCTAGAGAGCATCTGGTGGTTGAAGTAGATCGCGCGGTCGCTCGTTTCCCCGCCGCCGACATAGCGTAGCGTCTTGGGGCTGTTGGTGACCAGCTGCAGCGAATTGGAACTCGTCGAGGCGGCCGAGGCGGTGTTCACCAGCCCTGCAGCCGCGGCCGTCCCCAAATTGCCCGGCGTACCGCTGTTGAAATTGCCGATGGTGCTGACCTCGAGCGTGCCGCTCTCGAGAACCGTGATGCCGTCGTACGTGTTCAGGCCGGACAGCTTCAGCTTGCCCGTCCCCACTTTTGTGAACGTTCGACCGGGTGCGTCCGCCCCGATTGCGCCATTGATGACGACATCAGCATTCACCGTCAGAGTCCGGTCGCCGCC
>CAYMLQ010000062.1:0-20591 GCA_964390795.1 uncultured Lentisphaeraceae bacterium
CGGAGCAGGTCGCGACAGGCCACTACGCGCGCTTGCAGACGGACGAACAGAACCGTCCGCTCCTGCTGCGCGGCGTTGACCCAAACAAAGATCAAACCTACTTCCTGCACGCCATCGCGCCGGAGACGCTGCGCCACGTGCGCTTACCGCTGGGCGGCATGACCAAGCCCGAGGTCCGGGCAATCGCTCAGGCCAACGGTCTCGTCAATGCCGAGCGGGCGGAAAGTCAGGACGTCTGCTTCGCCGGGCCGGAAGGCCACTTCGCCGAATTCCTGCGGCGCCAGTTCCAAGGCCGCGCCACACCCGGCGTGTTCGTCGACGAGACCGGCCGCGCACTCGGCCACCACACCGGCATCCACGCGTACACGATCGGCCAGCGCCGCGGGCTCGGCTTCGCGACGGGCGAGCGGGTCAAGGTGATCGCCATCGATCCGGCCACGGGCACCATCACGGTGAGCGACCGGCCCGAGGCGGCCTGCGCCGTCACCTGCCACGCCGAGGCGTTCGTCTGGCATCGCGACCCGCTCGCGGCGGGCGCCCGCGCGACAGCGCAGGTGCGCTACCGCCAGCATGCCGTAGCCGCCACGGTCGAGGCGATCAGCGCCGGGGGACGTTCACTGCGCGTCCGCTTTGACGAGCCGGTCTTCGGCGTCACGCCCGGCCAGTCGCTCGTGCTCTACGACGGCGACCTCGTGCTGGGCGGCGGCCGGATGGTGAGAGCGTAGGGGTCAGTGTTCAGGGTTCAGTGTTCAGGTTGCCCCCCCCGCAGACTCGCCACGCGTCTGCCTGCGTGGACGGCAATATGAATCAGGAAAGCAGCCAGGGAGGGCAACCTCTCATACTATGCGGAAACAAATTAGAGCGGCCCTTCCCTACAACGAACGCTCTTTCTCACACCACGCGATACACCATGCGATCCCGATTTCTCTTCCTGTTTTCCTGAGTTCCAGATTTCTCCCCGTCCTGCTATACTGGGGCCATGAGCGAGAGTAAGATGAACGGGGCGGAGGACGGCGCGGGCGACTCTGCGGAGTTTGAGCGCGAGCCGGTTCCGCCGTCGGCGCAACTGGGGTTCCGCAATTTTCTCGGCGTCTACGCGGGCGAGAACATCGCGGGAACCGAACTGATGATCGGGCCGCTCTTCGTGGCGGCGGGCGTGAGCGCCTTCGACCTGATTCTGGGACTGCTGGCGGGCAACGTGCTGGCCGTGCTGAGCTGGATGTTCATGACCGCGCCCATCGCGGTGCGCGCGCGTCTGACGCTCTACTACCACTTGGAGCGCATCTGCGGGCGGCGCCTGGTGACGCTCTACAACCTCGCCAACGGCCTGATGTTCTGCTGCCTCGCCGGGGCGATGGTGACGATCTCAGCCACCGCAGTCGGCGTGCTGCTGAAGTTTCCGATGCCTTCGCTAAGCGACCTGTTGCCAAACAGTTGGGGCTGGTGCGCGGCCGTGCTCGCCGTGGGGTTCATCATCGCGGCCGTCGCGGCCAAAGGCTACCGCTTCGTGGCGTGGGTGGCGGATCTGGCCGCGCCGTGGATGGTCTTCGTGTTTCTCGGCTTCGGCATCGTGGGCCTCAAGGAATTCCTTCAGGCGACCGGCCATCCTTTCCACAGCGCCTCAGACGCGTGGCACCTCTTCAGCGGCGTGATCTGGAAGGGCGGCGATCCGCTGCCGGGCCAGCTCAAATTCACCTTCTGGCATGTGGTCTTTTTCGCCTGGTTCTGCAACATGGCGGTCCACGTCGGCATGTCCGACCTGAGCCTGCTGCGTTTCGCGCGCAAGTCCTGGTATTCGGTGGCGGCGGCCGCGGGCATGTACCTAGGCCACTTCATGGCGTGGATCTGCGCGGCCGTGCTCTTCGCCCTGCAGCTCCATACGGACGCCGCGAACACGACGCCGCTGCCCGGCCCCATGGCCTCTGCGGCCTGCGGGCTGGCCGGATTGATCTGTGTCGTTGTGGCGGGTTGGACCACGGCGAACCCGACCATCTACCGCGCCGGACTGGCGTTTCAGGCGGTGATGCCCACCGTTTCGCGCGTGAAGGTGACCTTCGTTACGGGCATGCTGGCGGCGGTGGCCGGCATGTTTCCGGCGGTCACGATGCGGCTGCTCGACTTTGTGGCGCTCTACGGGCTGTTGCTGATGCCCATGGGCGCCGTGCTGTTCATGGATTTCTGGGTGCTGCCGCGCCTGGGACTGCGCTCCATGCTGGCCGCGGAGACGGGCATCACATGGAACGCGGCGGCCGCCTGGTCGTGGTTCGGCACGCTGGCCGCCTGCCTGCTGCTCGTGAAGTACGCGGGCATTCCGATTTTCTTTGTGGGGCTGCCGGGCTGGTTCATCGCCTCGGCGGTGTATGTGGGCATGAGCCGGTGGCAACAAGGGAATAACTCTCAACGCTCAACGCTCAACGTTCAACGCTCAAGAGGAGAGACGCCATGATCCGACGGCTCTGTTTCGTGCTCTCTTACGTGGCGCTGGCAGGCGTCCTGCTCGCGCCGATGCTCTACTTCGCGGACGCGCTGGATAAGTCCGCGATGAAGACCGTGATGTCCGTTACCACACTGGTGTGGTTCGTCTGCGGCGGCATCGTTCGCGCACGGTCACGGGTCATGTAGTCGCTTCATCGGGACGCCTCCCCGCAGGCGTCCGCAGGGCACTGTGGCGGCACCGGGGACCGGCGGCGGGTTCGGGGACCCCGCCCTACCAGACGACGCAGGCGGGCTCGCCTATTCGTCCAGCTTGCCCTGATATACGCAGCGCCGGACCTTCTGGATCGACGTGCGCTCGAGGGGTTCGCGCTGCACGACGAGTTTGCGCGGATGCTTGTATTCCGCGATCTTCTCGCACTGCTTGCGCACAGCTTCGTGGAGCAACGCCTCGACCTTCTCCCAGGGCGGCGCCTCACCGTGATGTGCCGCCTTGATGGCGTCGAAATCGGGCGATAACAACGCGCCCACCCGCTCGCCCGGTATGCCTCCGATGGTGTAGCCCACAACGACCACGTCGGCGATGAACGGATCGCGCGAAATGACGTTCTCCACCTCTTCGGGGTAGATGTTCTTGCCCTCGCGGTTGACGATCAGCGCCTTCTTGCGGCCGCGGATGGTGAGATATCCTTCCTTGTCAGCCGACGCCAGATCACCGGTGCGCAGCCAGTCGCCGTCGAACGCCTCGCGCGTGGCTTCGAGATTCCTGAAATACCCCTTCATCACGATAGGCCCGCGCACTTGAAGTTCGCCGATACCCTGCTCGTTGGCGTCGGCGATTCGGATTTCAATGTTCGGTAGCTTCTTGCCGATCGTCCCGAGGTGCGGCGCGCGAACGCTGTTGATCGACACCACCGGCGAGCATTCGGTGAGTCCGTACCCCTCCAGTACCGTGATCCCCAACCTGCTAAACCCCTGCAAGATGTGAAGCGGGCATGGCGCGCCGCCCATCGCAATGAAGCGCAAGCGCCCGCCCAGACCCTTGCGCACGCTCCGGCCGACGAGCCGTCCGCAGCCGCACTTCAGCAGCGCCTGCGCCAGCCGGCTGTCCTTCAGCTTGCCCTCGATCTTGCCAAGAAGCTTCTCGGCCAGCAAAGGCACGGCCATCAGGATCGTGGGCCGCAGGGTCTTGAAGTCGTCGCCGACCGTGCGCACGTTATCGACAAAACACAGGCCGCATCCCTTGTAAAGCGGCAGCACCAGATTAGCAAGAAACGAAAAGGAGTGGAAAAGCGGCAGCACGACCAGAAAATCATCCGCCGTCGTGACCACGTTCTTGCCGATGGCATCCAACGCCCCGGCCACGTCGCTGCAGAAATTGGTGTGTGAGAGCAGCGCGCCCTTAGGCTTGCCCGTCGTGCCGGAGGTGTAGATGACCGAGGCGATGTCCTGCGGCGCAGGCTTGTGCGCGTCATACCACGCCAGCGGCCGATCCCCGACGCCGGCGCGCAGCGCCTCATAGCTGTAACACGGGCGGCCTGCAAGCGGAGAGGGCTCCGTGTCGCCTTCGCACAGGACGACCGCGCGGACATCGGGCACGTCCGGCAGAACCGCTTCGAGAAGCTCCCGGTGACTCGTCTCGGTGATGACCAGAACCGCGCCGGAGTCCCGCAGAATATGCGTCACCTCTTCGGATCGCAGCTTCGGGTCGAGCGGCACGACCGGCACGCCCGCGCCCGCAATCGCCAGATAGGTCTCCACCCATTCGGGTCCGTTCTCAAGAATGACCGCGACGCGCTCTTCACCCGGCTTGAGCCCAAGCCCGCCGAACGCTTCGGCCATCTGGCTGACGCCCGTGGACAGCTCCAGATAGGTCCGGCTCAGCCAGACGCCGTCGCGCCGGTACCTCAACGCTTTGCGCCCCGGCCACGTGGCCACCGCGTTTTCTAGGAGGGTCCGAATCGTCATATGGCTCCGTTGCCGAGCGAACGGGGTTTACCCGCTATTTCTTCGCCGCGTCCAGTTTACCGTCGGGACCGGTGGCTGTGCTCGCGGCTTTGAGAGCCGCCGCGGCAGCGGCCTCCGACGCCTTGCCGGTGCCCAGCGCCGTCCGCACGCAGTCGCCGACCGCCTTGGCCTGCATCTTCTTAGCCTCGTTCTTGAAATGGAAGGTGTCACTCCAGTTGGCGTCGCGGTCGAGCGGATCCATCAGCGCAAAGAGGTCGTCGGTCGGAACCCCCTCCTCGGCCATCACCCGCGCGGCGATGACGTTCAGCTCCCTGGCCTTCGCGGTGAGCGCCGGATCTTTGAGCGGGGTCGAACTCGCCCAGACAATCTTCGCCCCCTTTCCCTTCTCCTTGATCAGCTTGATCGCGGCACGGAGACACGTCTCCCAGTCCTGCCGGTCACTCGAAAGGCTGTGGAGCCCGTTGTTGAAGTGGACGACCGCATAGTCGGCCTCGCCGAGAAAGAGGGCGAGCGAGCGCAGATAGCTTTTGTCGCACACGCACTTCGAGGTTGCGAAGAACGTGACGTAGGCCGTGCCTGCCAACTCCTGACAGACTTCCTTATTGTAACCGTTGCAGATCGAATCGCCCACCAGAAGCACGCGCGGCAACTTAGTGTCGTTGGCGTTGTAGGCGTATGAGACGATCCATTCCGTCGCCTCTCGCGGATGCTCCACACGCATCTTGGGCTGCTCCTGTGCCGAGAGAAAAAGCCCCGCCAAACACAGTCCGACCGTCAACATAAACCTGTGACACATAGTCCGCTCTTCCTTTCTTGATCCCCTGCGGCCGCACACGAAAGGCGCCCTGTAGTCGTTCTTCTCAGACCCTTCGCGCCTCACTAATGGATCGTTATCAGAGTTCCCCGATTCATATGGAGGACCACCTGTTTTCCAACCACAACCGCACGGGAGCTGCTTGGCGCACCGTTGATTGTCCAGCCGCTCAGATCCGTCGCACCTGCGACCGTCCCCGCCGAAAAGAGAACTTGTCCCGTATAAAGGTAGCCAGTGCCAACGACGTTGAGCGTGGCCACGGCGGGGAGTGTCAGCGTGCCGGTCACAACGATCTGGCCCGCAGTCATGGCGTTCCCGTCGTACGTCAAAACAACCTTTGACCCTTCGTTCAGCGTCAGCGAGGCGACGCGTGCAAAATTCGTACCCGCAGCTCCGAAGGCGGCTCCGGAAACAACGGTAACAGCCGAGTTGCTGATGCCGCCGCTGACCAGCAGGGTGCCATTGCTGACGATCGTCGCGCCGCTGTAGGTGTTGGCTCCGGACGTAAGGAGCAGTGTTCCTGAGCCGACTTTGACCAGGCCGGCATTGGTGCCGGTGTGCGAACTGTCCACTAGGTTGGCTGAGATCGTCAAATCAGCATCTGCATTGCCGGTCACCTCTTCAACGCGGAAGGTCCGGCGGGTGCCTGTCGCCGAAACGTTGAACAACAGATGGATACCATTATTCGAACCGGCTCCGGCTAGGATCACGGAGGGCACCGTACCGGTCACAACGACGTTCCCGCTGAGCGCGAAGGCTTGGTAGGGGCCTCCGGAACCAGGGCCGGTCACGATCGTTCCGCCGTTGAGGTTGAGGGGCCCAAGGGTTTGGTAACCGCTAGCCGTTTTCAGCGTTCCTCCATTCAGGTTAAAGGTCGCGCCTCCGTTCATGTTGTCCCGTGATACGAGGATCGTCCCTCCGCTGTTGATGGTATAGGAGGCGGCGGAGACAAGCCCGCGGTACTGGTTTGCGGTTCCCTGCCCTTGTTGGAGCGTTCCCCCGTCCACCACCACGGCCCCGCTGAAGGTGTTGATACCGTTTGCCGACGCGATGACGCTGTTGGTCGCCGTCCCAGATTGCCGGAAGATACCGGAGCCGGTAATGGCATTGGTCAGCGTGATGTTGGCGCTGCTTGCAAAGTCCAGCATGCCTGCGTTGACATTGATCTTTCCGTCAAAGGCGATGGTTCCCGTCAATTTGAGCGTGCCCGTACCGGACTTGGTCAACCCGCCGGGGCCGCTCACGTTAACGAAGGTCAGCAGCGTGCTCGTACCCGCCGGATTCACGCTGACGGTCGAGGCGGCCGCCTGCAGCGTGACGTTGCTGACCGTTTGTTCACTGGTGAAATTCGCTGCGGCGAAATCCATGGTCTGTCCGGTCAGGGGGCTGGCGGTGTTCGTGCTCATCGCATTCAGCTGGATCTGCGTGCCGTTGATGCGGCGAATGTAGGAGCCGGGTGGAAGGCAAGCGTTCGAAACGGCTTGGCCGATAGTCATCCCGGCCGTGGAACTCAGTACTAGGGTGAGCGGGGTGTTGGAGACGACGGGAATCGTCAGACCCGTGAACGAGCAGTTCGTTCCATTGTTGCGACCGGTGAGGTCGAAGCCGCCGCCGTTGAGGATGAGTTTGGAGCCGGGGCTGTAGGCGTTCTTCAGAGCCAAGCTGCCAGGCGCTCCGGCGATCTGGCTATAGTCCGTCTGGATGCGCCCCCCCGTTACCGTCGTGTCTCCGGTCCACGAGTTGGTCGCCGCCAGACTGCCCCCCATCAAGACCAGATCGCCCGCACCTGCCTTGAGAAGGGTGCCTGCTTCGCCCGGCTTGTTGACAATCTGCGCTGAAGGCGAAATGTAGATTCTGTTGCCGGAACCGTCAACGTAAAACGTGTGCGTCCCGCTTTGCGCCAACTGGATGGTGGTAGGCTTGCTGGTGTTATACTGGGTGTCTTTCATGCCGCTGCCGTTGTAGTTCTCGAAGGTGCTGCCGTTTCGGAACCAGACCGGATCGACGGTCGTACGGGTCTGAACCGTGCCGTTGTTGAATTCAAAGATCCCGATGCCGGCATAGCGGTAGGCGTCGACGTTGTTTCCGTTGTCATCGGCCGCCCCGATGCGGTCAGACTTCAGGGTTCCGCCGTCCAGAACGTAACGCCCGAAAGCGCCCGCAGCCGGTTTTGCGGTCGCATCCATCAAGACGATCCCATAGCCGCCATTGGGAATGGTGATCGTTCCGTTTGTCTGCCGGTACGTATTGCCATAGACGGGATTCCCGTAATTCACGTTGATCCACGAAGAGAGGCTCATGTCGTATCCCGTCGTGAGGTACTGAGGGCTGACAGGATCGGAAGGAAGCGAGAATTCACGGCAGGCCACCGATGAGGCGGTCAGAATGTTTGCGGCGTTCGCTTCGTTGGTATTATTCACGCGGATATCAGCGATTCCCGCACCGGAATCGGTGATCGCTCCGCTGACCGTCAAGCTGCCGCCTTTGTCGATGATTAGGGTTAGGTTATTAAGCGCATTGCTGAGCGCGACCGTATTGGCAACGGCGTTGACGCCATTGCCAATCGTCATGCCACTGTTGAGCTTTAGCGACACGTTATCCTCAGCGGTCGGCACGGCTCCTTCCGCCCAGATGGCGGCATTGGTCCACTGTGCGTTTGCGCCCGCATTCCAGTTCCGGTCCGCTGCGTGCAGTAACCCGCCGCAACTGCACACCGCGAGAACCATGAGACGATACAGGTTAGACCATTTTCTGTTCATAGAGACACTCCTTGTCATGCCCAATCACAAGCAACACTTATTGTAACACTTACGTTAGTCCCCTTGTCAGTGGACGTCGGTCACCCACGTCACGCCGCTGCCTACCAGCACGCCGCTCGCCCCTCCTGGCGCCAGGTTCGTGGCGATTGTTCCCGAAGTCGCATCCAACGGGCAGTAGCCGATCAACTTGCCCTCAGCCGTATGGCACAACGTCAGAAGCAGCGCCAAAAGGCAGCACAAAGCGAGTCGGGTATTCATCATGATTGCAGGCGCTCCTTTATCAGCAACGAAAACAGTATATTAAAAAAATGATCGCCTTGGACAAAAATTTCGCGGAAAACGCTGGACGATTCGACGGAGGTCGAACCTGAAGCGTTCATTGCGGTGCGGGGCGCGAGGCTCGCAGGGACTGTCTCACCACCGGCCTTCCGCCAAGCCTCGCGTGTACTTGTCGCATCCCCTGTCACTAACCGATTACCCAATTGACCTCTGGAAGCTACGGCAACTCGATGGGCGCGTCTTCAGACAGTTCAATCGTCTTGCTGTTACCGCCCAGATCCTGAACTCTTAGCTTGAGCGTTTTTTCCTGACCGGGGGCAGGGTCGCCGAAAAGGTCTGCGTACTTGCCCAGGTCTGTCCTGAACTTTCCTTGGAAAGCGGCCCGCACCTTTTGGGTCACATCCTTGCCGGTCGTTTCGATACGCTTGTCGGTCGCGTAAACGCTGAGCCTAAGCGCCGTCGAATCGCAGGTATAACTCCCGTTATTGCCGATCACAATATCGATGTTTCTGCCCAACTCGCCGGGGTTCACACGGACGACGAACTCCGAGTTGCGGGTTTGGCTTGCCGTTCCTTCCGATTCCAGATCGAGGACATTAAGAACCACCGGGGTCTGGTCGTCTTTCCAGTTCACGGCCTTCAGCGAAACGCCATTGCCGCCGTGATTGGACAGCTTCCTTCCCGAGATCACGATGCCTTTGCCGGAAAGTTGCGGGCCCGGCGTCCAGCGAACCACGTTATAGCTGGCGACATCGGCGATCGGGTGTGTCAGCAGATACTGTTTCCGCTCATTCGCCGGAATAGCCCGGTCGAACATGTTTTTCGAATAATGCCGCGCCCAGTTCTCCTCCATGTTTTCAGCCGGCATGTAGTCGGCGAAAAAGCCCAACGCGTTGCCGCCTTGCAGACCGTAAGCGTATCCCAGCGGACAGCCGTCAACTTTGAACGCCGAATTCAGTTGCCTCTTGTCGGCGTCCTTGGCGGTCGACAGCAGGCCATCGTTCCGGCAGTTAAAGAACGACCACGAGCCGGACTTCGACGTGTCAGGGAACGCGGCCGGTAAATCCGGCTTGCCCTTGGGATTCTGGTAATCGGCAGCGAGATCGGCAACCGGCTCACCCTCAACAGCAAACAGGTCCTTCCACGTTTGATCGCGCGAGGGGCCATACCACGCGAATGTGATCTTTCCGTTGGCTGACTTGCGGGGTTCAGAAAGCAGTTCGTCGGCTACGATCCGAATCGGCCGCGTATCAGTGAGGTTCGGAACCTTGAAATACACGTCGATGCCGTCGGGGTCGACGAACTCTGTCAAAACGACGTCGACCGGCTCGCCTGTGCGCTCGGGGTTCGTCCAGGCCTTGACGATGACCTTCTGTCCGTCGGGACGGATTCTGTCGTCCGGAATCGGGTTCCCGATGCTGGCCGGATCGAGAACCAGATCACGGGGTTTCGGGCACTTCTTAAGCACATCGGCATTCAGTGTGTCGCTGAGCGTGAACAGAACCGGCCCTCGAAGAAGGGCGACCCGACCTTCCTGGATCATCCGGCCGCGAACGAAACGCCAGTTCATCGGCATGGAAAGGGTGAGCGTGTCGCCTGACTTCCAAACCCGCTTGACCGTAGCGTAGCCGAGTTCGGATTTGTTCAGTGTGTACGGCACATTACACACGGCACACTCGATGGTTTCTGCCCAGCGCGGTGTGCGGAACAGGAACGCGAACTCGACCGGTTCTGAGCAGGTGAACGTCAGCTTGACCTCGCCGGAGTTCGGGTAGGCGGTTTCCTGTTTGATCGCAACGGTCTTGCCGCTGACGTCGAAGGTCTTGTCGGAACGGGTGAACAGGTTCAGCGCGATGCCGTTGTCCGGGGTGCGGTAGTACACCTTCTGCGGCAGTTCGGCAACCGCGCGGCGGAAGTTCCCGTTGCAGCAGAAGGTGTCGATCGTCTGGAACTGCCGCTTCCCCGTAAAAGGCGTGAAGTAGCAGATGCGGCGGCCGTCCGGCGCCTGCGCAGCGAACAGGGCGTTGTAGATCGCCCGCTCCATGATGTCCCCGTACCGCAGGTCGCCTTCCAGCCGCAGGAGGCTGTCGACCCAGCGGAGCAGATAAGCCGTAACGCAGGATTCTTCAACCTGTCCCGAACCATCCTGATTGTACGTGAAGTGCTCTCCCTGCGACGTTGAACCGGTAACCAGCAGCCCGCCGTATCCCCGTTCGAACAGCTCCTGCTTCATCCACAGACTCTTCTTGAGGTAGTCCTCGCCCCCGATCAGCCGATACAATTCCGTGTCCGGGTACATGTGCGACAGCATCACGTAGACATGGTAGCGGGACTTCGCGATGTTCTTCTCCCACGCGTCATACGGTTTCAGGTAGTACCAGTGCGGCTCATATTGCAGGCGCTTGGCGAAGTCGAGATAGCCCTTCTCTCCCGTCACGCGATACAGCTCTACGAACCCTTCTGTGATCCCCGCGATGGAGGTGCCGGGGGGAATGATATGCTCTCCATCCTTATTGGCTGAGAACATCCGCATGATGTAGTCCGCCATGATCTTCGCGTCCGCCACAGCCTGGGTGTTCCCCGTCACACGGTAGTTCCGCACCAGCGCCAGGGTGAGGTACTCCTGTTCGTGGAGGATCCAGTTCACAACGTTTTGATGATTGTTCGATTCGACGTTCCAGAAGCCCTGGTATCCGTCCGGATCGCGCGAGCGCCGCAACTGGCCCATGATGTGCTGGGCGCGTTCGGCCACTTTCGGTTCGCCGGTGTATTGTGCGAACAGGCTGCCGGCGTCCAAAACCTTGCCGATGCCGTAGTAGACGCAATTTTTGTCACCGCGGTCAGTCCGGTGCTTGAACTTGTCCAGCCAGTCCCGGTCCAGGTCGAGAACCATGTAGTTCTTGTCGATCAAGTCCGTGATGCGCCGATCCAGTTCGCCGCCCGCCATTTCTCGGTGAGTGAGCCGCGCCGGAATCAGCTTATCCTCCATGAGCGGCTTGACGACGTCCCGTTCGCCCAAGGCCCGTGCGCCAGATGTGATGGCGGCCAGCGTGATGGCGGCCAACCATTGGATGTGTTTCGCGTTTTTCATTTTATGACTCACTCCTTGTAGCCCAGCGCGTCAAGCTGCCGGTCAAAATCGGGAGGCAGCGGCGCGGACGGTTTCTCGACATCGCGTGCCGCATAGCGCAGCAGGTTGAGCAAGAGATGCCCTGCGGCGGGATGGGACGCCAGAGTTTCGCGGATGCGCAGGGTGTTCAGAACGAAGCGCCCCGCGCCGAGCGGATAGACGGCGAGCATGAGACCCGAGTCGTAGTCTTGGGAAGCTTTGATCGCACCCGCCACGGCCTCGGCTGGCGGCTCCTGTCCGGTGAAGACCAGATCGGGAATCAGCTCGCGGTAGTAGGTGTAGTCCATCAGCCCGCCGGAGGGGAGCCCGTCGAAGATCGGGTGGGATTTCGCCCACTCGTCCTTGAGATAGAGCCAGCCGCGGATCGGTTTCGCCGTGCCTTTTTTTGCCAGCGGCAGCCAGGCTGTCGGCTGAGCGCCTTGCGTGAACACCTCGGGCGAAAGGAAAACGACGGTGGAGCCGGACGAGATCCGCTTGGCGAGTTCACGGAAAGCCGCTGCGCCGCCGGGCGCAGCCTGCTTCGATGAGACGAGCAGCACCTCGCGCTTGCCCGGCTGATCCGGAGTGAAGAGGCGTGTGCGGACACCGTGTGCGGCCAGCCACTGCGCCAGCGCCGGATCGTCGCCCCACAGGATAATCTCTGCGGTCACTGACGGCAGGTTCGCCGGATCGCTCACGTGGAACGTCGCTTGGCCGCCCGCTGCGGCTGCACCTCGCTCGAAGGTGGCGAGGAAACGGTATTCACCCGCCGGGCCATCGATGGCGACGTCTTCAGAGAACCAGAGCTTGGCGAACGGCGGTTCGTTTGTGCTGCCGGTGCGGACAGGAACGGTGACCGTGAGGGTGCGATCCATGATGCGGGTCATGCGGGGGCCGATCACCTGCAGGCGTGCGGGGTAGTCGCCGGGCGCGAGCACGTCCTCGTCCGCGAACGTCGCCTCCAGATGGATCTTGTTGCCCCGTGCGAGGTGCGCAGGTTCGGCGAACAGGCACCAGCGCAGCGGATACCAGGCGTCGAACAGCGCGTCGATCGTGCCGGGCTTCAGCTCGCGGAACAGCGTGGTGAGGCCTTCGCCGCACAGCACATGATCGGTCGCGCCCGTCAGGCTGTGAGCGATGATGCGGGGGTTGGCGCGGATCGCGTTGAGCCCGAGCGTCCGCTGCCCGGCCATTTTCTTCAGGCTCTCCATGAAGAAGTCCTCGGGGCGGGCGAACACGTCGTCCATGCGCCACTGCTTCCAATCGGCGAGGAAGCGGTCAAGCTTGTCGCGGAGGTACTTGGCGTCTTCGAGCTGCTCCGCGCCCTCCTGTTCGAAATGGCGGACAGCCCGCCACAGGTCGACCGCACTGCCGATTCCGTACTCCGAGAGGAACAGCGGCCTGCCGCGTTCGCCGTCACGCGTTCTGAGCGACTGGATGTCGCCGGCTGAGTGGGGTACTCGCGGATAGCAATGGTAGTCGCCGACCGAATTATCCCAAGCCAGCGAGCCGGGGTTCGACAGCGTGCCGGCAGTCACCGGAGTGTCTTTTCCAACGAGGCTTTTGTCATCCGCATAACGTGCGAAAGTCGTTGCAACAGGCGCGGCGGAGGGAGCCAGCCATCCGTAACTCCACACGCCGCTGGGATTCGTCTTGTCGGAAAAGCCGGCTGTGGCGTCGTACGTTTTTTTGGCCGTCTTCAGCGTGAGAAGCAGCCCCGTGGTGTCGCCGCCATAGTTGCCGTTGCCCGCGCCGACGACGCAGTCGAGCGTGTCGCCCTGTTTGACTGGCACCGTTTTGGCGAAGCGGGCCTCGTTCGCTGCGCCATTCAGATTCAGCAGGCCGTCGAACAGTGCGCGTCCGTTGTGCAAGAGGTGGACGTCGGTCGAGGCCCGTTCGGCCAGCCCGATGAACGTACCCGCCACCTCGACTTCGCCGCTGTCCGGTGCGGTCCAGCGGAGCACGCTGAATTCGTTTGCGGGGCCTGGGTGGAGCGCCAGACGGTTGGGCGGCCATGTGATACCAACCGTGCGGATCGTGCCGGTTGTGGCGTTGAGCGCCACCCAGGGTTCCGAAGAGGTGTCGCGTTGCCACAGGCGGAAGCCGGAGACCCCGCCGATCGTTCCCCTTTCAGATTGGGTCTCGTCCCAGCGCCCGCTGTTCAGCATGACCATCCGATCCGGATCAAGCGCTCGCACCAGCGGCAGCAGGGCGGCGGCGTGCCGGAACACCGGGCCGTTCTTCGTTTCATTCAACAATCCCCAGATCACGACGCTCGGATGATTCCGGTCGCGCACGATCAGTTCGCTGACGGCGGCGTCGAAGCGCTCGGCCATTTTGGGCGAGGGCGCGATGGGCCATGCGGCGTAGGATTCTTCGTAGACCATCAGTCCGATCTCGTCGCAGAGATCCAGTTGCATCGGAGTCGCCGCGCCCCAGATAAAGCGCACCATGTTGAAGCCCATGACCTTCAGGTTGAGCAGGTCGCGCCGCAGCATATCGGGGTCGCGGGCAAACTGTTGGCCGATCGGGAAGTGGTTACAGGTGTGGGTGCTTTTCAGATAGAGCCGCTTCCCGTTGAGACGGAAGTAGCCGTCCGTGAAACGGAAGTCGCGGAACCCGCAGCGCACGGAGCGCTCATCGATGGAAAGCGCGCTCCCCGCATTCAGACGGGCCGTCACGCGGTACAGATAGGGATCGTTTAGATTCCAGAGGTGCGGGTTGCTGACCGACAGGTCGGCTTCGACCTGCGAGGCCCCTGCGGGCAAATCGCGGTCGAACGTGACCCGCGCAATCGTTTCGCCGCTGCGGGCCGAAGAGACCGTGAGGGCGACCTGTGTCTTTTGAACGGCCTCTGCCGCATTGCGCACGCCGAACTGGACATGGATCTTGCCCGCGTCTGCGCGGGACGTGGCCGCCGCGAACAGATCCTCCAGATACACGGGCGGAACGCAGAGCAGCTCGACGCTTTCCGTGATGCCGCCGTGATTGTAGCTGCCGCCGGCAACATAGTTCGCCCCGCCCTCTTTGCACCGCCTCGCGGTTTCGCTGAGGCGGATGCCGTCGATGGGCGCTTCGGTCGGATTCAGCACGCGCACGGTCAGGCGGTTGACTTGACCCGGCTTGACGGCGGCAGTGACATCGAGCGTGAAGGGCGTTTCGCCGCCCTCGTGCCCACCCACCGGAACGCCGTTGAGCCAGACCTCGGCCAGATAATCCACCTGCCAGAAGCGGAGCAACGTGCGTCCGTCGGCAGATGGATTGGCCAGAGCCGTGAAGTCGCGCGCATACCACGCCACGCCATGATAGGCTGGAAACGCCTCTTGGATGATCCACGGAACCTTGGCCGGCTTGGCGTCGGCGAGTTGCGCCTTTTCAAACCACTTCTGTTCGCGGCCCACGTTTCCAGGGTCTGTGGCCAGCGACCAGTATCCGTCAAGCGACAACACAATGGCGGCGGCGGTCTGTCCGGCTTGAGCAAAAACCGCTGAAGCGGAGCCTGCGATCAGCGCGACAAGCACTGTGTGTAGCATCCGACACCGACGTGGTTCCATTTTCTCTCCCCCTTTATCACCCACACGGCGCGTGAGGACACTCACCCTCCATGACGACCTAAACTCTCTATTGACTCACATGGAGGGCGAACGTCCCCGTGAGCCGAAAGAGCGGTATCCCTTTCATTTTCTCAGTGTGCCCCAAACACCTTGAGCGAAAGATCAGGAATGTTTTTGAAATGCTTCCCGTTCCCAGTGCAAAGCGTCTCTCCGTTCTCCGCCGCCGTAGCCGCCACAATGGCATCACCGGCCCGCAACCCGTGTGAGAGCGCATACGTTTCAATATACACAGCGGCACGGTGGCCGATGTTCTCCGTCAAGGGCAACACGCGGAACCCGAAATCCTTCAGGAAGCGCCGCGTCAACTCGTGCTGCCGACGGTTTTCCGCACACTGCAGAAGCTCAAGATAGGTCTGTAGCGACAAAAGTCGGTTGTCGTCCTCTTCAACGAGTTTTGCCGCTTTGTGATTACCCCGCTGAATCCAGATAAAGATATCCGTATCAAAGATCACGGCAACGCCCTCCTCGCAACGACTCCATCTGGCTCTCGACCGACGGCCCCGACTCTCTAACGCCAAAAAACGGATGCTCGGCCACATGGCCCCCAAGGGGTTCTCCCACTGGATACAGAATCCCTTTGACTGCCCCACGATAAAGCACGTTGACGTTCTCCTTCCGATCCAGCGCCTTTAACACATCGTTCATCCGGTATCTCAAATCAACAACGGTCGCATTCATGGCCACGCTCCTTCTCTGTATAATTAAACTATACAGTACCGCCCCGTTCTCCGGCAATGACAAAAAATACAGAATCCGAAACGTCCAGCTTCTGCGGTTTTCTGCGGTTTCCCTTGCCATTCCCCGCTGATTGTTTATTCTTTTACTGATTCGTTGTTTGGGTCCTCGCTCAGATGATCTGCTGTCTCATAGCCAAAACGCCTATTAGGGGATAATTATGATGCGCGATGCCGTCTTGTGTACGATCCTTTTCACCGCCCTGGGGCTTCGGGCTGCACCCTTGACCTTGTGGCCGTCCGACCTCTGCGACGCCAAATCGAACAAGTCGAGCGAGATCCGCCTCGATGAGCAAAAACGCATCCACGTCAAGACCGGCACGGCATACGACTGGCCGGGTGTCACCGTCTTCTTCAAAGCGGGCGACTACGATCTTGCCGCCTACGGGCCCTTGCGCGTCACCGTCCGCAATACCGACACCCGCCCGCTCACCGTCAGCCTGAGCGTCAAGAACCGCGTTCAGAAAGAGCACTCGCCCGGCGGCAGCGTCACCCTCAAGCCCGGCGAAACGGGCGTGATCGCCACCAGTCTGCGCCTCACTCCGTGGATGCTTGACCGGCCCCTTGAACTGGTCGGCATGCGCGGTTTTCCGGCCGCTATCGACGGCGGCACCTTCAACGTCCGCAAAACTGCGGAACTGCACATCTTCCTCGGCAAGCCCGACGCGACCGCTGCCTTCGACGTCCTCAAGATCGAGGCGGATGAGAGGCCTCTGACCCTCCTGAAGACCGACACCTTCCTGCCGTTCGTGGACACGTTCGGCCAGTTCGCGCACGTCGAATGGCCCGGCAAGATCCACTCGGAGGCGGAACTTCAAAAGGCCAAGGCGGACGAAGCCAAATGGCTGTCCGATAACTCGGGGCCTGCCGACCGCGACGCGTGGGGCGGCTGGAGCGCCGGGCCTCAGCTGAAGGCCACCGGCCACTTCCGCACAGAGAAAGTGAATGGCAAGTGGTGGCTCGTCGATCCTGACGGGCGCCTCTTTTTCTCGCACGGCGTGGACTGCGTGCGCCCCGGATCGGATACCGGCGTGACCGGCCGCGAGCCCTACTTCGCGTGGGTTCCCGAAAAGGACTCGCCCTTCGCTAAGTTCTATGGCTGGAGCAGTTGGGCACCCCACGGCTTCTACAAGGACAAAGGCACTTTCAAGACCTTCGATTTCGCCCGCGCCAACCAGCTGCGCAAGTACGGCGAGGGCTGGGAGACCGTCTATGCCGACCTCGCTCACCAGCGTATCCGCGCGTGGGGCCTCAACACCGTCGCCAACTGGTCGGATGACAAAGTCTACCTGCTGCGGCGCACGCCCTATACGGTCTGCCTCAACACCAGCGGCCCGCGCATCGAGGGCTCCGAGGGCTGGTGGGGCAAGTTTCCCGATCCCTTCTCCCAAGAGTTCGGCGAAGGTATCCGCAAACGCGCCCTCGACCAGCAGAAGGCCGGCACCGCCAACGACCCGTGGTGCATCGGCTACTTTGTTGACAACGAACTCTCGTGGGGCAAGGACGACCGCGCCCTCGCGCTGTCCGCCGTCCTCTCGCCCGCGACCCAGCCCGCGAAACTCGCGCTCAGGGCGTGGCTGGAGAAAAAGTACGCGACCGCCGACGCGCTGAACGCCGCCTGGGGCACATCGTTCGCCTCTTGGGACACCTTTCTCGCCAACACCAACAAGCCGAGCGAGAAAGCGTCGGGCGCGGATCTGGATGCCTTCCACGCGCAGATTGCCGAACAGTACTTCCGCGTCATCCGCGACGCCGTCAAAGCCGCCGCGCCCGACAAGCTCTATCTCGGCTGCCGCATCGCCTGGGGCGCTCCCTCGGTCTATCGGGCTGCCGCAAAACTCTGCGATGTCGTGAGCGTCAACATCTACAGCCGTTCGGCCAACAAAGATCTCCCCGACAGCTGCGATGACAAACCCTTGATCAACGGCGAGTTCCATTTCGGCGCACTTGACCGCGGACTCTTCCACACCGGCCTCGTCGCCACCCGGGATCAGCAGGAGCGCGCCGAGTGCTACAAAGCCTTTGTCACCGATTGCCTCAACCACCCGCGCTATGTCGGCACGCACTGGTTCCAGTGGCGCGACCAGGCGCTCACCGGGCGCGGCGACGGCGAGAACTACCAGATCGGGTTTCTGACCGTAACCGACCAGCCCTACCCCGAACTGGTCGCAGCCGCCCGCGACGTCGCTGCCACGATGTACGCGAAACGCTTCGGCGCCTCAAAGTAACAACCTTCCAGTGGCACAGGCATTCCGCCCGTGGTCCTGCGCCGTGGCACGGGCGTCCCGCCCGTGTCTTCCATGGGCGAGACGCCCATGCCACACACGACAATGACGCCTCATAATCATCCCGTCTTTGCCCGCCGTGCCGCGTGGGGCCTGACTCTGGCCATCGTGCTGGTGCCGCTGCTCTTCCTCGCGCTCCCTCTGCTCGCCTTCAACCCGCCGACCGACACGCAGGAGGGCCTCACGCTCAGCATTGAGGGCGTGCCGAAGATCGTCGCAACCGATCAACCGATTATCTTCACCGTCCACCTCACGAATGGCACCGCCCGTGCCGTGTCAGGCACCGTCACCTTTCAGATGAACGACGACTGGCAGAGCGCGGACACGAACGCGTTCGCCGTCTCGCTTGCGTCCGGACAGGCGTGGCAGAGAGCCTGCTCCTCCATTGCACGCACACACGTGTTGGACGCGCTCTATCCGATCCACGCGCATTTCGCCTTCAATCAAACAGACCTTCATCCCATCGCCCTCTTCACCGCGGCGAGGCCGAAACCCGCCACCGCCGCTGCGACGCTTCCCCCGCCCCCTGCGATTGAACCGGGCGTCTGGCGCCTCTTGAGTTTCACGCCCTCCGCCACCGCCTGGCAGCGCAACGGACGCGTGACCGCACTGCCTTACCGCTTCAGCGGCTCGGAGCGCGAAAGCGGGGCCACGTCCGCCCGCGAGGAGATCGAGCGCGGCGGAGTACTCCGTTCCTGCCTCGGCATCCATCCTCCCTGGAAAGGCGGACACGGCACGCTCTGGTCCGACTACCGGGTCTCACTCACCACCAACACGCCGATCCGCCTGAAATTCCACACCGCGATCCGTGACAGCCGCGACGATGAGCCGAAAAGCGACGGCGTGGATTTCCGCGTGAGCGTGCTGGATGCGTCCAACGCCGAACGCGAACGCTTTGCCCGCTTCACCGACGCCAAGACGTGGCAGCCCGCCGAGGTCGATCTCTCGGCCTACGCGGGCCAGACCGTCACCCTGCGCCTCTGGAACGGCCCCGGCCCCAAAAACGACACCACCTGCGACAACGGCTTCTGGGGCGAGCCTTTACTGGTGGTCGGCACCTTGCCGTTGCCCGCGAGTGAAGCGGAGTGGGCTGGCCGCACCGAGCAGGCGTTACAGTTGGCGCGTGAAGCCGCGACCGGCAAGACACGTGCGCCTCATGCGTTCTTCCTGAAAGACGGCAAGGCTTGTTATGGCGCGGCGGTCGTCCTCGGCCGCGAGGGCCTGACCGACTCGGCGATCGCCTTCTCCGACGGCACGCGTGAACTGGCGTTTCGCGGCTTTATGGTCGAGGTCGGCTGCCAGCTTATCGGTGGCTCGCATGACGGCCAGCCTGTCCAACGCGTCGAAACCAACCGCGACGGCGATCTTTGGGTGGTCACACACCGCATTGCGTCTTTATCAGAGGTGGCACGGGATGTCCCCATCCCGCCCTCATCCGCGATGGGGACATCGCGGGCCACCCTATCGCTCCGCGCCCGCGTCTGGGCCGATCACGGCGTCCTGCGCATTGCGTGGGATATGCCCGGCACCGTGCGCGACGCGCGCGGCACGCCGTGCTTCACGAAGCTTGCGCTCGGCCCCGCCGACCGCAAGCCCACCCGCATCTATCTCGGGTTCGGCGCGGTATACGACGAGCCCGGCGCGTTCACGTTGCCCTACGGCGGCGTGCAGCTCGGCACCCGCCACATCGGCGCGGACTATGCGGGCGGCCTCAGCCTCGTACAGGCCACCGATCTGATCCCTGACCGCGTCGCGTGCGTGCCTTCTGACAACCGCTTCGCGCTGGAGACGCCCTACGACGCCTGTTTCCTGCTGGCACCCTCCGCGCACGGGGCCTACGCTGCCGCCCGCGCGTACCGAGCCGTGTGCGGGTTCGAAAAAGCGCGCGGCGTCGACGGCTTGCTCGGCCGCGTCTGCCTCGACCAATGGGGCGGAGACTACCGCGCGGCAGCGGACGATCTCGAACGCGCGGCCCAGTACGGACTGAACCACGCGGTCTTTGTGAAACACGACTGGCAACGCTGGGGGTACGACTACCGGCTGCCCGAGATCTATCCGCCCGCGGGCGGGCTCAAGCCCTTCCGCGAGATGCGCGAGGCCGCGCGGCGCGCGGGCATGCTCTTTGCCCCGCACGACAACTACATCGACTTCTATCCCGACGCCGAAGGCTTCGGTTACGACCACATCGTGTTTCAAGCCGACGGCTCGCCGTTCAAAGCCTGGTATCATCCCGAGCGCAACGCGCAGAGCTATCGTTGGAGACCCGACGCCTTCATGCCGTGGCTCTCGACGAACATGACGCGAATGCGCGAGGGCTTCGCTCCCGACGCCCTCTTCATCGATGTCTTCACCTCCATCGCGCCCTTCGACACCTACGACCGAAGCGGCAGCTTTCACTCCCGCGCGGAGACCGTCAAAGGCTGGCGCGAAGCGTTCGACACGAGCCGCAGCCTGCTCGGTCATAGCGCGGCGATGCTCAGCGAGTCCGGTCATGACGCTCTGATCGGCTCCATCGACGGCGTGCAGGCCGACCACTGGCGACCGGACGCCTGGCTCAAGACTTACAAGGATGCCGACCGCACGCCTTGGCACGATA